>JALOSF010000189.1 GCA_025458525.1 Cypionkella sp. | reverse complement strand
TTCGAAGACAAGTTCAAGGCGGCCGGCATTCATTACGAACATCGCCTGATCGACGATATGGTCGCCTCGGCGATGAAATGGTCGGGCGGTTATGTCTGGGCCTGCAAGAACTATGATGGCGATGTGCAGTCCGACACCGTGGCACAGGGCTTTGGCAGCCTTGGTCTGATGACCTCCGTGCTGATGACGCCCGATGGCAAGATTGTGGAGGCCGAGGCTGCGCATGGCACGGTGACGCGCCATTATCGCCAGCATCAGAAAGGGCAGCAGACCTCGACCAACTCGGTCGCGTCGATCTTTGCCTGGACCGGCGGTCTGAAGCACCGCGCCAAGCTGGATGGCAACGAACAGCTGATGCGCTTTGCCACCACGCTGGAAAAAGTCACCGTCGCCACGGTCGAAGATGGCCACATGACCAAGGATCTGGCGCTTCTGGTCGGCCCCGATCAGAAATGGCTGACCACGATCGGCTATCTGGAAAAGGTGGACGAATACCTGAACAAGGCCCTGCAAGGCTAAGGTATTGCAAAAGAAAACGGTCCGGGGGGTGTCTGCGCCCCCCGGGCTTTTTTATGTCTTGGCGGTGAAGATGTGATCGTTCGGCCCGATCCGCACCGAAGTGTAGCCCAGCGAGGCAAGCAGCTTTGACGTCGGCCCATAGGCATTGTCACGCTCGATCAATTCGATCCACAGCGCCGGCTTGAAAGCCTTGAGCAGCTTTTTCGCGCCCGCCAGCACATCCAGCTGCGACCCTTCGACATCGATCTTGATAAAGCCCAGCCCCTGGATCTCATCCGCCTCGATCAGATCATCCAGCGCCACCATGGGGATCACCCCCGCCTTGGCCGGCGCAAAGGCGGTGCCGCCAAGGTTGCGCGGGTTGAACCGTGTCACCTCGCCACGGCCCGAAGTCGGACCCACCATGCAGTTGTAGGCAAGCGCCTCGGTCAACCCGTTCAGTTCCAGATTGCGGCACAAGGTGGAATAGCAATGCGGCTGCGGCTCAAAGGCCAGAACCCGTTTGGCACCCAGGATCTTGCCAAAGAAAACCGAATGATTGCCGATATTTGCGCCGATATCGCAAACCGTTACATCAGGCCCGATCAGACCCATCGCCTGCACCGAGGCCAAGAGCTTGGCCTCAAAGAAATGCCGATTGCGCAGGATCACCCGTTGCAGGTAATCGTCCTGCGCATCCGGCAAGGACAGCGCGATATCCTGCACGCCGGCATGAAAGCGCAGGATGTGCCCGTCTTCCAGCAAGGCCACCCGTTGCAAGTGCAAGGATTCGTCCAGCAGCTTGATCATCTGATCCAGCTTGCCCGACAGTGCCGTCATCGGATCTGGCGCAACCTCATCCTGGGTCGCCTCGACGACCCCCAGTGCCCGCTTTGCCTGCATTTTGTGCCTCGATTTTGATTTTTTCCCATTCTGACAGGTTCGATTTGTGAAACAAGAGCATCCGCGCCACAGTCGAAAGGGAAACCGACTGGACAGGTCATAGAGACTGTCCTATTGCGCAGGAATGACAGCACAACACCCGCCGCCCCCACCCGTCAGACACAGCCTTGCCGAAGATGTGCAAGGCCTTGGCCTGGGCGTGTTCCTGTGCACGCTGGCGCTGCAATTCCTGACCCATGCCGGGCTGATCACCGGGCAGACCGCCGGGATCGCGGTGATCACCAGCTACCTGACCGGCTGGGGCTTTGGCCCGGTGTTCTTTGTGATCAATCTGCCGTTCTATGTGCTGGCCTGGCTGCGGCTGGGTCCGGGGTTCACCTTGCGCTCGCTTGTGTCGGTGACGGCGCTGTCGATCGGGGTGGAACTGATGCCCGCGGGCTTTGCCATCGGTCAGGTGGCGACCCCGCTTGCCGCCGTGATCTTCGGGGCGCTGACGGGTGTTGGTCTGTTGGTCATGTTCCGCCACAATGGCTCGCTCGGCGGGCTTGGCGTGGTGGCGCTGATCGTGCAAGACCGCTTTGGCTTTCGCGCGGGCTATGTGCAGCTGTGCGCCGATGCGCTGATCTTTGGCGTCGCCCTGTTCCTGTTCCCGACGATGACCGTGATCTGGTCGCTGCTGGGGGCGGTTGTCATCAACCTGATCATCGCCATCAATCACCGGCGTGATCGCTATATTGCCACGTGATCGGCACTTTCCAAGCCGCGCCAAACCCTGTAAGGGCAGCGCAACATCATCAGACCCTATTGAAAGAGACCCCTCCCGATGGAGCTTCGCAACATTGCCATCATCGCACACGTCGACCATGGCAAAACCACGCTCGTTGACGAGCTTCTGAAACAATCGGGGGCCTTCCGCGAAGGTCAGGCCGTCAGCGAACGCGCAATGGACAGCAATGACATCGAACGCGAACGCGGCATTACCATTCTGGCCAAGGCGACCAGCGTCGAATGGAACGGCACGCGCATCAACATCGTCGACACCCCCGGCCACGCCGATTTCGGCGGCGAGGTGGAGCGGATCCTGAGCATGGTAGATGGCGTCTGCCTTCTGGTCGATGCCGCCGAAGGCCCGATGCCGCAAACCAAATTTGTGACGTCAAAGGCGCTTGCGCTTGGCCTGCGC
>JALOSF010000097.1 GCA_025458525.1 Cypionkella sp. | reverse complement strand
ATGTCGATCATCGCGGCGGGACAGGGATGTTTCTTTTGTGGAATGCGCTGGCGCGTTTTGTCATCGAGCGCGAAATCCAGATCCTGTTTGGCGCGGCCAGTTTTCCGGGCACCGATGTGGCAAGCCTGGCCGCCCCCCTGTCGCTGTTGCACCATGCGCATCTGGCCCCGCCGTCGTTGCGGGTGCGGGCGATCGGCGCGGGGGCGGGGCAGGTGCCGCTGATCCCGAAGGCAAGGCTTGACCGCCGCGCGGCGCTTGCCGCAACGCCCGCCCTGATCAAGGCCTATCTGCGGCTTGGCGGCTTCGTGGGCGAGGGCGTCTATGTTGACCACGCGTTCAACACCACCGATGTCTGCCTTGTGATGGACACGACCCGCATGAGCCAGAAGCACCGTGATTTCTACCTGCGCAAGGGCGAGGGCGCATGACCTGGCGCGACAGTCGGATGCCGCCTGCACGGATTTCGCCCATGGGCTGGCTGCGCTTTGCCCTGCGCGCGGGGGCTTTTGGCGCTGTCACCTATGGCGGGCTGGTGCTGCTGCTTGTGCTGCGGCTGATCGAGCGGCCGCTGTTCGGTCTTGACCGGCCCTGGACCCCGCAGATCACGCGGTTTGTCTGTCGCGCCTCGCTGCGGATCATGGGGATCGGGTTGACGGTGTCGGGGCAGCCGATGGACCAGCGCGGCGCGATGGTGGCCAATCATGCCTCCTGGCTTGATATCTTTGCGCTGAACGCCTGCACCACGCTTTACTTCGTGGCCAAGGCCGAGGTGGCGGGCTGGGCTGCGATCGGCTGGCTTGCGCGCGCGACGGGGACCGTGTTCATCGCGCGCAAGGGGACCGAGGCCAAACGCCAGCAGGCGCTGTTCGAGGACCGGCTGCGCGCGGGCCATCGGCTGTTGTTCTTTCCCGAAGGCACCTCGACCGACAGCCTGCGGGTGCTGCCGTTCAAGTCAACCCTGTTTGCGGCGTTCTACACCCATGGTCTTGAACAGGTCATGCACATCCAGCCGGTGACAGTGGTCTATCACGCGCCCAAAGGGGCCGACCCCCGGTTTTATGGCTGGTGGGCCGAGATGACATTTGCGGGGCATCTGGTTCAGGTGCTTGCCGCCCCACGGCAGGGGCGGGTCGAGGTGATCTTTCACCCGCCCGTGCCGGTCGATGCCTTTGCCGACCGCAAGGAACTGGCGCGCCATTGCGAAAGGGTGATCGCGGCCAGCCATCCGCTGCTGGACCGGCCCCACGCGCCCTGAGCCGATCAGCCCAAGGGCGCGAGCAGGGTCTTCAATGCGGCGGCCGGGTCGTCGGCGCCCCAGATCTCGGGACCGATGCCGAAAAAGTCGGTGACAGGGCCAAAGCGTTCCACCAAGGCGACCGTCAGCGCGCCTTCGGCGATCACCGGCACTTCGATCATCTCGGACCACCATTCGAAAAGCTCGAATTCTGCCGGCGTGCCGGTTCCAAGCGGGGTTGGGCCAAGCGGGCCGAAGGCAACATAATCGGCCCCGCCTTCGCCGGCGGTGATGCCTTCGTGCCGGGTGTTGCCGCAATAGGCGCCGACGATGGCATCGGGGCCAAGGTCCTTGCGGGCTTTGCGCACGCTGCGCGCGCCATCGGTCAGATGCACACCATCAAGGCCCAGCCGTTCGACCAGAAGCAGATGGCTTTCGATCACGACGGCGACGTCGCGGGCATGGGCCACCTCGCGCAGCACATCGCCCGCGCGCAGCAGGTTGTCCTCCTCGCGGCTGGCCAGCGCGATCCGCAGGCAGGCCACATCCACCGTGTCCAGCACGGCCGCAAGGCGGGCGGGGAACACATCAAGGTCAAAGCTGGGCGGCGTGATCAGGGTGATCTGCGGGCGGTCTTCATCGGCCATGGCATGTCCTTGGGCAGGAGAACAAAGGTTTGGCGGGCATATCAGCCTTTTTCGGGCTTGACCATGTCTTGCCCGCGCGGATGGACCGGGGTAGAGCCGCCTGAAGAACGAGGTTTGCCAGATGATTGAACCGGCCTTCATCCTTGTCCGCCCGCAAATGGGCGAAAACATCGGCGCGGCGGCGCGGGCGATGCTGAACTTTGGCCTGACGCGCATGCGGATCGTGGCACCGCGCGACGGCTGGCCCAACCCCAAGGCGGTGGCGATGGCGTCGGGCGCGGGGCGGCTGCTCGATCACGCGGGGCTGTTTGACGATGTGGCGGGGGCGGTGGCCGATTGCGACTATGTCTTTGCCACCACCGCCCGCCCGCGCGAATTGGTCAAGCCGGTGGTCACGCCCGAGCGGGCGATGGAGATGGCCCGCGCGATGGCGGCGGAGGGCAAACGGGTGGGCGTCCTGTTCGGCCCCGAGCGGGCGGGGCTGGAGAATGACGATGTGGCCTTGGCCAATGCCATCGTGACGGTGCCGGTCAACCCCGACTTTCCCAGCCTGAACCTTGCGCAATGCGCGCTGCTGGTGGGCTATGAATGGCGGCGCCAGACCGCAGAGGTTGCGCCCGAAGTGATGGCGCTGGCCCGCACCGAATTTGCCGCACGGGCCGAGGTTGAAAAGCTGGCCGATCATTTCGAGGAGCGGCTGGAGGCGGCGGGGTTCTTTTTTCCCGAAACCAAGGCCGCCAACATGCGGCTGAACCTGCGCAATATGTGGGCGCGGCTGAACCTGACCCGGGCCGAGGTGCAGACCTTTCACGGCATGCTGCGGCAGATTGCCTACAAGCTGCGTCAGCAAGGGGAGTAGAGGCGCTCCCGGCCGTCGCCCGCTTGGCGTGCCGGTCTGATCGACGCAGTCGTGCCGTGACCGTCATGATCCGAGACGTTTCCCCTATTTGCAGCAAAGGACACCGCGATGGCTGGCACTGACTTTGGCAGGTGGAAACAGGAAAAGGCGGTTCAGGCGCTGATCGATGAGGCGCGCGCCATGGCGGATCGGCTGGCAGAGGCAAAGCCGCATGCGGCAGAGCAGCATGCCGCGGCGGCGCAGTTCTGGGCGCGGGCCTATCTGGCCGAGGGGCTGGACCTGACCACGCTGGCCACATGGAAGGCGCCAGAGGTGCAGCGCTTTGTGCGGGCGGCACAAGACAAGATCGCCGCCCTGCGCAAGGCGCGCGACTATGTGAGCAGCGACGGGCTTGCGACATGGCTGCACAGCGCGCGGGCGGTGCAAGAGCCCCGCGTCGCACCAGCCGTGCGCGACATCTGGGCGCATCTGTCGGCGACGGGGCAAAATGTGGAGTCGATGCTGGCCGATCTGTTGGAGGATGCCGGGATGCCGGCGGCTGCGGGGCGTCTGACCCCCGATGGGCTTGCGGGGGAGTAGGGCGCGCGCTGGGCCGTCACGCGGCTGCCCGAGGCCACAGGCGCTGGGGAGCCGGGGTTCTGCGGAACGCTTGCAAGCCGGTTGGCCAACAAGGCACGGGTCCGCCGCGCCATCGCCGCAGCCCCCTTGAAGCGGCCCTTGGCGCGGCCTAGTGTCCGGGCCAGCAAGACATGAGGCAGCTATGGCGGGAAAGCGCAGTATTTTTGAGGAGGTCGGCAGCGCGGGTGCCGCACCAAAACCTCAGGGTGGGCTGATTGACCAGCGCGGCAAGGGGGCAAGGGGCGCGGTTCGGGGCTGGCTTGTCGTGCTGTTCCTGATGGTCATGGCCATGATCATCGTGGGCGGGCTGACGCGGTTGACCGATTCCGGGCTGTCGATCACCGAATGGCGGCCCGTGACCGGGGCGCTGCCGCCCTTGACGGCTGCCGATTGGGCCAGCGAGTTCGACAAATACCGGGCAAGCCCGCAATACCAGTTGATGAACAAGGGCATGGAACTGGCCGAGTTCAAGGTCATCTACTGGTGGGAATGGGGCCATCGCCAGCTTGGGCGGGCCGTGGGTCTGGTCTGGGCGGTGGGCTTTGCGTTCTTCTGGGCGACAAAGCGCATTCCGCCGGGCTGGACCGGGCGGCTTTTGCTGTTGGGCGGGCTTGGCGGGCTTCAGGGGGCGATCGGCTGGTGGATGGTCGCGTCCGGGCTTACGGGCAGCATGACGTCGGTGGCGAGCTACCGGCTTGCCACGCATCTGGGTCTGGCTTTTGTCATCCTTGGCTTCATCGCGTGGTATGTGTTCCTGTTGGGCCGGTCCGAGGCGGCCCTTTTACAGGCACGGCGCGGGCGCGAGGGGCGGCTGTTTGGCCTGTCCACCGGCTTGATGCATTTCGCGTTCTTGCAAATCGTGCTTGGTGCGCTTGTCGCCGGGATCGATGCCGGGCGCGCCTTTCCGACATGGCCCGACATGAACGGGCAGTTCTTTCCGGCGGATGCGTTTTATGTGGCGGACGGGCAGGGCGGGGCCTTGCCGATCTGGCACGCCTTCTTTGAAAACGCCGGTTTGGTGCAGTTCATGCACCGGATGGCGGGCTATGGGCTGTTTGCCTTTGGCGTGGTGGTCTGGCTGCGCGGGCGCAAGTCTGCGCATGGACAGACGCGGTTCGCGTTCAACATGGTGATGCTGATGATGCTGGCACAACTCGGGCTTGGCATCATGGCGGTGTTGACGGCGGCGCAACTGCATGTCGCAATCACCCACCAGCTTGGCGCGGTGATCCTTTGGGTGCTGATCCTGCGCGCCCGGTATTTGTCGCAATACCCGCTGGCCGGGTCGATCCGGGAGGGCACGGCATGACTGCGCACACCACCGCCTATGCCGATCTGATGGCGTTCCAGCGCGAGACCGAGGCCTTGGCGCAGGTCGCCGGGCGGCTGGGCTGGGATCAGGAAACGGTGATGCCGCGCGGGGCGGCGGAACAGCGGTCCGAGGAGATGTCGGCGATGGAAGGCGTGCTGCATGCGCGGCGCACCGATCCGCGGATTGCCGACTGGCTGGACCGGGCCGAGGCCCCGGATGCGGTGGCGGCGGCCAATCTGCGGCACATCCGGCGGTCCTATGCGCGGCAGGTCAAGGTTCCGGCGGCGCTGGCGCAAGAGATCGCGCGCGTGACCAGCATGGCGCAAGGCATCTGGGCCGAGGCGCGGGCGCGCGACGATGTGGCGGCGTTCCTGCCGACCTTGGCCGAGGTGATCCGGCTGCGGCGCGAGGAGGCGGCCTGTCTGGCGCAGGGCGGCGATCTTTATGACGCGCTGATCGATGATTACGAGCCGGGGGCGACGGCGGCCTCGCTTGGCGCGATGTTCGATGCGATGCGGCCGCGGCTGGTGGCCTTGCGCGGGGCGGTGCTGGGGGCCGCGCATCAGCCCGCGCGGCTGGAGGGTCAGTTCGGGCAAGAGGCGCAGATGCGCATGGCGCGCGATCTGGCCAGCGCCTTCGGCTATGACTGGGACCGGGGGCGGCTTGACCTTGCGGTGCATCCCTTCAGCTCCGGCTCGGGCAATGACGCACGGATCACGACACGGGTTGTCGAAAGCGACCCGTTCAACTGCTTTTACTCGACCATCCACGAGGTCGGGCATGCCTGCTATGAGCTGGGGATCGACCCCGACTATCGTCTGACGCCGCTTGGGGCAGGCGTCAGCATGGGGGTGCATGAAAGCCAGAGCCGGATTTACGAGAATCAGCTTGGTCGCGGCCGCGCCTTTACCGGCTGGATGTTCGGTCAGATGGTCGAGCGGTTTGGCGATCTTGGCATCGCGGATGCGGACGGGTTTTATGGCGCGGTGAACCGGGTGCAATCGGGGTTCATCCGCACCGAGGCCGATGAGGTGCATTACAACCTGCATGTGATGATGCGCTTTGATCTGGAACGCGCGCTGATCCGGGGCGATCTGGCGGTTGGCGATCTGGAAGCCGCGTGGAACGACCGCTTCAAGGCCGATTTCGGCGTGGCGGTGCCGCGTGCCAGCCTGGGCATGTTGCAGGATGTGCATTGGTCCTGCGGATTGTTCGGGTATTTTCCGACCTATTCCTTGGGCAATGTCTATGCCGGTTGTCTGAACCTTGCCTTGCGCCGGGCGGTGCCGGATCTGGACGATCATCTGGCACGGGGCGATGCGCGGCCTGCGACCGATTGGCTGCGCGAAAACCTGCAACGCCACGGCGGTCTGTACGAGCCGCGCGAGGTGGTGGCGCGGGCCTGCGGGTTTGATCCGAGCGAGGGGCCCTTGCTGGACTACCTCGAGGCGAAGTTCCGGGCGATTTACCGGCTGTGACGGGGTCGCGGCAGGAACGGGCGGCGGTCTGGGCCCTGGCCTTTGGGCAGACGCTGGGCTATGCCTGCTTTTTCTATCTGTTTGCTTCGCTGGTTCTGGTCTGGCAGCGCGATCTGCCTTGGGGCAAGGGCGTGCTGGCGCTGGGTCCGTTTCTGGCGATCGTGGTCACGGCCATCGCCTCGCCGCAGGTCGGGCGCTGGGTGGACCGGGGCTATGCGCTGCGGCTGATGGGGTTTGGCACGCTGCTGGGGGCGGCCGCTTTGGCGCTGCTGGCGGTGGCGTGGCATCCGCTGGTCTATCTTCTGGCCTTTGCCGGGATGGGGCTTGCGGCGGCGGCCACACTTTACGAAGTCTGCTTTGCCTTGCTGATCCGGCGCTTTGGCGATGCTGCGCGCGGGCCGATCACCAAGGTCACGCTGATTGCCGGGCTGGCCTCGACCCTGTCTTTTCCGGCGGGGGCGGCGCTGGCCGAGGCCTTTGGCTGGCGTGTGGCGGTCTGGATCGCGGTGGGCGTGGTGATCTGTGTGATGCTTCCCTTGCAAGTCTGGGGGGCGCGGACGCTGGGCGGCGGGGCGTCGCGCGGCGCGCCCCGCACGATGGCGGCGGCCCCTTGGCGCGACATTCTGGCGCGGCCTGGCGCGCTGGGCCTGATGGCGCTGTTCGCGCTTTTGAACCTCGACCACTGGATGTTGGTCAGCCTGATCCGGCCCATTCTGGCCGAGATGGGCGTGGCCGATGGGCGGGCCATTCTGGCGGCCTCGCTGATTGGCCCGGCCCAGGTGGCGGGGCGGGTCGCGTTGATGGCGGCAGGGCCAAGATTGCACACCCGTTCGGCCGCGCTGTTCACTGTGCTTGCCATGGTTGCGGGGCCGCTGTTGCTCTTGGCGTCGGGCGGGGCGGCGCTGCTGGTCTTTGCTTTTGCACTGGCGCAGGGGGCGGCGATGGGGATCCTGACAATTCTGCGGCCGCTGCTGGTGGCCGAGGTGAACCGACCCGCCGATTATGCGGCCTCGGCCGCGGCCATTTCCTTGCCCGCGATGCTGGCGACGGCCGTGGCGCCCGTGCTTGGCACCTGGATCATGGCTTTGGCGGGGCCGGATGTTCTGGTTGGCGTGACTTGCGCGCTTGCGCTGGTGGCCTTGGCCTTGGTCGTGCGACCCAAGGCGGCGGGGTAGGGCGCCTTAGCCCCAATCGGGCGGACGCTTTTCCAAGAAGGCGCTGATGCCTTCCTCGGTGTCGCGCCAGAGCATGTTTTCGACCATCACCTCGCCCGCATGGGCATAAGCCTGTGCGAGCGGCAGATCGATCTGGTCATAAAAGGCGCGTTTGCCGATCTTGACGGCTGCGGTCAGCTTGGCGGCGACCGTTTCGGCCAGGGCGCGGGTCCGGGTCTCCAGCGCATTGGCCGGGGTGACGTGGTTCACCAGCCCCACCTCGGCCGCGCGGGCGGCAGAGAGGAATGCGCCGGTCGTCAGCATTTCGAAGGCGATGGCAGGGGGCACCTTGCGGGTCAGCGCGACCATGGGGGTTGAACAAAAGAGCCCGATGTTGACCCCGTTGACGCCAAACCGCGCCTCTTCGGAGGCCACGACCATGTCGCAGCTTGCGACAAGCTGGCATCCGGCGGCGGCGGCGATGGCATGGACCTGCGCGATCACGGGCTGCGGCAGGGCAATGATCGACTGCATCACATCGGCGCAGCGGGCAAAGAGATCGGCAAAGGCGGCGGCACCCTTGTCGGGGGTCTGGCGGGCGGCCTGCATTTCCTTCAGGTCGTGGCCCGCGCAAAACGCCCGACCATTGGCCCGCAGGATGACAACGCGGATGCTGCGATCCTGGCCCAGGGCGGCCAGCTCTGCCGACAGGGCCGCCAGCATCGCATCAGACAGCGCGTTCAGGCTGCCCGGCGCATTCAGCGTCAGCGTGGCGATGCCGCCCAGATCGTCGCGTAACAACAGGCTTTGCGTCATTGCATCTTCCCTCATCTTTGCGCCAGCTTAGGCGAAAGGCTGCGGTTTGGGGAAGACATGACACTTGCAATGGATGCGGCGGCGCTTGAGGCGTTCTTGAAGCGTGATTTCGGGCAGGTGGCCGCCGATTTTGCGGTGGACCGCGCCGAGGTTGCGGGGCTGACCCTGCGGCTGCGGGTTGCCGACCGGCATCTGCGCCCCGGTGGCACGGTGTCGGGGCCTGCCATGTTTGGGCTGGCCGATGTGGCGATGTATCTGGCGATCCTGAGCCGGATCGGGCCGGTCGCGCTTGCCGTGACGACGAATTGCGCGATCGACTTCATGCGCAAGCCGCAGGCGGGGCGCGATCTTCTGGCTGAGGCGCGTGTGCTGAAACTGGGGCGCAGCCTTGCGGTGGGGGATGTTCTGATCTTTTCCGAAGGCGTGGTGGAGCCTGTGGCGCGCGCAAGCCTGACCTATGCGATCCCGCCAAAATGTAACAGCCCCCGAAAGCGGGGGCTGTGCCAGGCGTAGAAGCCGCGTGTCAGGTCTTGTGCTTGGCAAAGCGCCCTTCGATCTGGGCCCCGCTTTCGATGACCAGATTGCGATAGGTCACGTCTGCCGCGACCTTTGCCGCGGCGCGCAAAGTAAAGCTGCCTGCGCTGATCTGACCATCGACCTTGCCCCGGACATCGACGGTTTCGGCGGTGATGGTGCCATTCATCCGCCCCTCTGACCCGATCGACAGGCTGCGGGCGGTGATATTGCCGTCGATGTCCCCCAGCATCTCGACATCACCGATCGACGAAATCTCGCCGGTGATCTTCAGGTCGCTTGCGATCACCGATTTGGTGTTCGACGGCGCGCGCGGGGGGGCCGTCTGGTCTGTGGTCTTGTTGAACATGATCCGTCCGTCAATGGCTTTGACCCTGATAAGGGCCGAGGTTGGCCCATCGGTCAAGGCCCGCATCTGCCGGGTGCCGCAAACGGGCGCCCAATGGCCGGCCCGGGGGCAGTTTCGGCCCCGAGACAGGGGGCGACAGGGCTGCGCGCGAGGGGTGTGGCCAAAGGCTGGGGGGGAGCCGAGTGGGCGCTGCCTGCCGCGCTGCCCGCTGTCTGGCACGATTCGTGTCTTTTGCACCCTTGTTTTGGGGCAAGTCGGGCCACGATGGGGGTCGCAGAGGCATTTGTGACCGCCTCGGGGGCGCGAGTCGGGCCCAAAGTCACCCCGAGATTCGGCCCGGAGTCGGAAATCGGCGGCAGATTCGGCGGGTGAGGGCGCAAAACCGCCCCCACAGTCTGCGCCTCAGAGCAGCGGCGCAGAAAAAAATGCAGGCATTTTCCCCAGCAAAATAACGGGCTGCCGAAGAAAACGACAGGGATGTGAAAATTTCCTCTTGCAGCTTTCGGAAGCTGGGCCTAAACACCGCCTCACCGAAGCGGAAGACAAGCGGAAACGCGAAACGGAAGCGGAAGACAGCGGCGACGAAGATCGCAGCAAACATCTGAAGGCACGGTTGCAGGAAGCACCAAGAGATTGGTGGTCCTGAAAATTTTGTCTTCTTGCTCTTTGAAAATTGAAATGTGATGAAGGGATATGTGGGCGGTTTGGGCGCATCGGCATTTGACTGTTTGCATATCTGACCTGGTAGAGAAGTTGGGCGAGAGCTTGGCGGATCGATGATCCAGGGTAAAGCTTCACGGTTTGTGGGTTCTTGTTTCTTTGGAGACATGAGCACATGAATTGTAGAGACCTGTGTTTCT
>JALOSF010000188.1 GCA_025458525.1 Cypionkella sp. | reverse complement strand
CAGGGCTGTGCCGGGCGGCGGTGCGACGTGGGCTGAACGTGGCGCCGTTCAAGCCGCAGAACATGTCGAACAACGCCGCCGTCACCGCCGACGGCGGCGAGATCGGACGGGCGCAAGCCTTGCAGGCGATGGCCTGCGGGCTGGAGCCGGTGACCGACATGAACCCGGTGCTGCTCAAGCCCGAGTCCGAGATGGGCGCGCAGGTGATCGTGCAGGGCAAGCGGCTGACGACGGCACGGGCGCGTGATTATGCGGCGCTGAAACCGCAGTTGATGGGCGCGGTGCTGGACAGTTTCAATCGCTTGCGGGGCGCGCATGATCTGGTGATCGTCGAAGGTGCCGGCAGCCCGGCCGAGGTGAACCTGCGCGCGGGCGACATCGCCAACATGGGCTTTGCCCGCGCGGCGGGCGTGCCGGTAGTGCTTGTGGGCGATATCGACCGAGGCGGGGTTATCGCGCAGATCGTGGGCACCCAGGCGGTGATCGACGCGGGCGATGCCGCGATGGTGGCGGGCTTCCTGATCAACAAGTTCCGCGGCGACCCGCGCCTGTTCGACGATGGCTACGTTTTTGTGGCAGAGCGCACCGGCTGGCGCGGTTATGGCGTTGTGCCATGGTTCCCGCAGGCGCATCTGTTGCCCGCCGAAGACGCGCAAGACATCGCATCCGGCCCGCAGGGCAAAGGCGTGACGATTGCCGCGCTGTGCTTTTCGCGCATTGCCAATTTCGATGATCTTGACCCGCTCAAGGCAGAGCCGGGGGTCAATCTGGTGATGGTGCAGCCGGGGCAGGCCATTCCGGGCGATGCGCGGCTGGTGATCCTGCCAGGGTCGAAATCGACCCGCGGCGATCTGGCGTTCTTGCGCACGCAGGGCTGGGATGTGGATTTAGCCGCCCATATCCGGCGCGGCGGGCATGTGCTGGGGGTTTGTGGCGGGTATCAGATGCTGGGCCGATCCATCACCGACTCCGATGGTATCGAAGGCCCGGCAGGCGCGACCGATGGTCTCGGCCTGCTGAACGTCACGACCGTGATGACCTCCGACAAGCGGTTGTCGCGCGTGACCGGCCGGCATCTGGCCAGCGGGGAAGACATCGCAGGTTACGAAATCCATATCGGGCGCACTACCGGTCCGGATGGGGGGCGCCCCTTTGCTCAGATCGACGGGCGCAATGAGGGAGCGCAGAGCGCGGATGGGCGGATTGCGGGCACCTATCTGCATGGCATGTTCCTGTCGGATGGCTTTCGCGCCGCCTACCTTGCCGGGTTGGGAGTCACAGCCAGCAGGCGCAGCCACAGCGCCGAGGTCGAGGCGACGCTTGACCTGCTGGCCGACCATTTGGAAACCCACTTGGACGTGCCGGGCCTGCTGGCGTTGGCGCGTTAGGGCCGCAGGGCCCACGAAAGGCGGTCCCACTCCGGCTCTGGCCCTGGCAGGCCCAGCCGAAGCAGGCGGCCCGACCACGGGAAAATCCGGCTCCAGATGTTGTGCCGCGCCAGCCGGTGCTGCGCGGCCTGTGCGTCGGGCGTCTCGTAAAGACGGAACAGCGTTGTGCCCCCCGCTATCTTCCAGCCCGCCACCCGGGCCAGATCATCGGCGCGGCCAGCGTCGAGTGCCAACTGCGCGCGCATTGCATCCGCCCAGCCCGTGTCGGAGATCGCCTGCCGTCCAATCTCGATTGCGGGGCCAGAGACGGCCCAAGGCCCCGCCATCCGCACCAGCGCCGCAATATCGCTAACGGCCCCAAAAGCGAAGCCAAGCCGCAAGCCTGCCAGCCCGTAGAACTTGCCAAACGATCGCAGGATCAGCAGGTTATCCTGCCCTGCCTGTGGCAAAAGCGAAAGACCGGGGGTGATGTCCCCAAAGCTTTCGTCAACCACCAGAAACCCAACCTTTCGGGACAGGGCAAGCATGTCTTCCGGAGTATGGCAGCGCCCGTCGGGGTTATTGGGGTTCACCACCACGGCCAGAGCGGCACCGTGCAGTGCTTCTATCGTGCTGACACTGGCAACATCCCAGCCTGCCTGTATCAGGCACGCAGCGTGTTCGTTATAGGTTGGTCCCAGCACTGCCGCGCGCCCGGCGGGCCGCAACAAGGGCATCAGTTGAATGGCTGCCTGCGCCCCTGCAAGCGCTATTCCGGCCGCTCGATCCGAAGCACCCCATGCGCGCGCCGCCTGCGCCACCAAACCCGCCTGCGCTGCGCGAGTCGGCAGACTGCGCCAACATTCTGGGTCAAGCAGGGGCAATGGCCAAGGGCGGCGGTTGATACCCGTGGACAGGTCAATCCAGTCGCCTGTGCCGAAAACGGCCACCGCCTGATCCAGATTTCCGCCGTGATCGCGCATATGTTTGCTCCTCGTCAATCGCCCAAGGTGGCCAGATGATGCACCCCTCGCAACCCAGCCTCACGCAATGCCGCCATACCATGGCGCGGCAGAGCGCCCGGGGCAAAGATCAGCGCCCGCGCCGCGCCTGAATGCGACATCATCCACCCAAGCGCCCCCAGATCGTGCGCAAGCCGTTCGGTCGGGTCCTCCGAAGGTCCGCGAAGGGCAACGCAGCGTGCCGCACTTTCACTGGCAAGAGCGGCACGGGTGGCCAGCGGG
>JALOSF010000028.1 GCA_025458525.1 Cypionkella sp. | reverse complement strand
ATCGCCGAATCCGATGCCGCCGCGATTGCCGAGGCCTATCGCGCCCGCGGCCGGATTGCAGCCACGGTGGAGCCAAAGCTGATCCGGCGCAGCGGGGGTCGGGTCGATCTGGCCTTCGAGATCACCGAAGGCCGTGTGACCGAGATCGAGCGGCTGTCCTTTGTCGGCAACCGCGCCTTCAGCGACCGGCGGCTGCGCCAAGTGCTGGAAACCAAGCAGGCCGGCCTGTTGCGCACGCTGATCCAGCGCGACACCTTTGTGGCCGAGCGGCTGGAGGTGGACAAGCAATTGCTGCGCGACTTCTATCTTGCGCGCGGCTATGTCGATGTGCAGGTCACGGATGCGGGTGCCGAAGTGTCGCGAGAGCGCGATGCGGTGTTCGTCAGTTTTTCGATCCGCGAGGGGCGGCAATACCGTTTTGGCCAGATCAGCACGGTGTCCGAGGTGGACGGGGTTGATGCGGCCGAGTTCGAGGCCCTGAGCCGCGTGCGCCCGGGCGTTGTCTATTCGCCGCTGGTGGTCGAGAATACCATCGCGCGGATGGAAAACCTTGCGCTGCGCAAGGGGCTGAATTTCCTGCGGGTCGATCCGCGCATCACCCGCAATGACCGCGACGGCACGCTGGATCTTGAATTCGCGCTGGTCCGGGGCGAGCGGGTCTTTGTCGAACGGATCGACATCGAAGGCAACACCACCACGCTGGATCAGGTGATCCGCCGCCAGTTCCGCAGCGCCGAAGGCGACCCGTTCAACCCGCGCGAAGTGCGCCAGTCGGCGGAACGCATCCGCGCGCTTGGCTTCTTCTCGGATGCGCAGGTCGAGGCGCGGCCCGGCTCGGCCAGCGATCAGGTGATCGTGGACGTGAACGTCGAGGAACAGCCCACCGGGTCGTTGTCCTTTGGGGCAAGCTACGGGGTGGACGCGGGCCTTGGTGTCAACGTGGGCTTTGCCGAAAACAATTTCCTTGGCCGTGGTCAGGCGGTTTCCGTCAGCGTCTCCACCGGCTCGGACAACACCAGCTCGTCGTTCAGCATCACGGAACCGGCCTTCCTTGGCCGGGATCTGTCCTTGTCCTTCGGGGCGTTCTACAACATCACGACCGAACAGAATTCGGTCTATGACACCGCGAATGTGGGCATCCGCACCGGCCTGTCCTTCCCGGTCGGAGAGTTGAGCCGGCTGGAAATCCGCTATGGCCTGTCGAAGGACACGATCAAGAACTATCGCGGCGTGGCGCGGCCGAACCCCACGTTCAACCCGGCGCTGCCGATTGATCCGGCCACAAACCCCGAAACCGTGCAGAAGTTCAACCCGCTGTTGACCGCCGAGGCGGCGCGGGACGGGGAATACAAATCCTCGATCGGGTATACCTACAGCTACGACACCCGGATTGGCGGGCTTAGCCCGGATCGTGCCTTGGTTTTCCGTTTCAGCCAGGATTTCGCCGGGGTCGGCGGCGATGTGAAATATCTGTCAACCGAAGTTCAGGCCCTGACCGAACGCAAGATCATGAACGAGGAAGTGACCCTGCGCGCGATCTTCGAGGCGGGGGCCATCTCGCCCATCGGCGGCTATACCACCCGCGTGACCGAGCGGTATTTTGGCAATGGCAAGATCCGCGGCTTTGAAGGCAACGGGATCGGCCCGCGCGACACGGTGACGGGCGACGCGCTTGGCGGCAATTTCTTTGCCGTGGCGCGGCTGGAGGCAGATTTCCCGCTGGGCCTGCCGGAAGAATACGGCATCTCGGGCGGCGTGTTCATGGATGTGGGGTCGGTCTGGGGGCTGAAGGGCACCGTGGTGGACGCCGACGGCACGGCGATTGACACCGGGTTCAACCCACGCGCCACCGTCGGGTTGTCGGTGCTGTGGGATGCGCCGATCGGGCCGTTGCGGTTCAACTTCTCGCGCGCGCTCAAGAAAGAAGATTACGACAAGGAACAGAAGTTCGATCTGACGATCTCGACCCAGTTCTGATGCGTCTGGCCGCCGCGACCTGTGCCTGTCTTGTGGCGCTGTGCGCCCCCGTTCTTGCGCAAGAGGACGCGTTCCCGACCGGCCGTCTGGTGCAGGACGCCGATCTGATGCAAAGTGCGGTGGTCACGCTTGACCGCGGCAGGCTGTTCGAGGGGTCGCGTCAGGGGCAGGCGATTCTGGCCCGGATCGAGGCCGAAACCGCAGCCTTGGCCGCCGAGAACCGCCGGTTGGAGGCTGCGCTGGAAGCCGAGGAGCGCAGCCTGACCGAGCGGCGTGCCGTGATGGAGCCGGAGGCGTTTCAGACCCTGGCGCGCGAATTCGACACCCGGGTCGAGGAGTTGCGCGTGGCGCAGGAAACCAAGGGCCGCACCCTGGCCCGGGCGCGTGATCTGGAAGAACAGCGGTTCATGGAGGCGGCGGTGCCGATCCTCGGGGCGTTGATGCGCGATCTGGGGGCGGTTGCGATCATCGACAGGTCTGCGGTGGTCTTGGGCTTTGACCGGATCGATATCACCGCGCAGGCCATCGAGCGGCTTGACGCGGCCTATGTCGCCGGGACACCAGAACCCGCCGCGCCAGAGACGGTGCCGCCCGCAGAGCAGCCCGCAGAGCCGCCCTCTGGCGCGCCCTGAACCGGGCTGCACCTTGCTCCGGCCGCCCCGAGTTGCTAGCAACGGGAAAAATCGCGGCGGACCATCGGGTCCGCGCCAAGACCAGACGGGGACAGACATGACCGACACCGCCCAGGATACCGCAGTCCAAAGCGCAGACATCGCGCTGATCCAGCGGATCTTGCCGCACCGCTATCCTTTCCTTCTGGTGGACAAGGTGGTGGACATCCACATCAACAAAAGCTGCGTCGGCATCAAATGCGTCACGATGAACGAACCGCAGTTCACCGGGCATTTTCCCGGCATGCCGGTGTTTCCCGGCGTGATGATCATCGAGGCGATGGCACAGACCAGCGGCATTCTGGTCGGGCTGTCGATGGATCTGGTGGACAAGAATGCCAATGTGTTCTTCATGGGCGTTGACGGCGTGAAATTCCGCCGCAAGGTGGTGCCGGGCGATGTGCTTGAACTGCATGTCAAGGCGCTGCGCGGCGGCGGGCGGGTGTGGAAGTTCGAAGGCCGCGCGATGGTGGGCGACGAACTGGCGTGCGAGGCCGAATTCACCGCCATGTTCGACGTGCCGAAAAAGGCCTGAGACATGAGCATCGATCCCGGCGCGCATATTCATCCCATGGCGGTGGTCGAACCCGGCGCGATTGTCGGCGCGGGCTGCGAGATCGGCCCCTTTGCCGTGATCGGCCCCGAGGTGACGCTGGCGCCCGGAGTGGTGGTCAAGTCCCATGCGGTCGTCACCGGCTGGACCGAGGTGGGCGAAGGCACGGTGATCTACCCCTTTGCCTGCGTGGGCGAGGTGCCGCAGGATCTGAAGTTCAAGGGCGAGCGCACGCGGCTGATCGTGGGGGCGCGCTGCAAGATCCGCGAAGGTGCGACCCTCAACACCGGAACGGCGGGCGGCGGTGGCATCACGCGGGTGGGCGACGACTGTCTTTTGATGACCGGCGCGCATGTCGGCCATGACGCGAGCCTTGGCAACCGGGTGATCCTTGCCAATCAGGCGGCGATTGCCGGGCATTGCCAGATCGGCGACGATGTGATCGTGGGCGGGCTGTCGGGGGTGCATCAATGGGTGCGCGTGGGCCGCGGCGCGATCATCGGCGCGGTCACGATGGTGACGAATGACGTGTTGCCGCATGGGTTGGTGCAAGGCCCGCGCGGGGTGCTGGACGGGCTTAATCTTGTCGGGCTGAAGCGTCGCGGGGTGGAGCGGTCCGAGATCACCGCGCTGCGGGCGGCCTATCAGATGCTGGCGCAGGGCGAGGGGTCGTTTCTGGACCGGGCGCGGCGTCTGGCCGATGAAACTGACTCGGCCCATGTGCAGGAAATGACCGAATTCATCCTGTCGGCCAGCGACCGCAGTTTCCTGACCCCGAAATGAGCCGTATCGCGATCATCGCCGGCGCTGGGGCCTTGCCTGCCGCTGTTGCCGGGGCGCTGGAGGCGCCGCTGATCTGCGCGCTGGATGGCTTTGCGCCGGATGCTCTGGTGCCCGACATGGTGTTCCGGGTGGAACGGCTGGTGCCCTTCCTTGCCGCGCTGGAGCAGGCGGGCGTGCGCGATGTGACCTTTGCCGGTGCGGTGCAGCGGCCAAGGCTGGACCCCGCGCTGTTCGATGCGGCCACAGCCCAGCTGGTGCCGCGGCTGATGGCTGCGATGGCGCAGGGCGATGATGCGACGCTACGCGCGGTGATCGACGTGTTCGAGGAGGCCGGGTTCACCGTGCGCGGAACGGCCGAGATTGCGCCGGGTCTGGTGCCGGGCGCGGGGCTGCTCTGCGGCGC
Source organism: Cypionkella sp. (assembly GCA_025458525.1). Lineage (GTDB taxonomy): Bacteria > Pseudomonadota > Alphaproteobacteria > Rhodobacterales > Rhodobacteraceae > Pseudotabrizicola. The sequence goes on along the minus strand of JALOSF010000028.1, from coordinate 28,435 downwards.
GGTTTCGGCGCAGGACGAGGCGGATGCGCAGCGGGCGGCGTCGATCGTGCAGGCGCTTGGCGCGGTGGATGTGGGGCAGGGCTGCGTGGTGGCGCAGGGGCTGTGCCTTGGGGTCGAGGCTTTGCCCGGCACCGATGCGCTGCTGGCGGGGGTTGCGGCGCTGCCTGCCAGCTTGCGCCCCCCCGGCACGCGCGGTCTGTTCTTCAAGGCGCCAAAGCCAGGTCAGGACCGGCGCGTCGATCTGCCGACCTTGGGGCCGCAGACGGTGGCGCGGGTCGCCGAGGCGGGGCTTGGCGGGATTGTCTGGCAGGCGGGCGGTGTGATCTGCCTGGAGCGGGACCGGATGGTCGCGGCGGCACGGGCGCAGGGCCTGTTCCTGTGGGCGCGCTGACGCTGTTCCTGATCGCGGGCGAGCCTTCGGGCGACCGCTTGGGGGCGGCGCTGATGGCGGGGCTCAGGACGCTGTCGCCCGGCATCCGCTTTCAGGGCATCGGCGGGCCGCTGATGCAGGCCGAGGGGCTGGACAGCCTGTTCCCGATGGAGGAGCTGTCGGTCATGGGGCTGGTCGAGGTGCTGCCGAAGTATTTCGCGCTCAAACGCCGGATCGCGCAGGCGGCGGATGCGGCGCTGGCCAGTGGCGCGGCAGCGATGGTCACGATCGACAGCCCCGATTTTTGCCTGCGGGTTGCCGCTTTGGTCAAGGCGGCGCGGCCCGGCATGGCGACCGTGCATTATGTCGCGCCCTCGGTCTGGGCCTGGCGGCCCGGGCGGGCGGCGCGGATGGCGCGGGTGATCGATCATGTGCTGGCGCTGTTGCCCTTCGAGCCGCCTTACATGACCGCGGCCGGGATGAGCTGTGATTTCGTCGGCCATCCGGTGGTGGCCGAACCCCTCGCCTCGGCGGCGGAGCGGGCGCAGATGGCGGGGCCGGGGCCGCTTGTGCTTGCGCTGCCCGGATCGCGGCGGGGCGAGGTGGCGCGGCTGGCCCCGGTGCTGGGGCAGGCGCTGGGGCAGATCAAGGCCGTCCACCCGGATCTGCGCGTGGCCTTGCCCACGGTGCGCGGGGTGGCGGATCTGGTGCGAGAGCTGAGCAGCCAGTGGCCGGTGCGGCCCGAGATCATCGAGGATGCGGGCACAAAGCGCGCGGCCTTTGCCGCCGCCGATGTGGCGATTGCCGCTTCGGGCACGGTCAGTCTGGAACTGGCGGCGAATGGCTGCCCGATGGTGATCGCCTATGACATGAACCGGGTGACCTTGTGGCTGATGCGGCGCGCGGCGCTGATCGATACCGTCACCTTGGTCAATCTGGTGTCAGAAACCCGGGTTGTGCCGGAATTCATCGGGCCCGAGTGCCGGGCCGAGCGCATCGCGCCCGCCGTTCTTGCGCTGTTGCAAAGCCGGGGCGGCGCGCAGACAGAGGCGATGCGGCTTACCATGGACCGGCTGGGTCGGGGTGGCCCGCCGCCCGGGTTGCGGGCGGCGTGCTCGGTGCTGGATTTCCTGACCGCGAAGGGCGTGATCTGACGTTCAGCCTTCGCGCTGTCCGGCGACGATCTGCTGCATCCCCTCCAGCGGGACATAGCCGCGCACCATGGTCTGGTCGATCACGAAGGTGGGGGTGCCGTTGATTTCCATCATCGTGCCAAGCGCGTGGTTGGCGTCGATGATGGCCTGCACCTCGGGCTTGTCCATCTGCGCGAGAAGAGGCGCCGGGTCATGGCCCAGATCGCTGGCCAGCCGTGTCAGCGTTTCGGGCGTCGCATCGCCGCGCAGCGTGATCAGCGCGTCATGCGCGGCCTTATAGGCGTCATCACCATGCAATTGCCGCACCGCGATTGCGAATTTCGACGACAGCAAGGATTGCTCGCCCAGGATCGGGAATTCCTTCAGCACAAGGCGGATGTTGCCATCGGCTTCGACCAGCTCGGCCACCTCGTCATGCGCCTTGCGGCAATAGCCACAGCGGTAATCGACAAATTCCACGATGGTCACATCGCCATCCAGATTGCCGCCCGCCCAGGAATTCGGGTTGTTGTAGATCAGATCGGCATTGTCGCGCAGCATCGCCAGATCGCGGGCTGCGGCCTGCGCATCCTGCTGGCTTTGCAGCACTTCCATCGCTTCGACCAGAACTTCGGGTTCTTCCAGAAGAAAGGCGCGCACTTCGGCCCGAAACGCCTCCCGCTCGGCGTCGGTCATCTCGGCAAGGGCGACGGTGGAGGTCATCATCACAGCGGTGATGCCGATGAGGGTTCTGAGGATCATGGATCGTCCTTGCGGGTGGGGCCGAAGACGGCGTCGAAAATCACGGTCGGGCTTGACCTTGCCCCGCGAAGCGGGACTATCGCGCGAACCATAAAGGGGGAGCGATGCGAAGTTCAAGGCGGGGTGAAGTTGATCCCTTTATTGTGATGGATGTGATGGAGGAGGCGCGCCAGCTCGAGACGGCGGGGCAGCGCATCATCCATATGGAAGTCGGCCAGCCGGGCACAGCCGCGCCGGGCGCGGCCCGCGCAAGGCTGGCGCAAGAGATGGCGGATGGCGCCCTTGGCTATACCGTCGCCCTTGGCCTGCCCGCGTTGCGCGCCGGGATTGCGGCGCTTTATCGGCGCTGGTATGGTGTCGATCTGGACCCTGCGCGGGTCATCGTCACCTCGGGGTCTTCGGCGGGGTTCCTGCTGGCCTTCACCGCCCTGTTCGAGGCGGGCGACCGCGTCGGGCTGGGAGAGCCGGGCTATCCGAGCTATCGCCAGATCCTGCGCGCGCTGTCGCTGACCCCGGTTGGCATTCCGGCACGGGTGGAAAATCGCCTTCAGCCGGTGCCGGCCGACCTTGAGGGCGTGGATATGGCGGGGATGATCGTCGCCTCACCCGGCAATCCGACCGGCACCATGCTGGACCGCGCGGCGCTGGAGGCGTTGATCGGCCATTGTGCGGCGCGCGGGATTTCCTTTGTCTCGGACGAGATTTACCACGGCCTGCATTATGGCGCGCGGGCGGTGTCGGCGCTGGAACTTACCGATGATGTCTATGTCATCAATTCGTTTTCCAAGTATTTCAGCATGACAGGCTGGCGCGTCGGCTGGATGGTGGTGCCAGAGGCGCATGTGCGCAAGGTGGAGCGTCTGGCGCAGAACATGTTCATCTGCCCGCCCCATGCCAGCCAGATCGTGGCGCTGGCAGCCCTTGACTGTGTGGACGAGTTGGAGGCGAACCGCGCCGTTTACGCCGAAAACCGCCGCTTGATGCTGGACGGTCTGGCGCGGGCAGGCTTTACCAAGATCGCGCCGCCGGATGGGGCGTTCTATATCTATGCCGATGTTTCGGATCATACCGAGGATTCGGTGCAGTTTGCCCGCCAGATCCTGCGTGAGGCCGGGGTCGCGGTGACGCCGGGGGTGGACTTCGACCCGGTGCGCGGGCGCCAGTCCTTGCGCTTTTCCTATGCACGGGGCACGGCGGATATCATCGAGGGGCTGGTGCGGCTTCAGGCCTTCATGGCGGCGCGTCCTGACAGGAATTTGAAGTGACGGGCGGTGCCTCTGGCGCGGATATGGGGCAGGGGGCGAAGGGCGGGACGTGGCGATGATACGGATCTTGCTGGTGATATGGGCGGCCCTGATGGCGGCCCCGGCGGTGGCCCAAGAGCTGTCGGCGCTTGCGCGGCTGGTGCCGCAGCAGTCGGCGCTGACGCAGGCGGGCGACGGGCTGGCGGTCGATCTGGCGCTGAGCCAGCCGGTGCCATGGCGGGTGCGGGTGCTGGACGCGCCGCCCCGCCTCGTGCTCGACATGCGCGAGGTGGACTGGACGGGCCTGCGCGATGTGCAGCGCCCGGCCGATCTGGTGGCGGATCTGCGGGCGGGCGTGGTGCGGCAGGGCTGGTCGCGGCTGGTGCTGGAACTGGCCGGGCCGATGCAGGTGGCCGAGGCCGAGATGACGACCGGGGCGGCGACCACGGGCGATGTCGGCGCGCGGGTGTGGCTGCGGCTGGAGCCGACCACCCCAGCGGCCTTTGCCGCGGCCGCGGCCCAGCCCGAGCCGCCGCAATGGGCCTTGCCCGTCGGGGCGGATCTGCCAAAGCCGCAAGCGCGCGGCACGGGTCCGGTTGTGGTTGTGCTTGATCCGGGCCATGGCGGCATCGATCCGGGGGCCGAGCGTGAGGGCTATACCGAAGCGAACCTGATGCTGACCTTCGCGCGGGAGCTGAAGGATCTGCTGGTGCGCGATGGCGGTTTTCTGGTGGTGATGACGCGCGAGGAAGATGTGTTCGTGCCGCTTGAGACGCGGATTTCCATCGCGCGCGCGGCTGGGGCGCATGTGTTCCTGTCGTTGCATGCCGATGCGATCGCCGAGGGCGAGGCGGTGGGGGCCACGATCTACACCCTGTCGGAGGAGGCAAGCGATGCGGCAAGCCAGGCGCTTGCCGAACGGCACGACCGCGATGACCTGCTCTCGGGCGTCGATCTGACGGCGCAGGACGATCTGGTGGCGACGGTGCTGATGGATATGGCACGGGTCGAGACCGGGCCGCGGATCGAACGGCTCGCCCTGGCCCTTGAGGCGGCGATCAAGGGGGCCGATCTGCGCATGCACCGCCATCCGCGTCAGACGGCCGGGTTTTCGGTGTTGAAATCGCCCGATATTCCGTCGGTTCTGGTGGAGCTTGGCTTCATGTCCTCGGCGCGCGATCTGGCCCGACTGATCGATCCGGACTGGCGCGCCCGCATGGCCGGGGCGCTGCGGGACGGGCTGAAGGCCTGGGCGGCCGAAGATGCGGCGCTGGCCAATTTGCGCCGCTAGGCGCCGCGCCACGGGGCGCTGACGATTGCGCGAGCGCCCGCCCGTGCCGGGGCGTTCGTTTTGACCGCGACGCCGGGCTTCTGTATAAGGGCGGCACAAACGACGGGGGTTGCTGCTTGGTCCGCTTCATAGGCTCTTTCTTTGGTGGGATTTTCACCATGATCACGATGGGCGTGCTGTTTGCCGCCCTGTCGATCGGTGGTGTTTTCTACATGTTTTCCCACGACTTGCCGAGCCACGAGCGTCTGGCGCAATACACGCCGCCGACGATCAGCCGAATCTATTCCGGCGAAGGCCAGATCATCGACGAATTCGCCAAGGAACGCCGCCTGTTCGTGCCGATCGAGGAAATTCCCGATCTGGTCAAGCAGGCCTTCATCAGCGCCGAGGACAAGAACTTCTACACCCATGCCGGCTATGACGTGACGGGCATGGTGGGGGCCTTGCGCGATGCGGTGGTCAGCCGGGGCGAAAACCTGCGCGGGGCCTCGACCATCACGCAGCAGGTGATGAAGAATTTCCTGCTGTCCTCCGACAAGACCGGTGAGCGCAAGATCAAGGAGCTGATCCTTGCCAGCCGGCTGGAGGAGACGCTGAGCAAGGACAAGATCCTTGAGCTTTACATGAACGAGATCTTCCTTGGTCAGAACAGCTATGGCGTGGCGGCGGCGGCGCAGACCTATTTCAACAAGCCGCTGACCGACCTTGCCCCGCATGAGGCCGCGATGCTGGCCGCGATGCCGCAAGCGCCCAGCCAGTATCACCCGGTGCGCGCCAAGGAGCGCGTGACCCAGCGCCGCAACTATGTGCTGCGCGAGATGTGGCAGAACGGCTATATCGACGAGGCGACCTATCTGGCCGAACGCGACATGCCGCTGCGGTCGGTGCAGAATGGCGATTTTCCGGCCTTCCGCGAGGCGCTGCCGCCGCGCGACTATTTCACCGATGAAATCCGCCGCCAGCTTTCGGGCAGCTTTGGCGAGGAGGAGTTCTTTGGTGGCGGCCTGTCGATCCGCGCCACGGTGGACCCCGAGTTGCAGGACGAGGCGGCAGCCGCCTTGCGCCGGGGGCTCGAACGCTATGACCGTGGGCTGGGGATCTGGCGTGGAACCCGCAAGACCATTCCCGCCGATCAGCTGACCTCCGAGGAAAGCTGGCGCGCGGCCCTCGCCGAGGTGGAGATCGCCCGCGACATCGACGGCTGGTTCCCGGCGGTGGTGCTGGAGCTTGGCGATACCGCCGCCCGCATCGGCATCGAAGGGCAGCCCGAGGATGAGGACGGCCATTTCATCCCCGCCTCGGATGTGACCTGGGCGCGCAAGCGGCAAGCGGACGGTCGGCTGGGGCCAAAGGCCACGCGGGCCAGCGATCTGCTTTCGGTCGGCGATGTGGTCCATGTGCGGGCCGTGACCAGCGACGAGGACGGCAGCTTTGTGCGCTGGTCGCTGCGTCAGGTGCCCGAGGTGCAGGGCGGCTTCATGGCGATGGATGTGTTCACGGGCCGCGTCTTGGCGATGCAGGGCGGGTTCAGCTATCAGGATTCGGTGTTCAACCGCGCGACGCAAGCCACGCGCCAGCCCGGCTCCAGCTTCAAGCCCTTTGTCTATGCCGCAGCCCTTGACAGCGGCTTTACCCCCGCGACCATCGTCGTCGATGCCCCGATCGAGGTGAACACGCCGCAGGGCCTGTGGCGGCCAAAGAACGCGTCCAACCGGTTTTACGGCCCCACCACCATCCGCACCGGGATCGAACAGTCGCGCAACCTGATGACAGTGCGGATTGCCGAGGAGATCGGCATGGATCTGGTGGCCAATTACGCCGAACGCTTTGGCGTCTATGACCGGATGAATGCCTTTCTGGCCAATTCGCTGGGCAGTCAGGAAACCACGCTGTTCAAGATGGTGGCCGCCTATGCCATGTTCGCCAATGGCGGGGAGCGGGTGGAGCCGACGCTGGTGGACAGGGTGCAGGACCGCTTTGGCCGCACCGTCTATCGCCACGACCAGCGTGTCTGCGAGGATTGCCAGCTTGCCAGCCTGAACCCCGGCACGGGCCTGCGGGTCACAGGACAGCGCGACCGGGTGATGGATGCAATCACCGCCTATCAGCTGACCAGCATGATGGAGGGCGTGGTGCAACGCGGCACGGCGCGCGGCATCAACCTGCCGGTGCCGGTGGCGGGCAAGACCGGCACGACGAATGACGCAAAGGATGTGTGGTTCGTCGGCTATACCAGCAACATCGTGGCGGGCTGCTACATCGGCTATGACCAGCCGCGCACGCTGGGCGGCGGCGCCTCTGGCGGCGGCCTGTGCGGGCCGGTGTTCGAACAGTTCATGGCGACCGCGATCAAGAAATATGGCGGGGCCAAGTTCAAGGTGCCGCCGGGCGGCTATTTCATCAACATCGATCGGTTCAGCGGCGCCCGTCTGGGCGAGGATGCGACCGGCGACAATGTGGTGGCCGAATACTTCCGCGAGGGCGAGGAGCCGATCTTCGGCCTTGGCGCTATGGTCGATGGCGGGTTCGAGATGGGCAGCAACCTGCCGCTGTTCGCCGCCGGTGAAACCGACCGCGGCAGTTCGGCCACCGTGACCACCGCCACCGGAGAGCGGCGCAACGTGCCCGCCAAGGCCGATTTCGGCACGCTCAGTTCGGGCGGATTGTATTGACCCAACACCGGGGGCGGCTGTGGCGGGGGCGGTGCCCTTGCCGCGCCGCCCCCTTTTCGCTATGTGCCGGGCACCAGCCCCAAGGATAAAGACCCATGCGCGCCGAGACGCAGAACAATGTAGCCGCCATCGAGAAATCGTTGAAACTTCTGGCCCAGCGGATGGACCGGGAAACCGCGCCGCATCGGCTTGAGGAATTCAACGCGATGATCGAGGACCCGAACCTGTGGAACGATCCGGCCAAAGCGCAAAAGCTGATGAAGGATCGTCAGGCGCTGATGGATGCGATTTCGACCTATGACCTGATCGACCGGGGCCTGCGCGACAATGTGGAGCTGATCGAACTGGGCGAGGCCGAGGGCGACGCCGAGATCGTGACCGAAGCCGAGGCCGCGCTGCGCGACCTGACCAAACTGGCCGCCGCCAAGGAGCTGGAGGCGCTGCTCGACGGCGAGGCCGATGGCAATGACACCTTCCTCGAGGTCAATGCGGGTGCCGGGGGGACCGAGTCCTGCGACTGGGCCTCGATGCTGGCGCGGATGTATGTCCGCTGGGCCGAAAAGAAGGGCTACAAGGTTGAACTGCAATCGGAAACCGCGGGCGAAGAAGCGGGTATCCGCTCGGTCAGCTACAAGATTTCTGGCCATAACGCCTATGGCTGGCTGAAGTCGGAATCGGGCGTGCATCGCTTGGTGCGGATCAGCCCCTATGACAGCGCGGCCCGCCGCCATACCTCGTTTTCCTCGGTCTGGGTCTATCCGGTGATCGATGACAATATCGAAATCGTGGTGCCCGACAGCGAGATCCGGATCGATACCTATCGCTCCTCGGGTGCCGGTGGCCAGCACGTCAACACCACCGACTCGGCGGTGCGGATCACCCACCTGCCGACCGGCATCGTGGTGACAAGTTCGATGAAATCGCAGCACCAGAACCGCGAGATCGCGATGAATGCGCTGAAGTCGCGGCTGTATCAGATGGAGCTGGACAAGCGCAACGCGGTGATCAACGCCGCCTATGAGAACAAGGGCGAGGCGGGCTGGGGCAACCAGATCCGATCTTATGTGTTGCAGCCCTATCAGATGGTCAAGGATCTGCGCACCGGGGTAGAAACCTCGGACACGGGCGGGGTGCTGGATGGCGATCTGGACCAGTTCATGGCCGCCACGCTGGCGCTGGATGTTGCGGGCAAAAGCCGGGCCGAGGCGAATGCCGACTGACCGGCGCCGATCTGTCTGATGATTTAGGTCTTTGAACCGTCGCGATTTTGCGCTTAGCCTTGGCGCAAAATCGGGAGGGAGCATGTCATCCGTCGAACACCGGCCGGGCGCGAGCCCGCCAAGCGAGATCATGGAGCTGGATCTGTCGGACCTGCGCGCAGCCCTTGGCGCGGGCTGGCGCGATTTTCGGGCGGCGCCGCTTTACGGCCTGCTGTTTTCTTCGGTTTACGTCTTGGCCGGGTGGATCATCGCCTATGCGATGATGGCGCAGGGGCAGATCTGGTGGACCATCATCGCGGGCGCGGGCTTTCCCATTCTTGGCCCGTTCATCGCCTGCGGTTTTTACGAAGTCTCGCGGCGGCTGGAGCAGGGCGAGCCGCTGGATCTGGCCGGGGTCGCGGGGGTGATCTTCCGGCAGAAGGACCGGCAGATCCCGTCGATGGCGGCCGTCATCGTGGTGTTCTTCCTGTTCTGGAACTTTCTTGGCCACATGATCTTTGCGGTGTTTCTGGGCACTGCGACGATGACCAACATCACCAGCAGTTTCGAGGTCTTCACCACGCCGCAAGGTCTGATGATGCTGGCGGTCGGCACGGCGGTGGGGGCAGGTTTTGCCGGGGTGCTGTTCGCGCTGACCGTGGTCAGCTTGCCCTATCTGTTGGACCGCGAGGTGGATTTCATCACCGCCATGATCACCAGCTTTGGCGTCGTGACGCAGAACCCCGTCACGATGCTGATCTGGGGGGGGCTGATCGCGGGGCTGCTGTTTGCCGGCATGGCGCTGTGGTTTCTGGGCCTGTTCGTGGTGCTGCCGGTGCTGGGCCACGCGACCTGGCACCTTTATCGCCGCGCCCTGTCGTTCGAGGGCGTGTGACGCGCCTTCGGGCGGGCGCGGGCGCAACGAAAAAGGCGCGCCGCTGCGGGCGCGCCTTTGATCTTGCTGGCCTGAACCCTCAGATCCCGTCAGCCGGCTTTGGCGCCGGGGCCGGGGCTGCGGCGGGCGGTGCAAGCTGGGCCTGCGCGATCGGGGCAGAGATCCGGCCCTGGGCAAGCGGGTCTTCCTGCCGCTGGACCGAGCCTTCGAAATGCGCGCCCGATTCGATGGCGATGGTCTTGTGGATGATGTCGCCTTCCACCCGCGCGGTCGCGGTCAGACGGACCTTGAGCCCGCGCACCCGGCCGATCACACGGCCATTGACGACGATATCATCGGCGACGATTTCGCCGCGGATCGTGGCACTTTCGCCGACGGTCAGCAGATGGGCGCGGATATCGCCTTCGACCGTGCCTTCGACCTGAATGTCGCCGGTGGTGCGCAGATTGCCCACGATCGTCAGATCGGAAGACAGGACGGAAGCGGAAACTTTGCCCTTGGGGGCCGACGGCGTAAAGTCCATGTTCGGTTTAGTGGCCTGAGCTTCGGGGGCCTTCGGCTTGTCGTCTGCCTTTGGCCCGGGTTCATTGATTCGGCTCTTAGAAAACATGGTTCGCTGCCTTTATGAAGGTCATCGGATTCACGGCTCTGCCGCCGATGCGGATTTCGTAGTGAAGGTGGGTCCCGGTGGACCGACCAGAGTTGCCCATATCACCGATCCGGTCGCCGCGCGATACCCTTTCGCCGACCTTCACATTGATCGCGGACAAGTGAGCATAGCGCGTTTCGATTCCGAAGTCGTGCCGGATCTTGATAAGCCGACCATAGCCCGAAGACCAGCCCGCCTCTGTCACCACGCCATCGGCGGTGGCATGGATCGGCAGGCCATAGGCGCCGGCCATGTCAACGCCCTCATGCATGCGGCGGCCCATGCCCTTGGGGTCGTTGCGGGTGCCAAAGCCGCTGGTCCAGCGGAACGATCCCTTGACCGGCATCGCGAAAGGCGCCTTGAACGCCGCCAGCCGATACAGGTTCATCCGGTCCAGCCCTTGCAGGATCGCATTGGCGCGCTGCTCATCGCGATGCGCCTCGCTGCCCTTGGTGGACAGCGTCAGCGGGGTAAGCGGCCCGCCCTGACCCGAATAGCCACGGCGCACCTGGCTCAGCAATTCGTCGGGCGACATGCCCGCTTCGCGGAACATCTTGTCCAGCGGGCCCATCGAGACGGTGACAGCCTCCTCGAGCTTGGCGAAAATCTCGTTGTTGCGGGTTTCCAGCGCCTTCTTTTCGGCGATCACGCTTTGCACCCGTTCCGCCGATTTGGCGGCAGCCCCCTCCATCAGGTCGCGTTCCTGCGCGGTGCTGGCCAGCGCATCGGCCAGAATGTCAACCGTGGCCATCGCATCCTTGGCCCGGCCGGCATCCGACTTTGTCGTGCCGTTCTGCGCCACCTGCGCCACGCCCGCAGCCGCGGCTTGCGCGCGCGCCTCGTCGCGTTCCTTGATGGTGCGGCGCAGCGTGTTCTGGATCACGTCGATCCCGGTTTCCAACTCGCGCCGGCTGTCTTCGGAGGCAAGCAGGCGTGCCTGCATCTCGGCCACCTGTTGCAGCGCAAGGTTGAACCGCTCTTGGGCGCCTGCCGCCTCATCGGCGCGGGCATCGCGGTCCTGGCTCAGCGCGTTGAGGCGCTGTTCATACAAGGCCTGCTGGCGCAGCGCCTGATCGCGGCCAGACCCGGCGCTGATCGAGTCCATCAAGATGATCGAGGTGGCCAGGATCGTCCACCCCAGCACAAGCGTGCCCCCCGCGATCGCCAGCGCCTGCGTGGCCGGGCGCAGCCGGATGAAGCGGGTTTCGTGGTCGGATTTGAGAAAGAGACGCTGTTCGGGGAAATACCGCTCAAGGTTCAGGTTGATGCGGTAGGCTAGTCGGGTGAGCACTGGTGGCGTTCCGTTCGTGACCTTCTGGAATGGGCGAGTGCCTGCGCGACAAACCACACGGGCGCCCTCTGATTAGCCAGCGGGGGGGGCTCTCGCAACAAATTTGACCGAACAGGGCCGAAAACCCGCCTGACGCAGCGGATTTTCGGCAAATTCCCGCCGATGCCGGGCCTAGGCGCTCTGGTCTTGTGACGCGCGCGCAGCCCCGCCCTCGACCAGCGGCCAATAGAAATCGGGGGGCAAGCCGGCATCGGCGCGCTTTTCCTCGTTGAAGGGCGGCTTCAGCGCGCCGTGGAAATAACGCCGCACAAGGCCGTGGAACACATCCTTCGGATCGCTGCCCTCGCGCCCACAAAGCCAGTTGAACCACTTCGAGCCATAGGCCACATGGCTCACCTCCTCGGCATAGATCACCTCAAGCGCCGCAACCGCGCCCGCATCCCCGGCCTTGCGGAAAATCTCGATCATGCCCGGCGTCACATCAAGGCCCCGCGCTTCCAGCACCATCGGCACCACGGCAAGGCGGCCATGCAGATCGCCCGCCGTGTCAGAGGCCGCGCGCCACATCCCGGCATGGGCGGGCATCGCGCCGTAATGGCTGCCCAGCGCCTCCAGACAATCGCACATCAGGTTGAAATGCTTTGATTCCTCATCCGCCGCCTTGACCCAGTCGTCATAGAAGCCAAGCGGCATGGGAAGGTGGGCAAACCGCGCGATGATATCCCAGTGCAGATCGACGGCGTTCAACTCGATATGCGCTACCGCATGCAGCAGGGCGATGCGCCCGGTGGGCGAACCGGGGCGGCGGCGCGGCACATCGCGCGGGTCCAGCAGTTCGGGCCGGGCCGGCCGGGCGGGCGCATCGGGCGGCACCGCCTGACCGACGGGCAGCGGCGTGCCGGCCGCGCGGGCGGCCTGCCAGGCGGCGGCATGGGCGCGCGACAGCGCCGTCTTTTCGCGCCCGTCCGCCGTGGTCAGAACCTGAACCGCCCGCTCGGCCAGCGACAGCATCACAGCGCCCGCGCCGCGGCCAGCACCTCATCCGCATGGCCCTTCACGCTGACCTTGTTCCAGATCCGCGCGATGGTGCCATCGCCCGCGATCAGAAAGGTCGTGCGCTCCACCCCCATATAGGTCTTGCCATACATGCTCTTTTCCACCCAGACGCCATAATCCTCGCAGGTGGTTCCGGCCTCGTCGCTGGCCAGGATGACCGACAGGCCATGTTTCTTGCAGAACTTGTCATGCGCCTTGACGCTGTCCTTGGAAATGCCGATCACGGTGGTGCCGGCGGCGGTGAAATCGGCCATCCGGGCGGTGAAATCCTGCGCTTCCAGCGTGCAGCCGGGGGTGTCGTCCTTTGGGTAGAAATACAACACCACCTTGCCGGGGCGAAAGCCGGACAGGGTGACGCTGCTGCCGCCATCGCGCGGCAGGCTGAAATCGGGGGCTGGCGTTCCGACGGCGGGGGTCTGGGCTGTCATCTGGGCGGCTCCTTGCCTTTTGGGGTCACGAGGCTTTGCGTTTTAGTTGCCGATCCGCAAAGATAAAGGCAAGCCCGCAAGATAAGCGGCAGACGGGGCATGATTTGGTCAAGAGGGCAGCAGCGCGATGAGCGAGGCCTCGGTGCAGACGGGACAGGCGGACCAAGCGCAGCCGGGCGGCGACGCGGCGCTGCGCCGGTCTGCGGTGGCCGAGCGTGCCCGCCGGGGGGCCCGCCGCGCCGGGCGCGCGGGGCTGGTGGTGCTGGTCGTGCTGCTGGTCGTGGCGGGGCTTTCGGTGCTGGGTGTGCTGGCGCTGACGGGCAAGCCGCTGCGTCTGCCGGACTGGACCGTGGCCGAGGCCGAACGCCGTGCCAACCTGGCCATCGAGGAACTGTTGCCGGGGGCCGCGGTGTCGCTGGGCGGCATCGAGGTCACGCTGGATCAGGACTGGACCCCGCGGTTGCGGCTGGAGGATGTGCGGCTGCTGCAAGGCGCGGGGGGCACGCTGCTGAGTCTGCCCGATCTGCGGATGAGCTTTGATGCCGGCGCCTTCGTGCGCGAGGGCGCCTTGCGTCCGGCCGGTCTGCGCATCATCGGCGGCGCGGTCAGCCTGCTTCGGCGCGAGGATGGCACGCTCGATCTGCGGATCGGCACGGCGGGGGCGGCGCCGCGCATCTCGGGTCTTGGCGATCTCTTTGCCCAGATCGACCGCGCGCTTTCAACGCCGGTTCTGTCCCGCCTTGACCGGATCGAGGTGGAGGCGGCGAGCCTGACGCTGGAGGATGCGCGACTGGGGCGCACCTGGACGGTGGGCGATGGGCGCATCACGCTTGAAAACCGCGCCGATGCGCTGGCGGCCGAGATCGGCCTGTCGCTGGCGTCGGACAGCGGCGCCCCGGCTCAGGCCCTGCTGACGCTGATCCGGCCCAAAGGGCAATCGCTCTTGCGCCTTTCGGCCACGGTCGAGGAGGTGGCTGCCGCCGATATTGCCGCGCAAACCCCGGTTCTGGCCTGGCTTGGCGTGCTGGATGCGCCGATCGCGGGCAGCATTCAGGCCGAACTCAGCGATGACGGTCTGACCGCGCTGTCGGCCGAGATGTCGCTGGGGGCAGGGGCCTTGCGCCCCGATCGCGCGGCCCCGCCCATCGGGTTTGACAGTGCGGCGCTGGCGCTTGGCTATGATCCGCAGCGGGGGCGCGTGGTCATCCGCGATCTCAGCGTGGAAAGCCAGACCCTGCGGATCAAGGCACAGGGCCATTCCTACCCCTTGGGCGCCGCGGGCGAAATCCTGACCGGCCCTCTGGGCCAGCGCCTTCCGGCCGGGTTTCTGGGTCAGGTGCAGATCAGCGATGCGCAGATCGACCCCGAAGGCCTGTTCGAGGCGCCGCTGAGTTTCAGCGCGGGTGCCATGGATGCGCGCCTGACGCTCGATCCCTTCCGGCTCGAGATCGGACAGATCGCCTTGGTCGAGGAGGGCGGCCAACGCCTTGGGCTTGCGGGCAGCGTGGCGGTCCTGCCCGCGGGGTGGCAGGTCGCGCTTGACCTGACACTGGATGCGATTGCCCATGACCGGCTGCTTCAGCTTTGGCCAAAGGGCGTGGTGCCGGGCACGCGCAACTGGGTGGGGCAGAATGTGGCAAAGGGGCTGTTGACCAACGTCACGGCGGCCTTGCGCCTGACGCCCGGGCAGGAACCACGGCTGGCGCTTGGCTATGAATTCAACGATGCCGAAGTGCGTTTCCTGCGCACGCTTCCCCCGATTCAGAACGGGCGCGGCCGATCCTCGATCGCGGGGCGGGCCTATACAATCGTTCTGGACAGCGGCACGGTGCAGGCCCCGCTTGGCGGCGCCATCGATGCCGCGGGATCGGTGTTTTCGGTGCCCGACATCACCGCCCGCCCGGCGCGGGCCGAAATCCGCCTGCGCACCGAAAGCGCGCTGACCGCCGCCCTGTCGCTGCTTGATCTGCCGCCCTTCGGCTTTCTGACCAAGGCAGGCCGCAGCGCCGATCTGGGCGATGGGCGGGCCGTGCTTGACACCCGTCTGTCGCTGCCTCTGGTGCGGCGGGTCGAACTCAAGGACGTGACTTACGCCGTCAGCGGCCAGATCCTTGGCTTTACCTCATCGGCGCTGGTGCCGGGGCGCACCATCCGGGCCGAGGGGCTGACGCTGACCGCCGATCCGGGCGGTTTGCGGATCGAAGGGCCGGGGCGGATCGGCGAGGTGCCTTTCGATGTGGCCTATACCCAAGGCTTCACCCCCGATCAGGCCGGAAAAAGCCGTGTGACCGGCAGCGTCACCCTGTCGCCCCAGACGGTGGCCGAATTCGGCCTTGGCCTTCCGGCCGGCATGGTCAGCGGCGAAGGCCGCGCCGAGGTGCAGATCGATCTTGCGCGCGGGGCGCCGGGCGTGCTTCGGCTTTCGTCCGACCTTGCCGGTATCGGGCTCAGCCTGCCGCCAGTCGGCTGGCGCAAGACGGCCGCCGAGGCGGGCGCGCTGGAGGTCGAGGCGCAGCTGGGCACCCCGCCGCAGATCACCCGTCTTGTGCTGAGGGGGGGCGGGATGCAGGCATCGGGCGCGATCACCTTGGGTCCGGGCGGCGGGCTGGCGGAGGCGCGCTTTGACGAGGTGCGGTTGAACGGCTGGCTGACCGGGTCTGTCACGCTGACCGGGCGCGGGGCGGGGCGCGCGCCCGACATCGCGGTCACAGGCGGCACCATCGATCTGCGCCGCTTTGACGCGCCACCCGCCGGCACGCGAGATGCCGCACAGGCCCAGGGCGCGCTGCGCCTGTCGCTCGACCGGCTGGTGGTGTCAGAGGGGATCACGCTGAACGGCTTTCGCGGCAGTTTCGCGCAACGCGGCGGGCTGAACGGCACCTTCCGCGCCAGCGTGAACGGCGCCGCCCCTGTCAGCGGCACTGTCGTGCCCTCGCGCTTCGGCCCTGCGGTCAGGGTGCAATCCGACGATGCAGGCGCGGCGTTGCGCGCGGCCGGGGTCTTTGCCTCGGCGCGGGGCGGGGCGCTGGATCTGCGGCTGACGCCCCGCGCGCAGGACGGGGTGTTTGACGGGCGGGCCGAGATCCGGCGGCTGCGGGTGCGCGGGGCCAATGTGCTGGCCGAACTTCTGTCGGCCATTTCGGTCGTGGGGCTGCTGGAACAGCTCAACGGCGAGGGTATCTTCTTTGCCGAGGCGGAGGCCGATTTCATCATCACCCCGCAGGCCATCGAGATCACGCGCAGCTCTGCCCTTGGTGCCAGCCTTGGGGTGTCGATGGCCGGGCTTTATGGCACGCAGACCAAACGTCTTGCCTTGCAGGGGGTGGTGTCGCCGATCTACATGCTGAACGGAATCGGGTCGCTGCTGACGCGGCGGGGCGAAGGCGTCTTCGGGTTCAACTATGCGCTGCGCGGCACCTCGGATGCGCCGCAAGTGCAGGTCAACCCGCTGTCGATCCTGACCCCCGGCATGTTCCGCGAAATCTTTCGCAGACCCGCCCCACAGCTTCGGCCGAACCAGCAAGGCAATTGATGAAACTCTCGGATTTCGACTTTGATCTGCCCGAAGACCTGATCGCGACCCGCCCCGCGCGGCCGCGCACGGCGGCGCGCCTGCTGCTGGCCGAGGGGGATGCGATCCGCGATCTGCGTGTGGCCGATCTGGTCGAGGTGTTTCAGCCCGGCGATCGGCTGGTCCTGAACAACACCCGCGTCATTCACGCCCGGTTGAGCGGGCAGCGCCGTCGCGGCGCCGCACTGGCCAAGGTCGAGATCACCCTGATGGAGCCAGCGGCCCATGGCTGGCGCGCGATGGCAAAGCCGCTGCGCAAGCTGGCGGTGGGCGAGGAGATCGTGTTTTCCCCCGACCTGTCGGCAGAGGTGGCGGAAAAATCCGATACCGATCTGCGGCTTGTGTTCAACCTGACGGGCGAGGATTTCGATGCCGCGCTTGCCCAGGCCGGCGCGATGCCGCTGCCGCCCTATATCGCGGCCAAGCGCGCGCCCGATGCGCAGGATGACGATGATTACCAGACCGTCTTTGCCCGCCACAAGGGCGCGGTCGCGGCCCCGACCGCCAGTCTGCATTTCGACCAGCCGCTGCTTGCGGCCTTGCATGCGCGGGGCGTGCAATTCACCGAAGTGACGCTGCATGTCGGGGCGGGCACCTTTCTGCCCGTCAAGGTCGAGGATGTGGCGACCCACAAGATGCACGCCGAATGGGGGCGCGTCACGCCGGACGCGGCGGCCCAGATCAACGCGACCAAGGCGGCAGGCGGGCGGGTGATCCCGGTCGGCACCACCGCGCTGCGCCTGATCGAGACGGCGGCACGCTCGGGCCGGGTGGAGCCTTGGGAAGGGCCCACCGACATTTTCATCTATCCCGGTTTCGTCTTTCATGCGACCGATGCGCTGATGACCAATTTCCACCTGCCCAAATCGACCCTGCTGATGCTGGTGTCGGCCTTGATGGGCAAGGACCGGATGGACCGGATCTATGCCCATGCCATTGCAGAACGCTATCGGTTCTTCAGCTATGGCGATGCTTCCTTGCTGGTTCCGGGCAGGTGACGCGCCGATCCGGCTCTGTGCCTTCTGACTTTTCCAAGCGGCCAAAGGACCCTGACCCATGCTGATCGTCTTGCGCAACACCTGGGCGCTGCTTCTTGGCCTTGGCCTGCTGATGCTGGGCAACGGGATGCAGGGCACGCTGCTGGGCATCCGCGGCGGGATCGAACAATTCACCACCTTTCAGATGTCGGTGGTGATGTCGGCCTATTTCGTGGGCTTTCTGTTCGGCAGCCGGCTTGCCCCGCTGATGATCCGGCGCGTCGGCCATGTGCGGGTGTTTGCGGCGCTGGGGTCGATGATTTCGGCCGTGCTCATCCTTTATGCGGCCGCGCCCGACTGGATGGTCTGGGCCGCGCTGCGGGTGGTCATCGGGTTTTGTTTTTCGGGCGTTTACATCGTTACCGAAAGCTGGCTCAACAACGCCTCCACCAATGAGAACCGCGGGCAGGCGCTGTCACTTTACCTGATCGTGCAGATGATCGGCATCATCGCGGCGCAGCTTTTGCTCAACATCGGCGATGCGTCTGGCTATATCCTGTTCGTCATCCCCTCGGTTCTGGTGTCGCTGGCCTTTACCCCCATCCTGCTTGCGGTCAGCGAGGCACCGGCCTTTGAAAGCACCAAACCCCTGTCGTTCAAGCGGCTCTATCAGGCCTCGCCGCTTGGCTGTGTCGGCATGTTCCTGCTGGGCGGCGTGTTCTCGGCGCAGTTCGGCATGGCGTCGGTCTGGGGCACTGCGGCGGGGCTTTCGGTGGCCGACCTTACGCTGTTCGTGTCTGCCATCTACATCGGTGGCCTCGTGTTCCAATATCCGATCGGCTGGCTGTCGGACCGCATCGACCGGCGGATCGTGGTGCTGGCGCTTGCGATCCTTGGCGCGGTCGTGCTGATGGTCCCGGTGCTGTTCGATGCGCCCTTTCCCGTGCTGGTCGCGGTGGGGGCGATCTGCGGGGGCGTGTCGAACCCGCTATATTCGCTGCTGCTGGCCTATGTGAACGACTATCTCGACAAGACCGACATGGCCGCAGCCTCGGCGGGGCTGATGTTCATCAACGGGCTTGGCGCGATTTCCGGCCCCGTCATCACCGGCTGGATGATGGAGGAGATCGGCTCCTCGGGGTTCTTCCTGTTCATGGGCCTGCTGTTTGGCGCGCTGGCGCTTTATGCAGGCTGGCGCATGACCCAGCGCCCCACCACGCCCGAGGTCTCCTCTGGCTTTACCCCCGTCTCGCCCACCGCTTCGGTCATCGCGGTGGAAACCGCGGCGCTGGTCGATGCGGCCGACATGCGGCAGGGCAAGGCGCGGAACTGATTTGCCTTTCTTGGCCCGCCCTGTCAGTCTGATCCTCAACAAGGGAGGCGCCGATGTCTGATCCGGTCGAGGTTCTGGATTTCTGGCTGGGCGAGATTGGCCCCGAGGGCTGGTTCGCGGGCAGCGAGGAGATCGACGATGCCTGCGCCGTGCGCTTTGGCGCGCTGCTTGACGCGCTGGAGGGCGGAGGGCTGGAGCATTGGGTGGACGGGGTGGTTGGCACGCTTGCCTATCTGATCGTCGCCGACCAGTTTTCGCGCAACATCCACCGTGGCAGCGCCCGCGCCTTTGCCACCGATATCCACGCCCGCGCCGCCGCGCGCCATGCCCTTGCCGCCGGTTGGGACATGCAGGCCCCGGTGCCGGAGCGGCAGTTCTTTTACATGCCCTTCGAGCATTCCGAAGATCTGACCGATCAGGATCTGGCGGTGCGTCTGATGGAGGAGAGGATGGACGGCGATGCCGAGCTGATCCTGCATGCGCGCGCGCATCGCGACATCATCCGCCGCTTTGGCCGGTTTCCGTTTCGAAATCTGGCCCTGGGCCGCGACACCACCCCCGCCGAGCAGGAGTTTCTGAACCTTGGCGGCTATGCGGCGGTGGTCAACGGGCTGCGCAGCAGCCATGCGCCAGACGCATAGGCCATAGGCGTCAGCTTCGTTGCTTGGTTTTCAGGAATAGTTTAAGGGTAAACCACTTTTTCCAGGGAGGGATGAATGGCAGCTCAGAGCTTTGATGTGATCGTCGTCGGCGCAGGCCCCGGGGGCTATGTGGCCGCGATCCGCGCCAGCCAGCTTGGCCAGAAGGTTGCGATTGTCGAACGTGAACATCTGGGCGGCATCTGTCTGAACTGGGGCTGCATCCCGACCAAGGCCATGCTGCGCAGCGCCGAGGTCTTTCATCTGATGGAACGCGCCAAGGAATTCGGGCTGAAGGCCGATGGCATCGGCTATGACCTGCCCGCCGTGGTCGCCCGCAGCCGTGCGGTGGCCAAGCAATTGTCTGGCGGCATCGGGCATCTGATGAAGAAGAACAAGGTCACGGTCTTCATGGGTGTCGCAACCTTGCCCAAGGCGGGTGTGGTGTCGGTCAAGACCGACAAGGGGACCGAGGAGCTGACGGCAAAGAACATCATCCTTGCCACCGGCGCGCGGGCCCGCGAATTGCCGGGGCTGGAGGCCGATGGCGATCTGGTCTGGTCCTACAAGCACGCGCTGGTCGCCAAGCGGATGCCGAAAAAACTGCTTGTGATCGGCTCGGGCGCGATTGGCATCGAATTTGCCAGCTTCTTCAACACGCTGGGGTCTGACACCACGGTGGTCGAGGTGATGGACCGCATCCTGCCGGTGGAAGACGCCGAAATTTCCGCCTTTGCCAAGAAATCCTTTGTCAAACAGGGGATGAAGATCATGGAAAAGGCGGCCGTCAAGAAGCTGGACCGCAAGCCCGGCGTGGGTGTCACCGCGCATATCGAAGTGGGCGGCAAGGTCGAAACCCACGAGTTTGACACCGTGATCTCTGCCGTTGGCATCGTCGGCAATGTCGAAAACCTTGGGCTGGAGGCGCTTGGCGTCAAAATCGACCGCACCCATGTGGTGACGGATGAATATTGCCGCACCGGGGTTCCGGGCCTGTTTGCGATTGGTGACATCGCGGGCGCGCCCTGGCTTGCGCACAAGGCCAGCCATGAGGGCGTCATGGTGGCCGAACTGATCGCGGGCGGCCATCCGCATCCGATCAAACCCGGCAGCATCGCGGGCTGCACCTATTGCCACCCGCAGGTCGCCAGCGTTGGCATGACCGAGGCCAAGGCCAAAGAGGCAGGGCACGAGGTCAAGGTTGGCCGCTTCCCCTTTATCGGCAATGGCAAGGCGATCGCGCTTGGCGAAAGCGAAGGCATGATCAAGACGGTGTTCGACGCCAAGACGGGCGAGCTTTTGGGCGCGCATATGATCGGCGCCGAGGTGACGGAACTGATCCAGGGCTATGTGGTGGGCCGCAGCCTCGAGACGACCGAGGAAGATCTGATGAACACCGTTTTCCCGCATCCGACCCTGTCGGAAATGATGCACGAAGCGGTGCTGGATGCCTATGGGCGTGCCTTGCACATCTGATAGCCCGATTTTCCTGCGAAACATCAAAAGGGGGGCCGTTTGCCCCCTTTTTGTCTGCTGTGATGCCGCGCAAGACTGCGGCGCAAACGGAAAGGGGGGGCGATGCGCGCGGTGGTGACGGTGCTGGCGGTCTGGGGCGCGGGGCTGGGGGCTGCGGCGCAATTTGGCAAGATTTCCGTGCTTTACGACGTGCTGGGCCAAGCCTATGCCGGGGCCTCGCCGGTGGCGCTTGGCCTCATCGTCTCGGTCGTCGGGATCGTCGGGTTGATCTTTGGCACGACCGCCGGTCTGTTCGTGGCCCGCGTCGGACCGCGCCGCGCCATTGTGGCCGCCCTCGTGATGGGCGCGGGGATGAGCGCGGTGCAGGCCATCGGGCTTGGCTATCCTGCGATGATCGCAAGCCGGGTGGTCGAGGGCGTGTCGCATCTTGCAATTGTCGTCGTTGGCCCCACGGTGATTGCGGGGCTGGCCGCCGAAAGGTTTCGCGGCCTTGCGATGACGCTGTGGTCGAGCTTTTTTGGCGTGACCTATGCCGTGCTGGCGCTGATCGCGCCGCCGGTGCTGGGGGCATTCGGGGCAGGGGCGATTTATCTAGGCCATGCCGTCTGGATGATGGGAATGGCGCTGGGTCTGTCGCTCTTGCTGCCGCCCGATCCGCGCCCGGCGCCGCAAGCGCGGGTCGGAGTGTTGGCCCAGCACCGCGACATCTATGCCTCGCCCTTTCTGTCGGCCCCGGCGATGGGGTTCTTTTGTTACACGTTCCTTTATGTTGCCCTGCTCACGCTGCTGCCGCCCGAAGTGCCAAGCGCCTATCGCGCGGCGGCGGCAACGGGGATGCCCTTGATCTCCATCCTGCTGTCGCTGACGCTTGGGGTCTGGCTTTTGGGACGCATGTCGGCGGTGCGGGTGGTGCAGGGCGGCTATCTGATGGCGATGCCGGGTTTTCTGCTGCTGGCGCTGGTCTGGGGGCAGGGTCTGGGCATGGTGATCGCCGGGCTTTGGGTCGCGGGCGCGCTTGGCATCGTGCAAGGCGCAAGTTTTGCCGCGATCCCCGAGCTGAACGCAAAGCCGCAAGACCGGGCGCAGGCGGCGGGCGCCATCGCGCAACTTGGCAATCTGGGCACCACCACGGGCACCCCGGTTCTGGCGGCGCTGCTGATCGGGGCCGGGCCATGGGGCCTTGCGCTGGTGGCCGGCCTGGCCTGTGCCTTGGCGGTGACGCTGCACGCGGTGCAGGCCGCCCGCCGCCGGCGCGCCCCGATCTGACAGGACCGCGGTCAGCGTGGCGCCGGGGCAGTTTCTGCGCGTGTTCTTTCTATGTTCTTAATTTCGTCTTGGAGACTCAGCCAAAAGACCCTATCTGTGCTGGGGTGTTGCGGGGTGGATCATGGCCGAGCAGAAGTTCATCGAGGTGCGCGGCGCGCGCGAGCACAATCTCAAAGGGGTTGATGTCGATATTCCGCGCGACAAGCTGGTGGTGATCACCGGCCTGTCGGGGTCTGGCAAATCCAGCCTCGCCTTTGACACGATCTATGCCGAAGGCCAGCGCCGCTATGTCGAATCGCTGAGCGCTTATGCAAGGCAATTCCTTGATATGATGGGAAAACCTGATGTGGATCACATCAGTGGCCTGTCGCCCGCGATCTCGATCGAACAAAAGACCACCAGCAAGAACCCGCGGTCCACCGTTGGCACCGTGACCGAGATTTACGACTATCTGCGCTTGCTCTTTGCCCGTGTCGGCACGCCCTATAGCCCGGCCACCGGCCTGCCGATCACCGCGATGCAGGTGCAGGACATGGTCGATGCGGTGATGGCGATGGAGGAGGGCACGCGGGCCTATCTGCTGGCCCCGATCGTGCGCGACCGCAAGGGCGAGTATAAGAAAGAGTTTCTGGAACTGCGCAAGCAAGGTTTCCAGCGGGTCAAGGTCAACGGCGCGTTCTATGAACTGGAAGAGCCGCCAACGCTCGACAAGAAATTCCGCCACAACATCGACGTGGTTGTGGACCGGATCGTGGTGCGCGAAGGGTTGGAGGTGCGGCTGGCCGACAGTTTCCGAACCGCGCTCAACCTTGCCGATGGCATCGCCGTGGTGGAAACCGCGCCCAGCGAGGGTGAGGGCGAGCGGATCACCTATTCGGAAAAATTCGCCTGCCCGGTGTCGGGTTTCACCATCGCCGAGATCGAACCGCGGCTGTTTTCGTTCAACGCGCCCTTTGGCGCCTGCCCGGTCTGTGACGGGTTGGGGGTGGAGCTGTTCTTTGACGAACGGCTGGTGGTGCCCGATCAGGGGCTGACGCTGATGCAGGGGGCGATTGCGCCATGGTCGAAATCGAAAAGCCCCTATTTCACGCAAACCATTGATGCGCTTGCCAAACAGTACGACTTTGACAAGAAGAAGAAATGGAAGGATCTGCCGGAAAAGGTGCAGAAGCTGTTCCTTTACGGCTCTGGCGGCGAGGAGATCGATTTCCGCTATGACGAAGGCGGGCGCATCTATCAGGTGCGGCGCGTGTTCGAAGGCGTGATCCCGAACATGGAACGGCGCTACAAGGAAACCGACAGCGCCTGGTCGCGTGAGGATATGGAGCGGTTCCAGAACAACCGCGATTGCGGCGCTTGTGGCGGCTATCGCCTGCGCCCCGAGGCCCTGGCGGTGAAAATCGGCGGTCTGCACATCGGTCAGGTGGTGCGGATGTCGATTGCCGAGGCCTATGACTGGATCAGCTCGGTCCCCGAGGCGCTGACCGCGCAAAAGAATGAAATCGCGCGGGCGATTCTGAAGGAAATCCGCGAACGCCTTGGATTCCTTGTGAATGTCGGCCTGAACTATCTGACGCTGTCGCGCAATGCCGGCACGCTGTCCGGGGGGGAATCGCAGCGGATCCGGCTGGCGAGCCAGATCGGCTCTGGCCTGACCGGCGTGCTTTATGTGCTGGACGAACCCTCGATCGGCCTGCACCAGCGCGACAATGACAGGTTGCTGACCACGCTGAAAAACCTGCGCGATCAGGGCAATACGGTTCTGGTCGTGGAACATGACGAAGACGCGATCCGCGAGGCGGATTATGTGTTCGACATTGGCCCCGGGGCGGGCGTGCATGGTGGCCGGGTGATCGCCCATGGCACGCCGGGCGAGGTTGCGGCCGATCCGGCCAGCCTGACGGGGCAATATCTTTCGGGCAAGCGCCAGATTTCGGTGCCCGCGGTGCGCCGCAAGGGGAGTGGGAAAAAGCTAAGCGTTGTCGGGGCTTGCGGGAACAACCTCAGAAATGTGACGGTCAGTTTCCCCTTGGGCAAATTCGTTTGCGTCACCGGCGTGTCGGGGGGCGGCAAATCCACGCTGACAATCGAGACGCTGTTCAAGACCGCCTCGATGAAGCTCAATGGCGCGCGCGAAACCCCGGCGCCCTGCGAGACGATCACCGGGTTCGAGCATCTGGACAAGGTGATCGACATCGACCAACGCCCGATTGGCCGCACCCCGCGGTCGAACCCCGCGACCTATACCGGCGCGTTTGGCCCGATTCGCGACTGGTTCGCTGGTCTGCCCGAGGCCAAGGCGCGCGGCTATCAGCCGGGGCGGTTCAGCTTTAACGTCAAGGGCGGGCGGTGTGAGGCCTGTCAGGGCGATGGCGTCATCAAGATCGAGATGCATTTCCTGCCCGATGTTTACGTCACCTGCGAAACGTGCAAGGGCAAGCGCTACAACCGCGAGACTTTGGAAATCAAGTTCAAGGACAAGAGCATATCCGACGTTCTTGACATGACCTGTGAAGATGCGCTGGAGTTTTTTAGCGCAGTTCCGGCGATCCGCGACAAGATGGAGGCGCTGTGCCAGGTGGGCCTTGGCTATATCAAGGTTGGCCAGCAGGCGACCACGCTGTCGGGCGGTGAGGCGCAACGGGTGAAGTTGTCAAAGGAACTGAGCCGCCGCGCCACCGGCCGCACGCTCTATATCCTGGACGAGCCGACGACGGGTCTGCACTTCGAAGATGTGCGCAAGCTGTTGGAAGTGCTGCATGAATTGGTCGAGCAGGGCAATACGGTGATCGTCATCGAACACAACCTCGACGTCATCAAAACCGCCGACTGGATCATCGACATCGGGCCGGAAGGCGGCGATGGCGGCGGTATGGTGGTGGCCGAAGGCACGCCAGAGGATGTGGCCAAGGTGGAGGCCAGCCACACGGGGCGCTACCTCAAGGATATGCTCAGGCCCCGTCGCCACGCGGCAGAGTGATCGCGCATGCTGCGGGTTCTGGGGCTTGGGCTGCTTGGCCTGGTTGTGCTGGGTTGGGTCTGGTTGGCCATCGGTTTTCACGCGACGGGCGGGCTTGCGTTGGCCCTGCATGCGGGCGTGCTGGTGCTTGGCCTTGCCTATGCCACTCTGCTCTGGCGCCGCCGCTGGCGGGTGGCCTTGGCGGGGGTGGCGGCCATCGCCGCGCTCGGGGCGCTGTGGTATGTGGCGCAAGTGCCGCGCGATGACCGGGTCTGGGCCGCCGATGTGCGCCATGGCGTAACAGGACGGGTCGAGGGAAGTCGCGTGACCTTGATGAACGTTCGCAACTTTCGCTGGCAAGACCCTGATACGGCGGTGGAATCCTGGGAAACGCGGGTTGTCGATGCGGATGCGATCACCTCGGTGGACATGTTCACCTCGGTCTGGGGCAATCCGCTGATCGCCCATGTGCTGGTGAGTTTCGGCTTTGCCGATGGCCAGCACATCGTGTTTTCCGGCGAAATCCGGCGCGAGCAGGGTGAAGTCTATTCCGCGCTTGGCGGCCTGTTTCGCCGCTATGAATTGGTGATGATCGCGGCGGATGAGCGCGACATCGTTCACCTGCGCACCGACGCCCGGGGGGAGCGGGTGTCGCTGTTCCCGGTCACTCTTGCGCCAGAGACGCGCAAGATGCTGTTCCTGAGTTTTGTCAATCGCGCCAATGCCTTGGCAGCGGAGCCGGAGTGGTATCACACCATTCTGGCCAATTGCACGACCATGCCTTACCAGCTGGTCAAGGGGATTGCCCCCGATCTGTCGCTCGATTGGCGCATCCTCGCCTCCGGGCGGCTGCCTGGGTTCTTGCATGACCTTGGGGTTTTGCGCCCCGAGATGGACATCGCGGCGATCGAGCGCCGCGCGATTTTGCCATCTTCTGGCAGCGACGCCGCAGAGGGGGCAGGCTATTCGCGGCAGATCAGAGCGGGCTGGGTGGATGAGCAATCCACCGCAGCCCCTTGACCTGTCAGCCTTTTTTCATCGGGCAGGTGTTGAGCCCGAGCAGGGTGTAAAGTGGGCAGGTCTGAAGCAACCCGGTGGCCAGCGGAACAAGGCCAATCAGGTAAAGCCAACGATAGCTTGCCTCGGCATTCAGGAAAAACCCGGCCAGAAGCGCAAGCCCCACCACGATCCGAAGGGCGCGGTCAAGGCCGCCAACATTTGTCTTGAACATGATCCGTATCCCGACTGCATCCGGCGCGGCCAATCCGACACCGGGATGGTGAACATATTCAAGATTTATATTATATTCCCGCCCAGTCGTCCAGCGGCGTGACGACGCAGCCCCGAGGCAAGGAGAGGCGACGCCAAGACAGGCGCCGCCGGGGTGCAGACCCGTTCTTGCCTCAGTCCATCGGCTTGAAGTTCAGGCTGGCGCCTTCCTTCAATCCCGATGGCCAACGCGAGGTGATGGTCTTGGTCCGCGTATAGAAGCGGAAGGCATCCGGCCCATGCTGGTTCAGGTCGCCAAAGGCCGATTTCTTCCAGCCACCAAAGGTGTGATAGGCCAGCGGCACCGGGATCGGCACGTTGATCCCGATCATCCCGACATTCACCCGATTGGCGAAATCGCGCGCCGTATCGCCTACGCGGGTAAAGATCGCGGTGCCATTGCCGTATTCGTGGTCCATCGCGTAGCCGAGGGCTTCCTCATAGGTTTTCGCGCGCACGGTGGACAGGACAGGGCCGAAAATCTCCTTGCGGTAGATGTCCATGTCGGTGGTGACGTGGTCGAACAGATGCGGGCCGACAAAGAAGCCGTCCTCGTAGCCTTGCAGCGCAAAGCCGCGCCCATCGACCACCAGTTTCGCCCCTTGCGCCACACCGGACTCGACCAGCCGCAGGATATTGGCCTTGGCGGCGGCCGTGACCACCGGGCCATAATCCACATCATTTCCAGCGGTATAGGGGCCGACCTTCAACTTCTCGATCCGCGGGATCAGCTTTTCGATCAGCGCATCCGCGGTGGCATCGCCCACCGGAACGGCGACCGAAATCGCCATGCAGCGTTCGCCCGCGGCCCCATAGCCCGCCCCGATCAGCGCATCGGCCGCCTGATCAAGATCGGCGTCGGGCATGATGATCATGTGGTTCTTGGCGCCACCAAAGCACTGCACGCGCTTGCCGTTCGCGCAGCCCCGCCCATAGATATACTCGGCAATCGGGGTCGAGCCGACAAAGCCCACCCCCGCGATCAGCGGGTTGTCGAGGATCGCATCGACCGCTTCCTTATCGCCGTTGATGACCTGCAGCACGCCATCGGGCAGCCCCGCCTCTTGCATCAGGGCGGCCAGCATCATCGGGACCGACGGGTCACGTTCAGAGGGTTTCAGGATGAAGGCGTTGCCGGAGGCAAGTGCTGGCCCCATCTTCCACATCGGGATCATGGCGGGAAAGTTGAACGGCGTGATTCCGGCAGCAACGCCAATGGGTTGGCGCATGGAATACATGTCGATGCCGGGGCCCGCGCTGTCGGTGAACTCACCTTTCAGGAGGTGCGGCGCGCCGATGCAGAACTCGATCACCTCCAGCCCGCGCTGGATATCGCCCTTGGCGTCGGGGATGGTCTTGCCGTGTTCGGACGACAGCGCCTCGGCCAGCTTGTCCATGTCGCGGTTCAGAAGGTCGACGAATTTCATCATCACGCGGGCGCGGCGCTGCGGGTTGGTGGCGCCCCATTTGACCTGCGCGCGGGCCGCATCGGCAGTGGCGGCGTCGAGTTCGGCCTTGGTGGCCAGGGCCACGCGGGCCTGCACCTCGCCAGTGGCGGGGTTGAACACATCGGCAAATCGCCCCGACGTGCCCGGCACATGCTTGCCGTTGATCCAGTGACCGATCTCTTTCATCGCCGCCTCCCAAATTCTGCTGTCCTCACAATAGCCTTGCGTAAATGCGCCCTAAAGAGGCAAGATTTCAAAAAGGCTTTGCAGGATTGCAAGACATGGATTGGGACGACCTGCGCATCTTTCTGGCTGTCGCCCGCAGCGAAAGCCTGTCCGGTGCGGGCAAGCGGCTGAAGATCGATGCCGCAACCGTCGGCCGCCGGATCGCCCGGCTGGAAGAGGCGATGGGGGCGCGCCTCTTTGCGAAATCGCCGCAAGGCTATGCGCTGACCGAGGAAGGCACCCGCCTTCTGCCCCATGCCGAACGGGCAGAGACAGCGCTGGA
>JALOSF010000096.1 GCA_025458525.1 Cypionkella sp. | reverse complement strand
AAGACGTTTACTTACAAAACAAAATCACGGGTTTAGGCGCTGGATTTCCCAAGTGTCCAAGGCCGAGGTCCGTGACCAACGAAAGCGATCGTGCAGCCTGAAGGCGCCATCCGCCCAGAACTCTATCTCGACAGGGCGCAGACGAAAACCTCCCCAAAAGGATGGTCGGGGCGGGTTTGTCCCCTTGGTGAGTGTCAGCTTGGCCACTTCGGCCATCAGATGTTCGCGGCTGGCAAGCGGTTGCGACTGACGGCTGGCCCAGGCGCCAAGGCGCGAGGTCAGGCTGCGGCTGGCATAGTATTCATCGGCTTTCGGGCCATCCTCACGCTCGGTCAGGCCACGCACCCGAATCTGGCGCCGCAACGATTTCCAGTGCAGCACGAAGGCCGCCTTGCCGGCAGCGTCGATCTCCTGCGCCTTTCTGGACCCGTAATTGGTATAGAAAACAAAGGCATCTGCCTCGATCTCTTTCAACAGCACCATGCGCACATTGGGCATGCCGTCGCTGTCCACCGTCGAGAGCGCGATGGCATTGGGGTCATTGACCTCGGCCGCTTCGGCCTCTGCCAGCCATTGGCGGGCAATCGCGAACGGATCGTCGCCTGCAAAAATTCCGCCCCTGTCCATGTCAGCTTCCCTTGTCTTGCGGGCCTGCCGGCCAAGCCATTGGCTTGAACGGGCATTGCCTTTCGCCTAAACGTCACTCTCAATGCGAAAAGTGTGTGAGGGGCTAAGAATGTCAACAGGACTGATGGCGGGCAAGCGCGGGCTGATCATGGGGCTTGCCAATGACAAGTCCATCGCATGGGGCATCGCAAAAACGCTGGCCGACCACGGCGCAGAGCTTGCGTTTTCCTATCAGGGGGACGCGCTGAAAAAGCGTGTGGAACCGCTGGCCGCGTCGCTTGGCACGCCCCGGCTTTTCGAATGTGACGTGGCCAGCGAAGACAGCATGGATGCGCTGTTTGCCTGGCTGGAGGCGGAATGGGGCACCATCGATTTCGTGGTGCACGCGATCGGATTTTCCGACAAGAACGAATTGCGCGGCCGCTATGTCGAAACCAGCCGCGCCAATTTCCTGATGTCGATGGACATCTCGGTTTATTCCTTCACCGCCGTGTGCCAGCGCGCGGCCAGGCTGATGCCGCAGGGCGGCAGCCTGCTCACGCTGACCTATTATGGTGCCGAAAAGGTGATGCCGCATTACAACGTGATGGGCCTGTGCAAGGCGGCGCTGGAGGCATCGGTGAAATACATCGCCGAAGACCTTGGCAAGGATGGCATCCGCGTGAATGCGATCAGCGCCGGCCCGATCAAGACCCTTGCCGCAAGCGGCATCGGCGATTTCCGCTATATCATGCGGTGGAACGAATTGAATTCGCCGCTGCGCCGCAACGTGACGCAAGAGGAAGTCGGCAAGGCCGCGCTTTACCTGATCTCGGATCTGGGCAGCGGCACGACGGGGGAAAACCTGCATGTCGATGCGGGCTATCACGTGGTCGGCATGAAGGCGGTCGATGCGCCCGATATCGACGTTGTCACCGCCAAGGCCCAGAAGGGCGCAGAATGACGCTTGCCGCCCTGCTTACGGTGGCCGGATTGCTGACCATGGGGGCGGTCAGTCCCGGCCCTGCCGTGCTGATGTCGGCGCGCACCGGCGTGACCGAAGGGCTGCGCACCGGGTTTTTCCTGGCCGTGGGCATCGGCCTTGGCGCGGTGTTCTGGGCGGCGCTGGCGCTTTCCGGTCTGGCGGCGGTGTTCAGGATCGCGCCCACGCTGCTGTGGGCGTTCAAGATCGCGGGCGGGATCTATCTGATCTGGATGGCGGTGCAGATGTGGCGCCATGCGGCAGACCCGCTGCCCGACAGCACCGGCCTGCCGCCACGCTCGGCGCTGTCGGCCTTTCGCCTTGGTCTGTTCACCCAGCTTTCGAACCCCAAACCCGCCATCGTGCTGTCGGCCATCTTTATCGGCACCGTGCCGCCCGGCACACCGCTGTGGCTGTTGATCTGCCTGCTTGCATTTCTGTTCACGGTGGAAACACTGTGGAACACCATCGTCGCCCGCCTGTTTTCGCTTCCCGCAACCCGCCGCGCCTATATCGGGGCAAAGGCCACCATGGACCGCAGCTTTGGCGGCCTGCTGGCCTTGCTCGGCGCCAAGATCGCTGTCAGCTGAAGGACCCTGCCATGAACGACCGCCTGCCGCATGAAAAAGGTTTTCACGTCAGCTGGGACCAGATCCACCGCGACGCGCGCGCGCTGGCCTGGCGGCTGGATGGCAAGGGGCCCGACAACGGCGCCTGGAAGGCGGTGGTCGGCATCACCCGCGGCGGCCTGGTGCCCGCGATGATCGTCAGCCGCGAACTGGACATTCGCGTCGTCGATACGATCAGCGTGAAATCCTACAACCACCAGTCGCAGGCCGAGGCGAAAGTGACCAAGGCCCCGCAGGCCGATCTGATGGGCGATGGCACCGGCATCCTGATCGTCGATGATCTGGTTGACAGCGGCAAGACGCTGGAACTGGTGCGCAAACTTTACCCCAAGGCGCATTTCGCGACGGTTTACGCCAAACCCTCGGGCCGGCCGCAGGTCGATACCTATATCACCGAGGTGAGCCAGGACACCTGGATCTTCTTTCCCTGGGACATGGCGCTGCAATATGTGCAACCGTTCCGCGGCACCGACTGAGCGCGTGCCGCGCCGCGTTCGGGCGTTTCGTCCGGCAACACCGTCTCTTGCGGGTGCGGGGTGGCGCAAGGCCCGCCCACCTGCCCAACCATAAGGCGCAACCGATGACCCTGCCTCTCAACCCCGCCATGGCCGCCACCGAAGCCCCGCCGGTGATGGAGGCGCGGCGTTGGCTGCACGGTGTCACCTTTCCCGCCAACCGCCCGCTGATCAACATCAGCCAGGCCGCTCCGGTCGATCCGCCGCCGCTGGCCCTGCGCCAGGCGATTGCCGACGCGGCGCTGACCAATGATGCCGCCCATCTTTACGGCCCGGTGCTGGGCCTGCCCGAACTGCGCCGCGAAATCGCCGCGCAGTGGTCGGCGGCTTACGGCGGCACCATCACCGCCGAGCAGACCGCCATCACCCAAGGCTGCAATCAGGCCTTCACCTCGGTCATGGCCACACTCGCCGGTGCGGGGGATGAGGTGATCTTGCCGACGCCGTGGTATTTCAACCACAAGATGTGGCTCGACATGCAGGGCATCGCCACGGTCCCGCTGGACACCGGGGCGAGCCTGATCCCCGATGCGCAGGCCGCCTCCCACCTGATCACGCCGCGCACGCGGGCCATCGTGCTGGTGTCGCCCAACAATCCGGGTGGCGTCGAATACCCCGCCGAAACCCTTGCCGCCTTCCGCGATCTGGCGCGCGCCCATGGGCTTGCGCTTATCATCGATGAAACCTACCGCGATTTCGACAGCCGGACGGGGCGCCCGCATGATCTGTTCACCGATCCCGACTGGGACCAGACGCTGATCCAGCTTTACAGCTTTTCAAAGGCTTACCGCTTGACCGGCCACCGCGTCGGCGCGATTGTGGCCAGCACCGACCGCTTGGCACAGGTCGAAAAATTCCTTGATACGGTCGCCATCTGCCCCAGCCAGCTGGGCCAGATCGCAGCACTTTGGGGGATGCGCCACCTTGGCCAATGGGTCGCGGGCGAGCGCGATGAAATTCTATCCCGCCGCCGCGCCATGGTTGACGGCTTTGCCCAGCTTGAGGGTTGGAAACTGCTCGGCTGTGGGGCCTATTTCGCCTATGTCGAGCATCCGTTCGACATGCCGTCGGATCACCTGTGCAAACGCCTTGTGTCCGAGGCCTCGCTTCTGATGTTGCCCGGCACGATGTTCCAACCCGAAGGCTCGGCTGCGGGCAAGCGCCAGATCCGCATCGCCTTTGCCAATGTGGATGCCGCGGGTATCGCCGAAGTGTTCCAACGTCTGCGGGCCTTTCGCGCCTGATGTCTTGCCCCCTTTTGCCTAAGCGCATAGACAGTCGCAAACACGGGTTCCAAAGGGGCGCATGATGGCCGATAACAGCAACGACACCCCCCGCAAGAAGGGCAAAGGCACGCAGATCGTGGTCTGGCTGCTGATGGCGATGCTTGTCGTGGGCCTGGGCGGTTTTGGCGTGACCAATTTCGGCGGCGGGCTGACCAGCATCGGCCGCGTCGGCGATCGCGACATCGACACCAACACCTATGCCCGCGCGCTGCAACAGGAATTGGCGGCGCTGACGGCACAGTTCGGCCAGAACGTCACCCTGTCGCAGGCCCAAAGCCTTGGGCTTGACCGTCAGGTCCTGCAAACCCTGGTCAGCCAGGCCGCGCTTGACAACGAGGCAGAGCGGGTTCTGCTATCCGTGGGCGATGAAACGGTCGCGCAGCGGATCACCCAGACCCCGGCCTTTCAGGGCACGGCAGGCCAGTTCGACCGCGAAACCTATCGCTTCACGCTGGACCGCAACAACCTGACCGAAGCCGCCTATGAGGCATCTTTGCGGGCCGATCTTGCGCGGCAACTGCTGACCGGCGCGGTTGCGGGCGGCTTTGTCGCCCCGGCCGCCCTGACCGACACGCTTTACAATTGGGTCGGAGAGCGGCGCGGCTTTTCGCTGCTGCGCCTGACCACCCAGGACCTGACAGCCCCCCTGCCCGAGCCGAGCGAGGAGGCGCTGCGCGCCTTCCATCAGGAAAACATCGCGCAGTTCACCGCGCCCGAGGCCAAGCGCATCCGCTATGCCGCCCTGCTGCCCGACGCCATTGCCGCCGACCAGCCGGTCGATGACGCGGTGCTGGAACGGCTTTACAACGAGCGTATCGCGGAATTCGTGCAGCCCGAGAAGCGTCTGGTCGAGCGGCTGGTCTATCCTTCGGCCGAGGAGGCGGCGGCGGCCAAGGCGCGGATCGATGCGGGCGAAGCCTTCGAGACGCTGGTCGCGGAACGCGGTGTCGATCTGGAAGACATCGATCTGGGGGATGTCACCGCGGCCGATCTTGGCGCGGCGGGGGATGCGGTCTTTGCGCTGGACGGCCCGGGCGTGGTTGGCCCGTTTGACAGCGATCTTGGGCCTGCGCTGTTTAGAATGAACGCGATCCTCGCGGCACAGGAAATCACGCTTGAGGAGGCAAAGCCCGATCTGGCGCTGGAAATCCAGTCCGACGCGGCCCGCCGCCTGATTGCCGACCGGGTCGAGGCGATTGACGACATGCTGGCGGGCGGCGCTACGCTGGACGAAGTGGCGGCCGAGCATGGCATGACCCTTGAAACCATCGATTATGTCGCATCTGCCCCGGCGCCCGAAGGGATTGCCGCCTATCCCGCGTTTCGCAGCGCCGCCGACGCGCTGGCCGAGGGCGACTTCCCCGAGGCCGTGCTGCTTCAGGATGGCGGCGTGGTGGCGTTGCAATATGTCGAACTGGTGCCCGCCACGCCCATCGCCTTTGAAACCGCGCGCGAGGATGTGACAACCGCCTATCGCGCCGCCGAAACCACCAAGGCGCTGGCCGCGCGTGCGATCGAGATCAAGGCCGCGGTAGAGGCCGGGCAATCGCTGGGCGCGTTCGGCATTGTGGAGCGCACCGCCTCCATCGCGCGCGAAGGCTTTGTCGAGGGCGCACCTGCCGATCTGATGCCGGCGGTCTTTGCGATGCAGCCGGGCGAGGTTCGGGTGATCGAAGGGCCGAATTTCACCGGCGTCCTGCGGCTTGATGACATCACGCCCGCCGAGCAAGAGGGCGAGGAGGCAGCCGCCTTGAAAGGGGCCATCGCGGCACAGGTCGAACAGGCCTATGCGCAGGATGCCTTGCAACTGTTTTCCACCGCCCTGACCGATGAGGCCGGCATTTTCCTCGACCAGAATGCCATCAACGCCGTTCACGCCCAGTTCAACTGACCTTGCGAAAGCCCTGACCGATGCTCCTTTCCCCCAGTTTTGATGAGTTCGAGCGCAACTGGACGGCGGGAAAGAACCAATTGGTCTGGGCGCGGCTGGCCGCCGATCTGGACACGCCTGTCAGCCTGATGCTGAAACTGGGCGAGGCGCGGCCCGACACGTTCATGCTGGAATCGGTGACGGGCGGCGAGGTGCGGGGGCGCTATTCCATCGTCGGAATGAAACCCGATCTGATCTGGCGCTGCACCGGCACCGGGTCAGAGATCAACCGCGAGGCGCGCTATGATGCGGCGGCGTTTCGGCCGCTGGACGGTCATCCGCTGCAAACGCTGCGCGATCTGATCGCGGAATGCGCCATCGAGATGCCCGAGGGCCTGCCCGCCGTGGCCGCCGGGCTGTTTGGCTATCTTGGCTATGACATGATCCGGCTGGTCGAGCATCTGCCCAACGTGAACCCCGATCCGATCGGTCTGCCCGATGCGGTGCTGATGCGGCCCACGGTCATTGCGGTGCTGGACGGGGTAAAGGGCGAGGTGACGCTGGTTTCCCCCGCCTGGGTCGGATCGGGCCTGTCGGCGCGCGCCGCCTATGCGCAGGCCGCCGAACGGGTGATGGACGCCTTGCGCGATCTGGACCGCGCGCCGCCCGCACAGCGCGATCTGGGCGAAGCGGCCCCGGTGGGAGAGCCGGTGTCGAACTTCACCCATGACGGCTACAAGCAGGCTGTCGAGCGCGCCAAGGACTATATCCGCGCGGGCGACATCTTTCAGGTGGTGCCAAGCCAACGCTGGGCGCAGCGGTTCGAACTGCCGCCCTTTGCGCTTTACCGGTCCTTGCGCCGCACCAACCCCTCGCCGTTTCTGTTCTTTTTCAACTTCGGCGGGTTTCAGGTCATCGGCGCCAGCCCCGAAATTCTGGTGCGCCTGCGCGATGGCGAGGTGACGATCCGCCCGATCGCCGGAACCCGCAAGCGCGGCGACACCCCCGAGGAGGACCGCGCGCTGGAGGCGGATCTTCTGGCCGACAAGAAGGAACTGGCCGAACATCTGATGCTGCTGGATCTGGGGCGCAACGATGTGGGGCGCGTGGCACGGGTCGGCACGGTGCATCCGACCGAGAAATTCACCATCGAACGCTATTCCCATGTGATGCACATCGTCAGCAATGTGGTGGGTCAGATCAAGGAGGGCGAGGATGCGCTGTCGGCGCTGCTGGCCGGTCTGCCCGCAGGCACGGTATCGGGTGCGCCCAAGGTCCGCGCGATGGAGATCATCGACGAGCTGGAGCCGGAAAAGCGCGGGGTTTACGGCGGTGGCGTCGGCTATTTTGCCGCCAATGGCGAGATGGATTTCTGCATCGCGCTGCGCACTGCGGTCCTGAAGGATGAAACGCTTTATGTGCAGGCCGGCGGCGGCGTGGTCTATGACAGCGACCCCGAGGCCGAGTTTCAGGAAACGGTGAACAAATCCCGCGCCTTGCGCCGCGCGGCCGAAGATGCGGGCCTGTTTGCCGGGCGCGGCAACCGCTAGCGCGCCGCAGGGAGGGTTCCCCCCGCGCCCATCACAAGGCTTTGAGGCATCGTAACAGGGTTTGCATTGCGTTTTGCCGCGCTTACTTGATGATGGTCAACAGCCTGCTGGCGACCCGGCGCGCATCTTCGCGCCTTGGGCCTGCCGTCCTAATGATGAGGAGTTCGGGAGTGCAGTCCAAAGCCATTACTTGTTCCAGAAATCCGGGCCTTGGGGCGCGGGGCCGGGCGGCCTTTGTGGCCCTTGGTCTGGGCCTCGCCCTGTCGCTCGGCCATGCGCAGGGCGCTTTTGCCCGCGCGCCAGACAGTTTCGCCGATCTGGCACAGCAAATCAGCCCGTCGGTGGTGAACATCACCACCTCGGCCGTGGTGTCCGGCCCGGCCTCGGATGGGCCGATGGTGCCAGAGGGCAGCCCGTTTGAAGATTTCTTCCGCGATTTCATGGACCGCAACGGTCAGGGCGGTGGCAACACCCCGCGGCGGTCCGAGGCGCTGGGGTCCGGTTTCGTGATTTCCGAAGACGGCTATATCGTCACCAACAACCATGTGATCGAAAACGCCGACGAGATCGAGATTGAGTTCTTTTCCGGCACGCGGCTGAAGGCCGAACTGGTGGGCACCGACCCCAAGACCGATATCGCCTTGCTGAAAGTGTCCAGCGACGAGCCCCTGCCCTATGTCAGCTTTGGCAATTCCGACCTGAGCCGGGTCGGTGACTGGGTCGTGGCGATGGGCAACCCGCTGGGTCAGGGCTTTTCGGTATCGGCGGGCATCATCTCGGCCCGCAACCGGGCGCTGTCGGGCACCTATGACGACTACATCCAGACCGATGCCGCGATCAACCGGGGCAACTCGGGCGGGCCCTTGTTCAACATGGACGGTCAGGTGATCGGGGTGAACACCGCGATCCTGTCGCCCAATGGCGGCTCGATCGGGATCGGCTTTTCCATGGCGTCGAATGTCGTGACGAAAGTGGTCGATCAGCTGAAGGAATTCGGCGAAACCCGCCGCGGTTGGCTGGGGGTGCGGATTCAGGACGTGACGCCGGATGTGGCCGAAGCCATGGGTCTGACCGAGGCTTCCGGCGCGCTTGTGACCGATGTGCCGGATGGCCCGGCCAAGGACTCGGGGATCATCGCGGGCGATGTCATCACCCAATTCGACGGCCAGCCCGTGCGCGACACCCGCGACCTGACCCGCCGCGTCGCCGACAGCCCGGTGGGCGAGGCGGTGCCGGTGATCGTGCTGCGTGATGGCAGGACCGAAACGCTGCAAGTGACGCTGGGCCGCCGCGAGGAGGCCGAGGCCGCCGAAGTGCGCCCCGCTGCCGCCAACACGCCCGAAGAACCGGCGCAGGCGGACATCCTTGGCATGACGCTGGCCCCGGTCACGGAGGAGATGAAGCAGACGCTGAACCTCCCCTCTGACGCCGAGGGCCTGATGGTGGGTCAGGTGGACCAAACCTCGGAAGCCTTCTCCAAGGGGCTGCGCGAAGGTGACATCATCACCGAAGCCGGCCAGCAAAAGGTGGTGCGCCTGCAAGACCTGAATGACCGGATCACCGAGGCAAAGGATGCCGGGCGCAAGTCCATCCTTCTGTTGGTGCGCCGGGCGGGCGATCCGCGCTTTGTGGCGCTGTCGATCGAATAAACCTCTGGTCTGAAACAGCAAAGCGCGCGGTCCAAAAGACTGCGCGCTTTTTTCATGGCGTCTGTTCCGATGGCGTCACAGGGTCAGGGCGCCGCCCCCAAGTTCCCGCAGCAGACGGCTGCGGAAACTGCCCATCCATTCCGCCCGCTCCTCGGCCATCGCGCGGCCCGTCGGGGTTTGCATGGTCTGCGCGATCCGAAACAGCTTCACCTCCAGATGATCCAGCGCAAAGGCCCGGTCATCCAGCCCACGCTGACGCGCCATGGGATCGGCATCATCCCACAGCCCGCGCCCCAGCGCGCCCGCAACCGCAAACATCCGCGCAAGACCGATGGCCCCCAGCGCCTCCAGCCGGTCAGCGTCTTGCACAACGCGCGCTTCGGGGCTGCGCGGCGCGATGCCGGCCGAAAAGCTGTGCGCCTCGATGGCATGGGTCACGCGGGCGATGCGCGCGGCATCCCAGCCTTGCGCCGACAGCCACGCCGCCGCCGCCCGCGCCGAGAGGGTGGCAGCCTCTGCCCGGTTGGGCGCGTCCTTGGGCAGGTTGATGGCGTCGTGAAAAATCGCCGCCATCTGCACCGCGCCCGCGTCCGCCTCTGGCTCGTCCGGCAGGATCAGGTGGCAATTGGCCAAGACACGGCGCACATGGCCCAGATCATGGGCGGCATCCTGCGCGCCCTGCCACAGACGGGCAAGCTCTGCCCAGGCCGCCGCCACCGGATCAGCCATCAGCGCGCGACCTCGGTCGTGACCAGCCCAAGTTCCCGCGCGGCACTCAGCGAGAGCCGGTCACTGTCCAACCCGCGGTCGGCCTGGAACCGGCTGGCGTCCGGGGGGCGTCGCGAGGTGATGGAGGTGGTGGCGCGCGGAGACCAGGTGTGGCGCAGGCAGGCGTGGGCGCCGCTGCCGAGCGAGGTGTCGCGGGCAGAGGGGCTGGTGGGCGTGGTGGTGACGCCGGAGATGACA
>JALOSF010000187.1 GCA_025458525.1 Cypionkella sp. | reverse complement strand
GTCAAGCGCCTTGGCGTGCCCGAGGATGACATCGTGACCATCCTGATGGCCGATCACGGCGTGGCGCTCTATGGCAATGCGGTGATCGTCAACACCGATTTCGCTGCCGCCAACCCCGCCGCCGTCACCGGCTTTATCCGCGCGGTGGCAAAGGGCTGGAAGGATACCGTCGCTGACCCCGACGCCGCCATCGCCAGCCTGATCACCCGCAACCCCGCCGCCGACCCCGCGCTGGAAACCGAACGTCTGGCGCTGGCGATCCGCGACAACGTGATGACCGACTGGGTGATGACCAATGGCATGGGCAACATCGACCCCGCCCGCATGGCCACCGCGATCGAGCAGACCAAATCGGTTTACACCTTCGTCAACGCGCCCGATGCAGCGCTGTATTTCACGCCTGCCTATCTGCCGACCGACGGCAGCCTGACCATGAAATAAGGCCACGCCGCCCGGTCCCCCCGGGCGGTCCGCATCATGGCAAACCTGATCGAGATCAAGGGCGTCACCCACGCCTATCGCACCAAGGCCGGGCCGCTGCCGGTGCTGGACGGGTTGACCATTTCCGTCCCCGAGGGCGAATTTGCCGCCGTCGTCGGCCCCTCGGGCTGCGGCAAGTCCACCCTCACCCGGCTGGTGGCGGGCCTGATGAAACCCGATCAAGGCGAGGTCTGGCTGCACGGCGAGCGCGTCACCACCCCGCGCAAGACGGTTGGAATGGCGTTCCAGAACCCGGTGCTGCTGGAATGGCGCACGATCCTCGAAAACGTCATCCTGCCGCTGGAGATCGTGGCCCCATCGATGCCGCAAAAGGACCGCGTAGCCCGTGCCATGCATCTGCTGGACATGGTCGGGCTGAAGGGGTTTGAGGGCAAACGCCCAAGCGAGCTGTCGGGCGGCATGCGCCAACGCGCCAGCCTGTGCCGCGCCATCGTGCACAAGCCTGATGTGCTGATCATGGACGAACCCTTTGGCGCGCTTGACAATTTCACGCGCGAAGACCTGTGGCAGACGATGCGTGACCTGCGCGCCGCCGAACCATTTACCGCCGTTCTCATCACCCATGACCTGCGCGAAAGCGTGTTTCTGGGCGATCAGGTGTTCGTGCTGTCGGGCCGCCCGGCCCGCACCCAGATGGTGCTGGCGGTGGACCTGCCCGCCGACCGCACGCTGGATGTGCTCTATCAGCCGAAGGCGCAAGAGATGCTGCACACCCTGCGCGACCAGATCCGCATCGCCCAAGGGCGCGACGGGGGGGCGCATTGATGGAAACGCTGCAAAAGATCGCCGTGCCGCTGATCGCGGTCGCGCTGTTCCTGCTGGCATGGGAGGCGTTGGTCTGGGTCAACGACTGGCCGAATTACAAGATGGCCTCGCCGTCCGACCTGCCGCCCGCCTTCTGGCGGTTCCGCTGGCTTTTCCTTGAAATGGGCTGGCAGACGCTGTGGCGCACCGTCCTCGGGCTGGCGCTTGCGGTGGTCTTTGGCACGCTGATCGGCATGATCATGGGCTTTTCGCGCATCGCGCGGGACGGGCTTTACCCGCTGCTGGTGGGGTTCAACGCGATCCCAAAGGCGACTTTGGTGCCGGTTATCGCGCTGATCTTCATCGGCCAGCATGATTTCAACACGGTGCTGATGGCGTTCCTGATCAGCTTTTTCCCGATCGCCGTGTCGGTCGGCATCGGCCTGTCCACCCTCGAACCCGAATATCGCGATATCCTGCGCAGCCTTGGCGCGTCGCGCCTGACGATCTTCCGCAAGATCGCGCTGCCCAAGACGCTGCCCGAATTCTTCGGCGCGCTGAAGGTGTCGGTGACGCTGGCCTTCATCGGCACCAATCTGGTGGAGATCGTGTCACCCCATGGCCGAGGCTTGGGCGCGCTGTTCAAATCGGGCGAGACCAACGGGGATTACCCGTTGATGTTCGCCGTGCTGATCGCGCTCGCCGTGCTGGGCATCGTGCTCTATTACGCGGTGCTGGTGCTGGAACGCATCTTCGCCGGTTGGGCCGAACGCCCGCAAAGCTGACCGTGGTCAGCCGCCCTTTTTCAGGTTCAGCACCAGATCCCACCCGGCAAGGGCGACCGTGAAGGCCACCACGGCGATGAGGTCCAGCCGCGGCACGTGCCAGACCAAGATGCCAAGAAACGCCAGCAGCAGCGCAAAGGCCGCCAGAGCGAGAATGTTGTTCATGGGCCAGTGCCCTCCTGTTGCAAGGTTTCCAGATGTGCGGTCAGCCAGCGCGCCGTCCGCATCAGCCGCGCGTCATCGCCGCGCCGCCCCACCAGTTGCAGCCCCATCGGCAGGCCGTTGTCGGCCCAGAACAGGGGCAGCGTGAGCGCGGGCACGCCCGCCAGCGTCCACAGCCCGTTGAAGATCGCCGAGCCGGTGTGGCCCAGCCCCTCGGGCGCGGGCCCGGGGGCGGCGGGGCAGATGATCGCATCGCAGCGGTCGAACAGCGGGTTCAGCGCCGCCGTCATCAGCGCTCGCCAATCGAGGGCGGCCAGATAATCGCGCGCCAGCACCGCCTTGCCCTCGTCCATCGCGGCACAAAGCACCGGCGACAGCGTGTCGCGGCCGCGCCGCTCGATCCCGTGATAGCACTTGGCCATCTCGGCAAAGTTGATCCGCTGCCGGATCGCGGCCACCTCGCCA
>JALOSF010000186.1 GCA_025458525.1 Cypionkella sp. | reverse complement strand
CAACCGATAGTCTATGTGATTGATTTTCTGTCATTTTTCTTGTATCTTCAATCCGTTGGCACAGTTTGTGTCCACGCCAGACTACGCCCTGATAGCCCCGAATATCCCCTGTTTCGACGACCCAACTCGCACACATGAGCCGCACACGAAAATGGCCTCGATCTACCCAAGCTTCCCTCCGGTGCCTGACCCACGTCCAAGGCAGACGGAAGGGTGGCTCAGGCGCACGAGGCGCTCCTCTCGCCGTGACGACGCCCAGCAATGGGCGTGGCCCGCGCCGAGACCCTGGTCGATCAGGGGCTGCCGCTTGGGCCGATCGTCCGTGGCCCGCCTGCACAGTTTCGGTGACCGGGTCGACCTCCCTATAGCCGATCTGTGCGCCGTAGGGAAACCACCCCGACGCGCGCCAAGGCGCGACACTCGCGACGCTGAAGCGCGACATGCGGAAAGAGAAGATCGGGCACCTCGATCGTCACAAGTTCATCGAGTACGGTCGCAAGCGTGCAGACCAGGGTGCCGCGCCCGTGACGTTCGGCATCGACATCGGCGTCGTCAAGATGATCCTGGCTCATGCCGCTGCCGTCCATGGGCCGGAAATT
This sequence comes from Cypionkella sp., assembly GCA_025458525.1. Lineage (GTDB taxonomy): Bacteria > Pseudomonadota > Alphaproteobacteria > Rhodobacterales > Rhodobacteraceae > Pseudotabrizicola. The sequence goes on along the minus strand of JALOSF010000186.1, from coordinate 3,991 downwards.
CGCGTTGAAGGCGTCGATCTGGCCCGCGTAGCGCTGAAGCGGCTCGGTCTCATCGGCAAGGGTATCGAGCGTGACCGACGCCCGACGACAGCTGAACCGGGCCGGCTTTCCCGATGCTTTGACAAGTCTGCGCACCTGGCGGCATGCCAAGGATACCCTGGACCACGGCAAGGAATACCTGGAACTTGCCAAGCCAGACAAGACGAAACACCCCACGCTTCCGAAGCGCGGGATGGTGGTTGTCGGGCGGTTCCTGTCGGTTCTTGCGTCTGCGCCAGGTTGGCTGGGAAAGACGGCTGGGGCAGGCATCGCGGTACAGCAGTTCCTTGCGACCCCGTTTCGGGCAATCGCTGATCGCCACGACGCAGCCGATCCGGGCGTCATCAAAACCGCTTTGCGTCAGGTGGCGGTGACCCCGCCGCACCCGGACCCTGACTTGTCACTTCGCGTTCTTTGCCAGCCAGTCCTTCATCCAGGCGATCTCGGCTTCCTGTGCCGTGATCACCGCTTCGGCCAGCTTGCGCACCTCGGGGTCCTTGCCGTGTTCCAGCACGATGCGCGCCATATCTACCGCGCCCTCGTGATGGGGGATCATGCCGCGGATGAAATCGGCATCGGCGTCCCCGGTGAAGGGAATGGCCATGCCCGCATGCATCCGGTCATTCGCGGCGATGAACGCCTTGGTCGAGGGCGAATCCGCCGCGGCGCCCTGCATGGCGTGGCCCGCATGGCCGCTGTGGCCGGAATGGTCGGTCGACTGGGCGGCCGCGGGCGCGGTCAGCAACATCAGCACGGCAAGGGTGCGCAGCATGGTCGGGATCCTCCGTCTTTGCGCGGTCACATCGCGCCTTCCCGTGGCGGGAAGGCAAGTCACGCCCGCGTGAGGGCGCGCGCCTCGTCCATGGCGGAAGGCAGCACCTCGGCCAGCCGGTCCAGGTCCGCATCGGTGCCGCAACTGATGCGGATGCAGCGGTCATGCGGCGCGACAAAGGGCATGCGCACAAACACGCCCCGCGCCCCCAGCGCCTGCACGGCAGCCCGGGCCAGCCGCCCGTCGCCCCCACAATCCAGCGTGACGAAATTGGTGGCCGACGGCAGCGCGACCAGCCCCGATACCGCCCCGATGGCGGTGATCCGGTCGCGCGCCCTAACCACTTGCCCGCGCACCTGCGCCAGCCAGCCCGCATCCTGCAAGGCCGCCAGCGCGCCTGCCTGCGCCACGCGGCCCACGCCGAAATGGTTGCGCACCTTGTCAAAGGCCCGGATCAATGCCTCGGCCCCGATGGCATAGCCCACACGCAACCCGGCCAGCCCGTGCCCCTTGGAAAAGGTCCGCAGCCGGATCACCCGCGCATCCTGCGCATCGATCTGCGGTGCGGTGCCTTCGGGGGCCAGGTCGACATAGGCCTCGTCCAGCACCAACAGGCAGCCGTCCGGCACACCCTCCACCATCGCGCGGATGGTGGCCCCGTCGTGCCAGCTGCCCATCGGATTGTCCGGGTTGGCGATATAGACAAGCTTGGCGCCCACCGCGGCCGCCTTGGCCAGAAGCGCTTGCGGATCCTCGTGATCGCCCCGGTAAGGCACCTTGTGCAGCACCCCGCCAAAACCCGCGACATGGAAATTGAACGTCGGATAGGCCCCGTCCGAGGTGACGACCGCATCCCCCGGTGCCACCACCAGCCGCACGAGGTTGCCAAGGATGCCGTCAATCCCTTCGCCAACCAGCACCTGCGCAGGCCGCACCCCGTGATGCGCGGCAATCGCTGTCCGCAGGTCGAACATCTCGGGGTCGCCATACATCCAGGCATCCTGCGCCGCCGCCGCCATCGCGGCCACCGCGGCAGGCGACGGCCCGAACCGGCTTTCGTTCGCCCCGAGCCGGGCGATGAAACCGGCCCCGCGTGCCCGCTCCTGCGCCTCGGGCCCGACAAAGGGCACCGTCGCGGGCAGCCCCGCCACCAGTCCGGTATAGTGTGGCCCCTGCATCGGTCCCTCTCCTGCTTTGCCTTGATCCAAATATCCTCGGGGGTTTAAGGGGGCAGAAGGCCCTCTTGAGCGGGGGGGGCGGGGGGCTGGCCCACCGCTTCCCCCGCCCGCCCTGCCCCGCCCGTCCAGCGGCGCTGCACCCAGAACCACTGGTCCGGATGCCGCCGCACCAGCGCCTCGAGCGAATCGTTCAGCGCCTGGGTCATCGCCTCGGGCGTGCCCGGCGGGATCGGCGTCTCGACCACGATGTCGAAGCCCAGCCCGTCCGCCCGCCGCACCCCATAGGTCGGCACCAGAAGCGCATCATACTTCAGCGCCAGTTCCGCCGCCGACAGCGCCGTCTTGGCCGCCACACCGAAAAACCGCAGGGGCGCGCCATGGTCCATATTGTGATCGACCAGCATCCCCACCATGCCGCCTGACCGCAGATGCCTCACCAGCGCGCCCAAACCCTTGGCGCCACGGGGAAAGATCGGCTGGCCGATCCGGCCGATGGCGGCTTCGTAGATGCGGTTGAACTCCGGGTTGGTCATCGGCATGTACAAGGCACCCACCCGGTACCCCCGCGCGATCAACGCCGCGCGCGAGGCGTCGTAATTGCCGAAATGCCCCGTGACCAGCACCACCGGGCGCCCCGCGGCATGCGCGGCCTCCAGCGCCGCCACGCCGTCGCCCACCGGCGGCGTCGCTGCCGCCCGAGCAATGAATTCGGGCCCCGAGAAGATCTCGATCACCGTGCGCCCGACGCTGTCGGGCACAGCGCGGCACAGCCGGTCCACCTCTGCCGCGGGCAGGTCCGGCCAGGCCAGCGCCAGATTGGCGCGGATGCGCGCAGGCCAGCCTGCCACCGGCGCCACCAGCCGCGCCACAACCCAGCCGAACAGCGGCACGCGCCAGCGGTACGGCAAGGCCAGCGCCAGCCCGATCAGCCCGCGCACCACCAGAGTCTGTCCCTTGTGCTGCCAGCTTGCCGCCACTCAGCCCCTCCTGGCGGCCCGCGCCGCCGCCGTCTCGCGGTGCCAGACATAAAGCCCAGCCCCCACGATCACCAGCGCACCGACCACTGTCCAGCCATCCGGCACCTCGCCATACAGCGAAAACCCCCAGGCGGTGGCAAACAGCAGCCCGGCATAGCCAAAGGGCGCAATCACCGCCGCCTCGGCCAGCGCATAGGCCCGGATCAGGCAGAACTGCGCCGCCGCCCCCAGCAGGCCCAGCCCGACGAAACCCGCGATGTGCCCGGGGTCTACCGGCACCCAGACAAAGGGCACGATCACGCTGGTCACCACCGTGCCCAGCAGCGCGGTGTAGAACAGCGCCGTCATCACGGGTTCATCCGCCCCCACCTTGCGGGTGATGATGGCATAGCCCGCATAGCACACCGCCGCCGCCACCGGCAGCAACGCGGCCGGCTGGAACACACCCAGCCCGGGGCGGATGATGATCAAGGCGCCGATCAGCGCCACCCCAACCCCCGCCAGCCGCCGCGGCCCCAGCCGTTCGCCCAGAAACAGTGCGGCGCCCAGCGTGATCATCACCGGGGCGATTTCCATGATTGCCGTCGCCTCGGCCAGCCCGATATGCGCCAGCGCCGAGAAGAACAGCGCCGTCGCCCCGAACTGGAACACCGACCGCGCGGCATGGGCGCCCGGATAGCGCGTACGCAAACCCTGCCGCAACCGCGGCAGCAGGATCAGGAACACCACCGCCGTCTGCCCGGCATAGCGCGCCCAGACCAGCTGCACCGCCGGATAGTGGCCGACCAACCCCTTGGCAAGCGCATCGAGCATGCTGAACAGCGCCGCCGTGGTCAGCGCCAGCAGGATACCGGCCGTGGTCGGCGACAGCCCCGCCACCCCTATGCCTTGCCCAGCGGGCGCAGGTCCAGCATCCGGTGGAAGGCAAAGGAATAGCCCGAAACCGTATCCCGCATCGCCACATCCAGCGTCGGGTGCCACAGCAGGATGATGGGCAGGTCCTGTTTCGCCAGCGCAATCATCCG
>JALOSF010000027.1 GCA_025458525.1 Cypionkella sp. | reverse complement strand
GCCGGATAAACCGGCAATATCCCAAAAAGGTTTTGCAGGATTGCAAAGGTATGGATTGGGGTGATCTGCGGGTCTTTCTGGCGGTGGCGCGGACGGAATCGCTGTCGGGGGCGGGCAAGCGGCTGGCGCTGGACCCGGCCACGGTGGGGCGGCGCGTGGCGCGGCTGGAGGAGGCGACGGGCACGCGCCTGTTCCTGAAATCCCCGCAGGGCTATGCGCTGACCGAGGAGGGCGCAAAGCTGGTGCCCCATGCCGAGGCGGCGGAGGCGGCGATGACGGGCGCGGCCGAGGCCCTGACCGGCGGCGTCGGGGCAGGGCTGTCGGGGCAGATCCGGCTTGGCGCGCCCGATGGCTGTGCCAATTATCTTTTGCCGCAGGTGATCCGCGCGATCTGTGACGACAACCCGGGGCTGGAGGTGCAGATCGTTGCCTTGCCGCGCGTCTTCAACCTGTCACGCCGAGAGGCGGATATGGCCATCGGCGTCAGCCGGCCACAGGCCGGGCGGTTGACGGTGCAGAAACTGACCGATTACCGGCTGCATCTTGCGGCGCATCCCGATTATCTGGCGAAGGCGCCGCCGTTGACCGGGCTGGACGATCTGCCGAAGCACAGGGTGGTCGGCTATATCGCCGACATGATCTTTGACAAGGAACTGGATTACCTGACCCGTCTTGGCGCGGCGAGCCCGGCCATGGCGTCGAATTCCGTCTCGGTCCAGCTGCACCTGTTGCGCGCGGCGGCGGGGGTGGGGGTGGTGCATGACTTTGCGCTGCCCTTCGCGCCCGAATTGGTAAAGGTCCTGCCCGCGGCCCTGTCACTCAGCCGGGCGTTCTGGTTGATCCGGCATGAGGGTGACGCCCATTCGGCCCGGCTGGGGCGCTTTGCGGCGCTGCTTGCGCAAGGCATTCGCCGCGAAGTTCAAAGGCTTGAAGGTTTGGCTTGACAGCACCGTCCTCGCGGCGCGACCCTTTGCTCCTGAGGGGCGTAAGGGAGGTGCGCGATGCTGGTCAGTCAGATTCTGAAATCGAAATCCGATGACGGGGTGGTGACGATCCCACCCGGAACCAGCGTGGCCAAGGCGGCCGAGGTTCTGTCGTCGCGCAGGATCGGTGCGCTTGTCGTATCGCCCGATGGCAAGCAGGTGAGCGGCATCCTGTCCGAGCGGGATGTGGTGCGCGAACTGGGTCGGCGCGGGCCGGCCTGTCTTGGCGATAGCGTGGACAGTCTGATGACGTCCAAGATCGTGTCCTGCACCCGGGCAGAGCGCACCAATGACGTGCTGCAAAAGATGACCGACGGGCGGTTCCGCCACATGCCGGTGATGGAGGGCGACGAGATGGTCGGCCTGATTTCGATCGGCGATGTGGTGAAGGCGCGGCTGATGGAACTTGCGGCCGAAAAGGATGCGCTGGAAGGCATGATCAAGGGATTCTGATCCGGCGGCCATGCCCGGGGGCTGTGATGCGGGCGGTCAGGGCCGCCGCTTTCGCGCTTGCATTCCGGCGGGCAATATTGTTGCGTGCCGAAAATTGCATGCGGGGGAGTCTCATGCGCATCGGTCTTTATCCTGGCACATTTGACCCTGTGACGTTGGGCCATGTCGATATCATCCAGCGCGCCATGGCGCTGGTGGATCGTCTGGTGATCGGCGTCGCGATCAACCGCGACAAGGGCCCCATGTTCAGCCTGGAGGAGCGGGTGGCCATGGTAGAGGCGGAATGCGCCGCCATCTCGGCCCGGACCGGGGGCGAAATCGTCGTGCATCCGTTCGAGAACCTGCTGATCGATTGCGCCCGCGATGTGGGGGCCACGGTGATCGTGCGCGGCCTGCGGGCGGTGGCGGATTTCGAATATGAGTTCCAGATGGTGGGCATGAACCGGGCGCTGAACGCCAATATCGAGACGGTGTTCCTGATGGCCGATGCGAGGCGACAGGCGATTGCGTCGAAACTGGTGAAAGAGATTGCGCGGCTGGGGGGGGATGTGTCGAAATTCGTGACCCCGCCGGTGGATGCCGCGCTGCGCCGTCGCTTTGGCACCCGATTGTAAGCTGGCCCCCTTGGGCATGAAAAAGGGGGCTGCGCGCCCCCTTTTTGCATTGGTCGGGCCGGATCGCCGGCTGATCCCGCCCGTGGCCCATACCCCATCCCCAGAAGGGGCGGGCCTTTGCTGGTCCTGCTGTCAGGCGGCGGCGCCGTAAACCGCCGCGCGGGCGATGCGGTCGGCGTCGCCGGGATAAAGATCAAGATCAAGCGCCACATCCAGCGGCAGGTTGGCGATCTCGTCGCGGGTCTTGCGATAGCGCGCATAGGTCACGGCCGCGTCGCGCAGCAGGTGAAACACAGAGATCATGTCCATCGTCCTTTTTCACAGCGGTGGCGGTTGCCTTCGGGTCTTGCCACCTGTGGCACAGATGGGGCGACCCATGGCGGCCAACAACCGCTGCAAAGCGCGCAGCGCCTTGCGTCTGGCGCATGGCTATTTCGCCGCCAGCATGCCCCGGCGCCACCAGCGTGGTGCCATCGCCGGCGCTTCGCCCGGTTTGGGCAAAAGCGCCGCGTCAAGCGCCACGCCCCGCTTTTCGGCACTGGCCTGCACCGCAAGGCTGAGTTGCGGCGCCCGGCGCAACAGGTCCAGAAACCGCGATCCTTCCAGCGTCAGCAAGGTGGTATGGCTGATCGCCATCACCCGCGCCCGGCGCGACCGGCGCAGCAACAGCGACAGCTGGCCAAACATCTCGCCCCGCCCCAGCAAGAAGCGGCTGCCGGCCTGTTCCGCCTCGACCGCGCCCGAGGCGATGAACCAGACGCGGTCGGGCTTGTCGTCCTTGCGCATCAGGATGTCGCCGGGCTTGGCATAGACTGTTTTCATCTGCTGGGCGAGTTGCGCCAGCGACGCCTCGTCCAGATCCGAGAACAGCGGAAAGCTCCGCACGATGTCGCTGCGCTGCAACCGCAGGTCCAGCCGCGGGCGGGCGTCCAGCGCGATGCGTTCCGCCTTGGTCTGTTCGCGCAAGGACATGCGCAGCTCGGGCCCGATCAGCCCATCGGCGGTCATCTGGTCATATTCCGCTTCTTCGCGCTGCATCACCATGCGCCGGATCAGCCGCCGTTCCAGTTCCTCGGCATAGCCGGGAAACTGGGTGCGCAGCCCTTCCATCTCGCGGCCAGTATCCTCGATGCGGCGCTTGATCAGATCATGCAGCAAGCCCGCGACCCGGCGGCTGTGAATCCGCAGGATCCGGGTTTCGATGAAGCCGGACAGGGCGCGCAACATCTGGCGATGCGTGACCAGCATCTCGAACCGGTCTTCGGTCAGCCGCGCAAGGGGTTGCTTGAGGCGAAAGCGGTTGTGCAGCCATTCGGCCAGCCGCATCGTGCGATCCGGGATCAGGGCGCGGCGGGCCTGCGCGCGATAGCCGGACCGGCCTTCGGTCAGCGTCGCCTCGATCAGGCGGTCGGCATCGGCCAGCATCCGGTCGGCCAGACGCGCCGACATCAGGTTTTCCTGAAACGCCTCGAGAATGAGGTCGCGTTCATGACCGGCAAGCGCCAGCAGGCCCAGCGTCACGCGATCCTTTTCCAGGATGTCGCGCGCATCATCGGCCCGGTCCACCGCATCGTTCAGCCGGTCGCCAAAGCGCACCGCCTCCTCGCGCACGATGCTTTGGGTCAGGTCCATCTCGCGGACGGTTTCGGCCACGGTTTCGCGCACCTGTTGCAGCGAAACGGCCACCACCTGGTCTGACAGCGCCCGGTCCAGCGGTGACAGCCGGTCCAGCCCAAGCCGCGCGATGACCCAGCGCAGCGTGGTGCCCTGCACCAGAAGGGTGAACAGCACAAAGCCCGTGGCGATGATACCGACCTGGCGTTTGGTTTCGACAAAGATCGCCGGATTTTCCGTGACCGCCAGTGCCAGCGCAAGGGTGACGGCACCGCGCAAACCCCCCCACAGGATCGCCAGACGATAAGGCGGGTCCACCCGTGGCGACAGGCGCGCCGCCGTCAGCAGCGGCAAGATGCCATAAAGCACGATGGCCCGCGCGACAAAGGCCGCAATCACCGTCACCAGGATCAAGCCAAGGTCCGAGGGGCGCAGGTCTTCGAGGATGCGCGGCACGAGAAGTGCTGCCAGCACGAAGATAAGCCCGCCCGCCCAATAGGCGATCAGCCCCCAGGCATCGCGCAGCTGCGACAGGCTGGGCGGTGCGATCCGACCCGGCGCCGAGAAGTTCACTGTCATGCCCGCCGCGACCACCGCGACCACGCCCGAGGCGCCAATCACCTGATCCGCCAACAGAAAGGTGACAAAGGGCGTGGCAAAGCTGACCGAGACCTGTGCCAGCGGCCAGGGGTTCATCCAGCCCATCACCGCCACCGAAAGCCGCCCCAGAAGCCAACCGATCGCGGCCCCCGCGATGATGAGCCAAGGCAGGCTCAGCAGCGCCTCGGCGATGTTCGGCTCGGTGTCGCGGGCGGCCACCGCGACAAGGAACACGGAACTCAGCGCGATGGCGGCGGCGTCATTGAGCAGGCTTTCGCCTTCGACGATGCGCGCCAGCCGTTGCGGGGCAGGGGTGGCGCGAAAGATGCTGACCACCGCCGACGGGTCGGTCGTTGACACGATGGCCCCGATCAACAGGCAGGCGATCAGCGGCAGCGTGGTGAAGGGTTTCAGCGCCATCCCGATCACAAAGGTCGCGACCACCACCGCCACCACCGCCAGCACCAGCACCGGCACCCAGTCATCCAGCAGCCGCCGCAGGTTGAGCGTGAGCGAGACCTGAAAGATCAGCACCGGCAGAAACACATAGATGAACAGATCCGAAGAAATCGGCAGGTTCAGGATCGCCAGCGCCACGGGGTTGAGCGCATCCGTCACCTCGGTGCGGAACAGCCAGGCTGCGGTCGCCCCGATGCCGATGCCAAAGGCCGCCAGCAGCACAGTCGTAGGCAGCCGCAACCGCGCGGCCAGCGGTTCGGACAAGGCGATTGCAAGGAAAAGGCCAGACAATATGGCCAGATAAACGATCAAATCCATGACGCCAACGTAACGCGAAGGGGCGGGAAGCAAAAGAAAGGGCCGGTCACTTTACATGACCGGCCCGAAACATTCGTGCGAGCGTGGCAATCAGATCAGTTTGCCCATCGCCACAGCGGTATCGGCCATCCGGTTCGAGAAGCCCCATTCGTTGTCATACCAGCTCAGGACCGAACAGAACGTGCCATCCATCACCTTGGTCTGGTCCATGTGGAACACCGAAGAATGCGGGTCATGGTTGAAGTCGACCGAGACGTTCTTCGCCTCGGTATAGCCGAGGATGCCCTTCAGCTTGCCATGGGCGGCAGATTTGATCGCCTCGTTGATCTCGGCGACCGAGGTTTCGCGCTTGGCGATGAACTTCAGATCCACGACCGAGACGTTGGGGGTCGGCACGCGGATGGCGAACCCATCCAGCTTGCCCTTCAGATCAGGCAGCACAAGGCCAACCGCCTTGGCAGCGCCCGTGCTGGTCGGGATCATCGACAGGGCGGCCGCGCGGCCACGATACAGATCCTTGTGCATGGTATCCAGCGTCGGCTGGTCGCCGGTATAGCTGTGGATCGTGGTCATCATGCCTTTTTCGATGCCGATCACCTCGTGCAGCACCGACGCGACGGGCGACAGGCAGTTGGTGGTGCAGGACGCGTTCGAGACGACAATGTCATCCTTGGTCAGCGTATGGTGGTTGACGCCGTAAACGATGGTCTTGTCCGCCCCATCGCCGGGGGCCGAGATCAGCACGCGCTTGGCCCCGTTTTCCAGATGGGCCTGGCATTTTTCCTTTGACGTGAAGATGCCGGTGCATTCCATCACGATATCCACATCGGACCACGGCAGATCGGCGGGATTGCGCAGCGCGGTCACGCGAATCTTGCCACGGCCCGCATCGATCCAGTCATCGCCGGTGGTGACGGTGCCCGGAAAGCGGCCATGCACCGAGTCAAAGCGCAACAGATGCGCATTGGTTTCGACCGGGCCCAGATCGTTGATGGCAATCACCTCGATATCGGTGCGGCCCGATTCAATGATGCCGCGCAATACGTTGCGGCCGATCCGTCCAAATCCGTTGATGGCAACCTTGACCGTCATGACACTCTCCTCTGAAAAGCGACTCGGCGGTCGCGTTTAGCGCTAACATCACCAGAAAGCGCCGGAAATCAACGACAGACTGCCGGCATCAGCGCCAGAATGCCAGCCATTCGACCATATCTGCAAATTTCACCAGAAGAAACAGGACGGCCCGCCCCTGGTTGAGCAGGATGTCGGCGCCCAGCGCGCCAAGGATGAAAAGGGCAAGGCTCAGCGCGATCCGATTTGTCACAATGTCCCCAAATGGGGCGCTCTGCCCCGTCAGTGCAAAAGGCGGCCCATCACGCCGGCCACATCGGCCATGCGGCAGGAAAAGCCCCATTCGTTGTCATACCACGCCAGCACGCGGACGGAACGCCCCACAACGCGGGTCTGGTCCGGGGCAAAGATAGACGAATGTGGCGTGTGGTTGAAGTCGATAGAGACCTTAGGTTCGGGATCATAGGCCATCACCATCCCCATATAGCCGGCACAGGCCTCGCGCACGATCTGGTTCACCTCCTCGACCGTGACCGATTTCCCGGCGATGAAGGTCAGATCGACCGCACTGACATTCGGGGTCGGCACGCGCAAGGAGGTGCCATCCAGCTTTCCGGCCAGTTCGGGCAGCACCTCTCCCAGGGCCTTGGCGGCCCCCGTGGTGGTGGGGATCATCGCCATCGCGGCGGCGCGCGCGCGATACAGGTCCTTGTGGCGGCGGTCGAGCGTGGGCTGGTCGCCCGTATAGCTGTGGATCGTGGTCATGATGCCCGACTCGATGCCGATCGCGTCGTTCAGCACCTTGGCCAAGGGCGCAAGGCAATTGGTCGTGCAAGATCCGTTCGACACCACATGGTGTTCGGCCCGGAGCTGGCGGTGGTTCACCCCGTAAACCACCGTCATGTCGGCGCGTTTGGCCGGGGCGCTGACCAGCACCCGCTTTGCCCCGCGCGTCAGATGCACGGCGGCGCGGTCACGGTCGTTGAACTTGCCCGTGCATTCCAGCACCACATCGACGCCGTCCCAATCGAGTTCAGCGGGTTCATAGGTGCTTTGCACCCGGATCGGCCCGCGCCCCAGATCAAGCGTGTTGCCCGTCACCCGCACCATGCCGGGAAAGCGGCCATGCACCGAGTCGTATTTGAGCAGATGGGCATTGGTTTCGATCGGACCTGTCGCGTTGATCGCAACCACCTGCACATCGTTTCGGTTCGATTCCGCAATATGCGCCAAGGTGCAGCGCCCGATGCGGCCAAAGCCATTGATGCCGACGGTGATGGTCATCGCAGTCTCCTCGTTTTTTTGGTGCGGGGCGCTTGGCCTACGGGGTGGGATTATCCGGTATGCAGCGGCATGCAAGGCAAAAAATGCCGCCATATCATCATGTTAGTGCAAACTCTGGCTGTTTGCGCTAACGCGGGCCGGGGGCAAGCGCACCTTTGCCTTTGCCGGCGCGCCGGGGTAACACAGGAGGGCAGGGCAGGAGTGTATGCGATGAGTGGTTTGCTGGCGTTGCTCGATGATGTGGCCGCGATTGCCAAGGTGGCCGCGTCCAGCATCGATGATATCGCCGCAGCCGCGGCCAAGGCGGGCACCAAGGCGGCGGGGGTGGTGATCGATGACGCCGCCGTGACGCCGAAATATGTCACCGGCTTTTCGGCAGAGCGTGAATTGCCGATCATCTGGCGCATCTCGCTTGGCTCTTTGCGCAACAAGCTGCTGATCCTGCTGCCGGCGCTTCTCTTGCTTGAAACCTTCCTGCCGCAGGCGATCACGCCGCTGTTGATGCTGGGCGGGGCTTATCTGTGTTTCGAAGGGGCCGAGAAGGTGATGCATGCGCTGTTTCCGCATGCCGACGCCGCGGTCGAGGCCGATTTTGCCACCGGCGATCCCTTGCGGCTGGAGGAGGAAAAGGTCGCCGGGGCGATCAAGACCGATTTCATCCTGTCGGCCGAGATCATGACGATCGCCCTGGCCGCCATCCCGCAAGGCACGCTTCTGGTGGAGGCTGCGACCCTCGCTCTGGTTGGCGCGCTGATCACGGTCGCGGTTTACGGGGTGGTCGCGGTGATCGTGAAGATGGATGATGTGGGCCTGCATCTGGCCAGAACCGGGCGCAGCAGCGCGGGGCGGGCCTTGGGGCGGGGGTTGGTCGCGGGGATGCCACGGCTGCTTGGCCTGTTGTCGGTGGTGGGCACGGCCGCGATGCTCTGGGTCGGCGGCTCTATCGTCATTCACGGGCTGGAAGAATTGGGCCAGGGCTGGCTTGGCCACCACATCCACGACTGGTCGGCGGCGGCGGCGCATCTGGCCCCCGCGGGTGCTGCGGCGGTGGAATGGGGGGCAAAGGCGGTGTTGGACGGCATCTTCGGGCTTGCGCTTGGGCTGGTGCTGATCCCGGTTGCGACCCGCGTCATCGGCCCGCTCTGGGCTGCGGCCCGCGGCAAGCGCCCGGCGCGGTGACGCCGCCCTCAGGCCACCTTCAACAGCCGGTTCAGATCGGGATTGCTTGCCACCAGATCCGCCACGGTCAGCCGGTCAAGCCGCGCATAAAACGCCTCCAGCGCGTCCGACAGCGCGGATTTGAGCCGGCAGGCCCCGACAAACGGGCAGTCACAGGCCCCGCCCGAAAAACATTCGGCAAAGGGAAGCCCCGCTTCGAATTCGCGAAACACCGCGCCCACGTTGATGTCTTCGGCGGGACGGCCCAGCATCAGCCCGCCGGCGCGGCCGCGCAGGGTGCGCAGATAGCGCTTTTGCGCCAGAACATGGATCACCTGCGCCAGATGGTTTTCGCTGGCATTGCAGGCGGCGGCGACCTCGTGCTTGCGGATGATCTGGCCGGGGTTCGCGGCGCAGACCATCAGCGTGCGCATCGCAAGGTTGGTTCGGGTGGTCAATCGCATCGCTGGGCCCTTGGCTGGAATCGCTGTCGTGCCATGCTGGGCCTGCAAGGGGGCGCTGCGACATGATCCAGATCATGCGGCGCTGCCCGGCACAGGGCAAATTGACCAGCTTTGATGCAGATTTTCGCCCCCCGCGCGCGCCGCGTCCAACTCTGCGCCCGCCATGCGCCGGGCTTTGCGGCAGATCGCTTGCGCGTGGCGATCGGGTGCGGCGCGGCCAGCCAAAGCGCTTTGAATTCTACAAATAATTGAAATCATTGTATTCTTATTCCGTGCTTTTGCGGAATGTTTGCGGTAACTGTAAGAGCAGGCTTCGGCGTTATGCGTCGGCTGGGCTTTGTGGCACGGATCGGGGCGCTTGACCCCGGCCACCATGGGTTTAGCCTGATTTTTAAGTGTGCCGCCCCCAGATTTGGATACCGAAGTGAACGATCTCAGCCCCACCCCGATCACCCTCAAAGCAAGCGTTCTGCGCCATCTTGCCTTTACCTTGGGCAAGGACGCCGATCATGCCAGCACCTATGACTGGCGGATGGCGCTGTCCTTCGCGATCCGCGACCAGATCGTCGAGCCGTGGTTCGCCTCGACCCGCAAGACCTGGGCCGCGGATCACAAGCGTGTCTATTACCTGTCGATGGAATTCCTGATCGGGCGGATTCTGGAGGATGCGACCGTCAACCTTGGCCTGCGCGATCAGGCCGAGGAGGTGATGGCCAGCTTTGGCCAGGATTTTCGCGCCATCGTCGAGGACGAGCCGGACGCGGCGCTTGGCAATGGCGGCCTTGGCCGTCTGGCGGCCTGTTTCATGGAATCGATGGCAACCCTGGGTTGCCCGGCCTATGGCTATGGCATCCGCTATGAACACGGGTTGTTCCGGCAGCGGTTCGAAGGCGGTCGCCAGGTGGAAACGCCCGAAGATTGGCTGAAACAGGCCCATCCGTGGGAATTTGCCCGGCCCGAGGCGGCCTATGTCATCCCGTTCAAGGGCCATGTCGAACAGCGCGATGGCCGCGCCCTCTGGCATCCCGCCGAGACGGTCATCGCCTCTGCCTTCGACACGCCGGTCGTGGGCTGGCAGGGCAAATGGGCCAATACCTTGCGGCTTTGGGGCGCGCAGCCGACGACCATGTTCGATCTGGATCGGTTCAACCGGGGCGATTATGCCGCCGCGGCCGAACCGGAGGCGCTGGCCCGCACGCTGAGCCGGGTGCTTTACCCCGATGACACCACCTATCAGGGCAAGGAATTGCGGCTCAAGCAGGAATTCTTCCTGACATCGGCCGCGCTGCAAGACATCCTGCGCCGGTTCCTTGCCTCGCAATCAGACCTGCGCAAGCTGCCCGATCACGTCGCGATCCAGATGAATGACACCCACCCCGCCATTGCGGGGCCAGAGCTTATCCGGCTTTTGGTGGACGAGCATGGCATGCCCTTCGATCAGGCCCTGCCGGTGGCGCGGGCCTGCCTTGGCTATACCAACCACACGCTGTTGCCCGAAGCGCTGGAACGCTGGGCAACCTATACCTTCGGCACGGTGCTGCCGCGCCACATGCAGATCGTCGAGCAGATCGACCATTGGCACCGCGAGGAACATCACGCCCGCCCGCATTATGTGGGGATCGTCAAGCATCACGAGGTGCGGATGGGCGAGCTTGCCTTCATCATGGCGCACAAGGTCAACGGGGTGTCGGCGCTGCATTCGGATCTGGTCAAGCAGAACCTGTTCCCCGAACTGCACGCCCTGCACCCCGACCGGATCATCAACCAGACCAATGGCGTAACACCGCGCCGCTGGCTGAAGATGTGCAACAAGCCGCTGTCCGGGCTGATCACCGACACCATTGGCAGCGGTTGGGAAGACAACCTGGACCTGCTGCGAAATCTTGAAAAGCCCATTGAAACCAAGGCGTTCCGGGCCGAATTTGATGCGGCCAAACGGGCGAACAAGGTGGCGCTGTCGAATTGGCTGGCAAGCCATGAAGGCATCACCGTCAGCCCCGACGCGCTGTTCGATGTGCAGATCAAGCGCATCCATGAATACAAGCGCCAGCTTTTGAACATCCTGCAAACCATCGGACACTGGAGCGCCATTCGCGACAATCCGACGGCGAACTGGGTGCCGCGGGTGAAGATCTTTGGCGGCAAGGCCGCGCCCGGCTATGCGGTGGCCAAGGAAATCATCCGTCTTATCAATGATGTGGCGCAGGTTGTGAACAACGATCCCGTCACTGGCGATCTGTTGAAGATCGTCTATCCCGCCAATTACAACGTCAGCATGGCCGAACGGCTGATCCCGGCCGCCGACCTGTCCGAACAGATCTCGACCGCCGGCAAAGAGGCGTCTGGCACCGGAAACATGAAGTTCATGATCAACGGCGCGCCCACCATCGGCACGCTGGACGGCGCGAATGTCGAGATATTGCAAGAGGTTGGCGCCGAGAACTTCTTCCTGTTCGGCATGACGACCGCCGAGGCGATGGAGCGCCGCCGTGATCCCGATCACGCGCGAAAGGCCATCGAGGCAAGCCAGACCTTGCAGGACGTGTTGCAGATGATCGCCGAAGGGCGGTTCAGCCCGGATCAGAAAGATCGCTATCACGATCTGGTCCACCGGGTCTGGCACCATGACTATTTCCTCGTGGCCAGCGATTTCGATGCCTATGACACTGCGCAGGCGCGGGTGGACACCGCCTATGCCGATCGTGACAACTGGACGCGCATGGCGGCGCTGAACACCGCGCGGTCGGGTTTCTTTTCGTCCGACCGCACGATCCGCAGCTACATGACAGACGTCTGGAACGTGACCTCGGCGCTGTAAGGTGCGGGGTCCGGTTCGGCGGCGCTGATCTTTGGGAGGGGACAGCATGACCGATGATCTGATCGACGACGCCACCGCCTGGGCCCTTGTCGAAGGGCGTCACGGCGACCCGTTTTCCGTGCTTGGCCCGCATCAGCGCGGCGGGAAATGGGTTGTCACAGCCTTTGTGCCCGGCGCAGACAGCCTGACGGTGCTGACCGGAAAGGCAGGTAAGGAACTGCCCGCAACGCATTGGGGGCACGGGCTTTTCCTGTGCACCCTGCCGCGCCGGTCATCCTATCGGCTGCGCGCGACCGGCCATGGCACGACATGGGATTTCGAAGATCCCTTCCGCTTTGGCCCCGTGCTGGGCGAGTTGGACGAATACCTGCTTGGAGAAGGCACGCATCGGCGGATCTGGCAGGTGCTGGGCGCGCATGTGATCACGCATGAAGGTGTCGCTGGCACGCATTTCGCGGTCTGGGCCCCCAATGCCGAACGGGTTTCCGTGGTGGGCGATTTCAACATCTGGGACGGCCGTCGCCATCCGATGCGGCGGCGCAGGGCGACCGGCGTGTGGGAAACCTTTGTGCCAGACCTGGGCGAGGGCGCGACCTACAAATACGAAATCCGCGGTCAGGGCGGCAGGCTCTTGCCGCTGAAGGCCGATCCGGTGGGCTTTGGCTCGGAACATCCACCTGCCAATGCCTCGGTGGTTCGGACCCTGTCGGGAGAGTTCCACGATGCCGACTGGATGGCGACACGGGCCGCGCGACAGACCATAGACGCGCCGATTTCGGTCTATGAGGTGCATCTGGGGTCGTGGCGGCGCGCGCCGGGGGACCGGATGCTCAGCTACATCGAACTCGCCGAGCAACTGGTTGATTATGCGGCAGATATGGACTTCACCCATATCGAGCTCTTGCCGGTGTCGGAATTTCCGTTTGACGGGTCCTGGGGCTATCAGCCGGTGGGTCTGTTCGCCCCCACCATCCGCCACGGCACACCGGCGGAATTCCGCGCCTTTGTCGATGCGGCCCATCGCAAGGGGCTTGGCGTGCTGCTCGATTGGGTGCCGGGGCATTTTCCGACCGACGCCCATGGTCTTGGCCAATTCGATGGCACAGCGCTTTATGAACATGCCGATCCGCGCGAAGGCTTTCATCAGGACTGGAACACCCTGATCTACAACTACGGCCGGATCGAGGTGCAGAACTTCCTGACCTCCAACGCGCTGTATTGGCTGGAGGAATTCCACATCGACGGGCTGCGTGTCGATGCCGTGGCCTCGATGCTTTACCGCGATTACAGCCGCAAGCAAGGCGAATGGGTGCCCAACCGCGACGGCGGGCGCGAGAATTACGAGGCGATTGCCATGCTGCGGCGGATGAACGTCACGGCCTATGCCGAAAGCCCGGGTGTGATGACGGTGGCCGAGGAATCGACCGCCTTTCCCGGGGTCAGCCGGCCGGTTAACCATGGCGGGCTTGGCTTTGGCTTCAAGTGGAACATGGGCTGGATGAACGACACCCTGTCCTACATGCAAAAAGACCCGATCCACCGCAAGTATCACCATCACCAGATGACCTTCGGCCTGCACTATGCCTGGTCCGAGAATTACATCCTGCCGATCAGCCACGACGAGGTGGTGCATGGCAAAGGGTCGATGCTGGGCAAGATGCCCGGTCCGGGCGAGGAGAAATTCGCCAATCTGCGCGCCTATTACGGGTTCATGTGGGCGCATCCGGGCAAGAAGCTCTTGTTCATGGGGCAGGAATTCGCGCAAGGGGCCGAGTGGAACCACAACCAGAGCCTTGACTGGCATCAGCTTGATATTCCTGCCCATGCCGGGGTGCAGGCGCTGGTGCGCGATCTGAACCGGGTTTACCGCGCCACCCCCGCCTTGCATGTGAATGACACGCGGCCCGAAGGCTTTGAATGGATCGAAAGCAACGATGCCGAGGCCAGCGTCTATGCCTGGCTGCGCAAGGGGCGGGCGGGCGACGCGATGGTGGCGGTCGTGGTCAACAT
This sequence comes from Cypionkella sp., assembly GCA_025458525.1. GTDB lineage: Bacteria > Pseudomonadota > Alphaproteobacteria > Rhodobacterales > Rhodobacteraceae > Pseudotabrizicola. The sequence continues at coordinate 24,373 of JALOSF010000027.1, read as the reverse complement.
GACGCCGGTGGAACGGACCTATCGGCTGGGCCTGCCCTCGGGCGGGCTTTGGGCCGAACTGCTGAACACCGATGCCGCCCTTTACGGCGGCGGCAACCGTGGCAATCTGGGCGGGGTGCGGGCAGAGGAGGTGCCGCATCACGGCAGGCCATGGTCGGCAGAGATCAGGCTGCCGCCTTTGGCCGCGATCTATCTTGAACAGGAAAAGCCGGTCTGAGGCCGGCGTAAAACCAACGGGACCGTCGGCGCCGCGCCGACACGAGGGAGGGGACCATGAAAGCGAAACCGAACGCAAGATTGTCATCGCAGGCGATGGCCTTTGTTCTGGCCGGGGGGCGGGGCAGCCGCCTGAAAGAGCTGACCGATCGCCGCGCCAAACCCGCGGTCTATTTCGGCGGCAAGACACGGATCATCGACTTCGCGCTGTCCAATGCGTTGAACTCGGGCATCCGCAAGATGGCGATCGCGACGCAATACAAGGCGCACAGTCTGATCCGCCACATGCAGCGCGGCTGGGGATTTTTCCGGGCCGAGCGGAACGAATATCTCGATATCCTGCCCGCGAGCCAGCGGGTGGACGAAACCAAATGGTATCTGGGCACCGCCGATGCGGTGACGCAGAATATCGACATCGTGGACAGCTATGGTGTCAAATATGTCGTCGTGCTTGCCGGGGATCACATCTACAAGATGGATTACGAGATCATGCTGCAACAGCATGTCGAAACCGGCGCCGATGTGACCATCGGCTGTCTGACCGTGCCGCGCATGGAGGCGGTGGCCTTTGGCGTGATGCATGTCGACAAGGACATGCGCATCACCCAGTTTCTGGAAAAGCCGAAAGACCCCCCCAGCATTCCGGGCGATCCCGACCATGCGCTGGCCTCGATGGGGATCTATGTGTTCAACTGGGATCTGTTGCGCGATCTGTTGATCCGCGATGCCGAAGACCCGAATTCCAGCCATGATTTCGGCAATGACATCATTCCGCAGATCGTCAGGAACGGCAAGGCGGTGGCGCACAAGTTCGCCGACAGCTGCGTGACGAGCGGGCTGGAGGATGAGCCCTATTGGCGCGATGTCGGCACGATCGACGCCTTCTGGCAGGCCAATATCGACCTGACCGATTTCGTGCCCAAGCTCGATCTTTACGACAACAGCTGGCCGATCTGGACCTATGCCGAGATCGTGCCGCCTGCCAAGTTCATCCATGATACCGATGGCCGGCGCGGCACGGCGATTTCGTCGCTGGTGTCGGGTGACTGTATCGTCTCGGGGTCCGAGGTGCGCAATTCGCTCTTGTTCACGGGCTGCCGGACGCATTCCTTCAGCAGTCTGGATCACGTCGTGGCGCTGCCGCAGGTGACGGTGGCCCGCAAGGCCGAGCTGAAGAACTGCGTGATCGACCGTGGCGTGGTCATCCCCGAGGGGCTTGTGGTGGGCCAGGACCCGGTCGAGGATGCCAAGTGGTTCCGGCGCACCGAGGCGGGGATCGTGCTGATCACGCAAGACATGCTGGATGCACGGGCGCGCAAGCTGGGCTAAGGCATGCGGCGGCGGTCTGGCGCGGGGGAGGCCCCGCGCCGGCCCTGCCGCCGGGACGAGGATGGAACAGGTGAAGGCAAGGTCATGAAGGGTCGGGTTCTGTCGGTTGCGTCGGAATGTGTGCCGCTGGTCAAGACCGGGGGGCTGGCCGATGTTGTGGGCGCGCTGCCCGGCGCGCTGGCTGCGGCGGGCTGGGACATGCGGGTTCTCTTGCCCGCCTACCGGGCCTTGCGCGCGCGGCTGGACGGCATGGCCGAGGTCTGGGTAGAGCCGAACCTGTTTGGCGGCACGGGCCGGGTGATGGCGGGGCGGGTCGATGGGCTTGACCTGCTGTTGCTGGACGCGCCGCATCTTTATGACCGCGAGGGCGGGCCCTACAGCGGCCCGGGCGGCGATTGGTGGGACAATCCGCAGCGGTTTGCCGCGCTGTCCTGGGTCGCGGCCCGGATCGCGCGGGAGGGTGTGGCAGGGTGGCGCCCCGATATCCTGCACGCGCATGACTGGCAGGCCGGTTTTGCCCCGGCCTATCTGGCCTATCAGGGGGCCGGGGCGGTAAAAACGGTGATCACCGTTCACAACATAGCCTTTCAGGGCTGGGCACCCGCATCGATGATGGCCGAGTTGCGCCTGCCGGCCGAACAGTTCCATCCCGGCGGGTTGGAATATTACGGCGGTCTGTCCAGCCTGAAGGCGGGGCTGGTGACGGCGGACTGGATCACCACCGTCTCGCCGACCTATGCGGCAGAGCTGATGCGGCCAGAGTTCGGCCTTGGCCTGCAAGGGGTGATCGCGGCGCGTGCGGCGCGGGTCTCGGGCATCCTGAACGGGGTCGATACCGCGATCTGGTCGCCCGAGGCAGAGCCGGTCGGCTTTGGCCCGGGCGATATGGCGGGCAAGGCGGCGGCGCGGGTGGCCCTTTGCGCCGAGTTCGGGATCGAGGTGCCGGGGCCGCTGGCCATTGTCGTCAGCCGCTTGACCGATCAGAAGGGCATCGATCTCTTGCCCGCGGTGATCCCCGATTTCGTGGCGGCGGGTGGCGGGTTGATCGTGCTTGGCTCTGGCGATCCGGCGCTTGAAGGCGCGATGCGGGCGCTTGCCGCGGCGCATCCGGGGCGGGTTGCGGTGCGCATCGGCTATGACGAGGCGCTGTCGCACCGGCTGTTTTCTGGCGCCGATGCCGTGCTGGTGCCCAGCCGGTTCGAACCTTGCGGGCTGACGCAGATGTATGGCTTGCGCTATGGCACGCTGCCGGTGGTGGCATCGACCGGCGGCCTTGCCGATACGGTGATCGGGGCCAGCCCCGCGACACTGGCCGCCGGTGTGGCGACAGGCGTGGTGTTTCACCCCACCGATGCGCTGGCCTTCGGGCAGGCGCTGGCGCGGCTGGTGGATCTTTACGCCGACCCGGCCCTGTGGGCGCAGATGCAGGCCAATGCGATGGGCCATCCGGTCGGTTGGGAAACCTCGGCCGCGCGCTATGGCGCCCTGTATCAGCGGTTGCTGGCGTGACACCGGGCCTGTCGCCGCTTGCCGCGCGCCTGCCGGGATACAGCGTCTCGGCGGGCCGCCCCTGGCCGATGGGCGCCACCCTGGAGGGGGATGGGGTCAATTTCGCGGTATTCTCGGCCCATGCCGAGGCGATCGAGCTGTGCCTGTTTTCGCCCGATGGCCGAAAGGAGCTGTCGCGGCTTCCGTTTCGCGACCGGGACGGCGACATCTGGCACATGCATGTGGGCGGGCTGACGCCCGGCACGATCTATGGCTTTCGGGCGCATGGCCCCTATGCGCCGGAACGCGGGCACCGCTTCAACCCGCACAAGCTGCTGCTTGATCCTTATGCTCGTGCGCTGGAAGGGCGGCTTCGGTGGTCCGATGCGGTGATGGGCTACAAGATCGGCTCGGCGCGGGGCGATCTGTCGTTCGACACCCGCGACAGCGCCTTTGCCGTGCCGAAGTCGGTGGTGATGGACACCAGTTTCACCTGGGGCAACGATCAGGCGCCGCGCACCCCGCGCAGTGAAAGCGTGATCTATGAGGCGCATGTCAAGGCGCTGACCCAGTTGCACCCGGGCGTGGACAAACCGCTGCGGGGCAGCTACCTCGCGCTGTCCAGCGACCCGGTGATCGCCCATCTGCAAAAGCTGGGCGTCACGGCGATAGAGCTGTTGCCGGTGCAGGCCTTTGTGGACGACCGCTTTCTGGTGGCCAAGGGATTGCGCAACCATTGGGGTTACAACACGCTGTCCTTCTTTGCGCCAGAGCCGCGCTATATGGCCAAGGGCGCCTTGTGGGAGTTTCAGACCATGGTGCGCCGCCTGCATGTGGCGGGGATCGAGGTCATTCTGGACGTGGTCTATAACCACACCGCCGAGGGGGATCAGTGGGGGCCGACGCTGTGCTATCGCGGGCTCGACAATGCCAGCTATTACCGGCTGACCGATGGCGGGCGGCATTATGTGAATGACACCGGCACCGGCAACACGCTGAACCTGATGCATCCGATGGTGCTGCGCATGGTGATGGATTCCTTGCGCTATTGGGTGGAGGACTGCCGTGTGGACGGCTTTCGCTTTGATCTTGCGACGGTGCTGGGGCGAGAGCCGCATGGCTTTGACCCCAACGGCGGCTTTTTCGATGCGATCCGGCAAGACCCCGTGCTGTCCCGCGTCAAGCTGATCGCCGAACCCTGGGATATCGGGCCCGGCGGTTATCAGCTTGGCCAGTATCCGCACCCGTTTCACGAATGGAACGATCAGTTCCGCGATGGCGTGCGCCGGTTTTGGCGCGGCGATGCGGGGTTGACCCCGGACCTTGCCAAGCGGCTGCTCGGCAGCGCCGAACGGTTTGACCATTCGGGCCGGTCGGCCACCGCATCCGTCAATTTCATCACCGCGCATGACGGGTTCACGCTGGAGGATCTGGTCAGCTTTACCGTCAAGCGCAACTGGGCCAATGGCGAGGATAACCGCGACGGCCATTCCGACAACCATTCGGACAACATGGGCGTCGAAGGGCCAAGCGACGATCCGGGGGTGCGCGCCGCGCGCGATCTGCGAAAGCGCAACCTGCTCGCGACGCTGTTTCTGGCCCAAGGCGTGCCCATGCTGCTGGCGGGGGATGAATTGGGCCATACGCAGGGCGGCAACAACAACGCCTATGCGCAAGACAATGAAGTCACATGGCTCGACTGGGCCAAGGCCGACACGACGCTTGTCGATTTCGTGGCGCGGCTGGCCGCCTTGCGACGGGCGCATCCGGTGCTGCGCCAGCGCCGGTTCCTGCACGCGCGCAAGCGGGCTGCCGATGGCCTGCCCGATGTGATCTGGCGCAAGCCCGATGGCAGCCTGCCCTCGCCGCAGGACTGGCACGATCCGGCCTTCCGCGCCCTTGGGGTCGAAATCCGCATGGCCGCCGAAGGGGGCGATAGCAGCCCGGATGCCGTGATGGCCTGGTTCAACTGCGGGCCAGAGGTGCCGCTTGTGCTGGCCCGGCCAGAGGCCTGGAGCTTGGTGCTCGACACCACCCAGCCGACGCTGGCCGAGGCGCCGCCGCCACGGGTCTTGCCCGCGCAATCCGTCTTGATGTTCAGCGCGCGCCCCGACATGAGACGCGCAAAGGGAGAAACCGCATGATCACCACCGTTGCCACCCAGCCCATCGCGGGGCAGAAACCGGGCACCTCGGGCCTGCGCAAGAAGACGCCGGTCTTCATGGGGCCGCATTACCTTGAAAACTTCGTGCAGGCGATCTTCGATGTGGTGGGCTGCGCGGGAAAGACCTTTGTGCTGGGCGGCGACGGGCGCTATTTCAACGACCGCGCCGCGCAGGTGATCTGCCGGATGGCGGCGGCCAATGGGGCGGCGCGCATGATCGTGGGGCGGGGGGCGATCCTGTCCACTCCGGCGGCCAGCCATCTGATCCGGCTGAACAAGACCGATGGCGGCATCATCATGTCGGCCAGCCACAACCCCGGCGGCCCCGAGGAGGATTTCGGGGTCAAGTTCAACATGCCCAATGGCGGCCCGGCCCCCGAGGCGGTGACCGAGGCGATGTATCAGCGCACCACCACAATCACCGAATACCGCATCCTCGAGGCGCAGGATCTGGACCTTGCCACCATCGGGCGGCAGCAGCTTGGCGGGATGATCGTCGATGTGGTGGACCCGGTCGCCGATTACGCCGCCCTGATGGAGACGCTGTTCGACTTCCCCGCTTTGCGCGCGCTGTTCGCGGGCGGCTTCCGGATGCGGATGGATGCGATGTGCGCCGTGACCGGGCCTTACGCGGTGGAAATCCTGGAGCGTCGGCTGGGCGCTGCGCCGGGCACCGTCACCCATGCGACGCCCTTGCCCGATTTCGGCGGCATGCACCCCGACCCGAACCCGACCTGGGCGCATGAGTTGATGGCCGAGATGATGGGCGAGGGCGCCCCCGATTTTGGCGCCGCCAGCGATGGCGACGGCGATCGCAACATGGTGGTCGGGCGCGGCATCTATGTCTCGCCTTCGGACAGTCTTGCCGTTCTGGCCGCCAATGCGCATCTGGCACCGGGCTATGCGCGCGGGCTTGCGGGGGTGGCGCGGTCGATGCCCACCTCGGCCGCCGCCGACCGGGTGGCCAATGCGCTGGGGATCGGCAGGTTCGAGACGCCGACGGGGTGGAAGTTCTTCGGCAACCTGCTGGACGCCGGGCGCGCCACGCTGTGTGGCGAGGAATCCTTTGGCACCGGGTCCGACCATGTGCGCGAAAAGGACGGGCTGTGGGCGATCCTTCTGTGGCTCAACATCCTCGCGGTGCGCAAACAATCGGTGGCCGATATCCTGACCGAGCATTGGGCGACCTATGGCCGCAACTACTATAGCCGCCACGATTTCGAGGCGATTGCCACCGACAAGGCCGATGCGATGATGGCCGCCCTGCGCGCCAGCCTGCCCGGCCTGCCGGGGCAGGTGGTCGAGGGGATGACCATCACCGCCGCCGATGATTTCGCCTATACCGACCCTGTCGATGGCTCGGTCAGCCACAAGCAAGGGGTGCGCATCCTGTTCGACGGTGGCAGTCGCATCGTGCTGCGCCTGTCGGGCACCGGAACCGAAGGCGCAACCTTGCGCGTCTATCTGGAACGCTACGCGCCCGGCCCGGACGGTCTGCACCACGACCCGCAAGAGGCGCTGGCCCCGGTGATCCGCGCAAGCCTTGCGCTGTCGCGCCTGACCGAGTTCACCGGCCGCACCACGCCCGATGTCGTGACCTGAGGCGGGTCACAAGGCGCCCGCGGCTGCGTTTTGCGTGACGATGCAGGCGGGGCGCCGGTCTGGCCCAGGCTGCGCTGTGTCAGCGGAACTGTTTGGCCAATTTCAGGCCCTGGCCCTGGTAATTCGACGCGATCCGCGTGCCGTAAAGCGCGTCAGGTCGCTCGGCCATCCGCTCATAAACCAGCCGGCCAACCACCTGCCCATGTTCCAGCACGAAGGGCGCCTCGTGGCAGCGCACCTCCAGCACGCCGCGCGACCCTGTGCCCCCCGCCTCGTGATGTCCAAAACCGGGGTCGAAGAACCCGGCATAATGCACCCGGAATTCGCCCACCATCGCCAGGTAGGGCGCCATTTCGGCGGCATAATCGGGCGGGATCGTCACCGCCTCGCGGCTTACAAGGATGTAGAAGGCGCCGGGGTCAAGGATGATGCGGCCCTGATCGGTGCGCACCTCCTCCCAGAACTCGGTCGCGGGGTAATGCCCGATGCGGTCAAGATCGATCACCCCGGTATGCGGCTTTGCGCGGTGGCCGACCAGCGTGCCGGTGGCCGGGCGCAGATCAACCGAAAAGCCAAGCCCTTCGGAGATCACCGGCATGCCATCGACCAGCGGATCGACGGCGTGAAGGGCGGCCAGATCCTCATCGCTCAGCACCGACTGGCCGTTGCGGAAGCGGATCTGGTTCAGCCGCTGGCCGGCGCGCACCAGCACGCTGAAAGACCTTGGGCAGACTTCGGCATAAAGCGGGCCGGTGTAGCCTTCGGGGATGCGGTCGAATTCGGTGCCGCCATCGGTGATCGTGCGGGTCAGCAGATCCAGCCGCCCGGTCGAGGATTTTGCATTGGCAACCGCCGTCAAACCCGGTGGCAGCGCCAGCTGTTCCATCAGGGGAATCACATAGACGCAGCCCTTTTCCAGCACCGCGCCCGCCGTCAGATCAACCCTGTGCATCTCGAATTCGGCAAGGCGTTCGGCGACGGGGCGCCCCTTGCCCGCCAGAAACGAGGCGCGGACCCGATAGGCGATCGCCCCCAGACGCAGATCAAGGCTGGCGGGCTGCACCTGTTCGGGCAGGATGGCCGGGGTTGCCGCGATCTGGCCAAGCGCGATCATCTGGCGCAGGTGCTGCGCGGCAAGAACCCCGGTCATCGTCATGCTGCATCCCCGCCCGTGATTAAAAAAACGCCCGCAAGGCACAAGGCCAAGCGGGCGTTTTTGGAAATGGTCGGGCCGGAGAGATTCGAACTCTCGACCTTCCGCCCCCCAGACGGACGCGCTAACCAGGCTGCGCTACGGCCCGAACATGGCGGGATACATACTGATATTCGCGGGCGGCACAAGCGGGAAAGCATCGAATGTCTCGCCAAAAAGCAACGGGATCAGAACGGCATCCGCGTGGGGCCAGTCAGCCGCGACCGCAGGCTGGTGGCCTTGGCGTGCAGCTCGGCCAGGGTGGCGTGGTCGGCGGCCGACAGGGTGGCGCGCCCGGTCGCGCGCAGCCGTGCCGCCAACGTCGGTCCGCTGGCAACCGGGGCCACATCGGCCGAGGCGGGCGCCACGGGGGGCGGTTCCGGCGCCGGAGGGGGCGCCGAAGTTGCCGCGCCGATGCGGGTGATCTTGAGCACGGGCGGCGGCGCGGCGCGGTCTTCGGGCGGATGATCCCGTTCTTCGGCCCAAACCTCCATCGGGGCCTCGGGAACCGGCTCCGGGTCAGGGGTGGGGTCCGGCTCGGGCGCGGTCTGGGCCGCCGCCTCAGGCTCTGGCGCCGGTGGCACGGGTGGGGGGATCAGGCTGAACAGATCGGCATAGACCGGCGGCGCAGGGTCGGGTTTGACCGGCGGCATGGCGGGGATCGGCCTTGGGTGCAGCACGGCGGGCGGCTCTGCCACCACAGGCGCATCGGCGGGGGCGTCTGGGGCAGGGTCTGCGACGGCGCTGTCGTCCTGTGCGGGGGCGCGCAGGGCGGTTTGCAGCGCGATGATCTGCGCGGTTTCCGCCTCGGCGGGCGGCAGCGGGGCCACAGGCGCAAAGCCTGCGGTGGCCTCGGACAGGGCCGCGGCGAGGGCCGCGTCATCATCGGCCTCGCTGCTGTCATCGGGCACGCCAGACACGAAACGAACCCCTTGTTCGCGCAGGATTTTCTGCACGCCGCGAATCGTCATGCCCTCATCATGCAACAGCCGCTTGATCCCCGTCAGCAAGGCCACGTCGGCAGGGCGATAATAGCGCCGCCCCCCCGCCCGTTTGACCGGGCGGATCTGCGGAAAGCGGCTCTCCCAGAAACGCAACACATGCGCCGGGGTTTCCAGATGGTCAGCCACTTCCGAAATGGTGCGGAAGGCGTCGGGCGATTTGTTCATGCGCCGCGCACTCCTGTCCTTGATCCGTTACTTCTTCTTGCCGGCGGCGACGCGGTCGCGCATCAGATGCGACGGCCGGAAGGTCAGCACGCGGCGCGGGCTGATCGGAACCTCATCCCCCGTCTTGGGGTTGCGGCCCACGCGCGCCGATTTGTCCCGCACCGAAAAGGTGCCAAAGGACGAGATCTTCACCTGTTCGCCCGCGGCCAGCGCATCGGACATGTGTTGCAACACCGCTTCGACCAGTTGCGCCGATTCATTGCGGCTCAAGCCAACCTCGCGGAAGACGGCTTCCGACAGGTCCATACGGGTCAATGTCTTTTCGCTCATTCGCAAATCCCCCCCCGGGCGTTTGGCGCAAAGGATGCGCCGGGGCGATTTGCGAGTCAATATCAGACACTTGAAGGGCTTAGTTAAATCGCATCACCAGCGAAGAACCACCGAGCCCCAGGCCAGACCGCCGCCGATCGCCTCGGTCACGATCAGATCGCCCGGCTTGATCTGCCCGCGCGCCTTGCCGACCGACAGCGCCAGCGGGATCGACGCGGCCGAGGTGTTGCCGTGATCCTGCACGGTGACAACCACGCGGTCCATCGGCAGCTGCATCTTCTTTGCCGTGCCCTCGATGATGCGGATATTGGCCTGATGCGGCACGATCCAGGTGACATCGGCGCTGGTCAGCCCGGCCTTTTCAAGGCAGGCATGGGCGGTTTCGGCAAGTTTTTCAACGGCATGGCGGAACACTTCCTTGCCCGCCATGCGCAGATGCCCCGTGGTGCCGGTGCTGGTGCCGCCATCGACGTAAAGGATGTCCTTGAACCGCCCGTCCGAATGCAGATCGCTGGCCAGGATGCCGCGATCCGCCGGGGTGCCGCCGGCCTCCTCTGCCGCCAGCACAAGCGCACCGGCGCCGTCGCCAAAGAGCACGCAGGTGCTGCGGTCGGTCCAGTCCATCAGCCGGCTGAAGGTTTCCGCGCCGATCACCAGGATCCGTTTGGCCGATCCGGACAGCAACATGCCATTGGCGGTGGTCAGCGCGAAAACGAATCCGGCGCAGACCGCCTGCACGTCAAAGGCAAAGCCGCGCGTCATGCCAAGGCCCGATTGCACCATGGTGGCAACCGATGGAAAGGTCAGATCAGGGGTCGAGGTGGCGACGATGATCGCATCGATGTCATCCGCCGACAGCCCGGCATCGGCCAGAGCCGCCTGCGCCGCCTGCACCGCCAGATGCGAGGTCATCTCGCCCTCGGCGGCGAAATGGCGCCGTTCGATCCCCGAGCGCGAGCGGATCCATTCGTCGCTGGTGTCCACCAGCGATTCCAGCTCCGCATTGGGAACCACGCGGGCGGGCAGATAATGGCCCACGCCCTTGACCACGGCGCGAAGTGTCATGCTGATGCCCCGTCTTGCCCCGGCTCTGACGCAGCCTCGGGCATTGGTTGTTCGGATGCGGTCTTGCCGGTCGAGGCGACCCGTGCCGCCAGCCGGTCCACAAAGCCGCTGCGCGCCAGTTGGATCGCAAGGCCGATGGCGGCGGCGACCCCGGTTTCATCGGCCGATCCGTGCGATTTCACCACCGTGCCATTCAGCCCGAGGAACACGCCGCCATTCACCCGGCGCGGATCGATCCGCTTTTGCAGCCGCCGCAGCGATCCCAGCGCCAGCAGGGCCGCGAATTTCGACAAAAGTCCGGCGCCAAACGCCTCGCGCAGGAAATCGGAGATCAGCTTGGCAGTGCCTTCGCCGGTTTTCAGCGCGATATTGCCGGTAAAGCCGTCGGTGACGATCACATCGGCACGGTCGCCCGGAATGTCGCCGCCTTCGACAAAACCGACGAATTCAAAGCCACCGGCCTCGGCGGCCTCGACCATGCGGTCATGCGCGATCTTCAACTCGGCCCGACCCTTGTGTTCCTCGGTCCCGACATTGAGCAGGCCGACACGCGGGCGGGGCAGGGCAAGGCCGTTGCGGGCATAAGACGCGCCCATCGTGGCGAATTGCAGCAGATCCTCGGCCTCGGCCTCGATGCCGGCGCCGACATCCAGCATCACGTTGAAGCCACCGGGATTGCGGCTGGGCCACAGGCAGGCGATGGCCGGGCGGTTCACGCCGGCGAGCTTGCGCAGGCGCAGCATGCTGACCGCCATCAGCGCGCCCGTATTGCCGCAAGACACCGCCGCCTGCGCCGCCCCCGACTTGACCGAGTCGATGGCCGACCACATCGAGGTGCCCGCGCCATTGCGCATCACCTGGCTGGGCTTGTCATTCATCGTGACCACCCGGTCGGCATGCACCACCGTGACCCGGCCCGCGATCCCTTCGACCCGGGCGAGGAGTGGGGTCAGCTCGGCCTGATTGCCGTGCAGGATGAAATGAACATCCGGGTTCCTGGCGGCAGACAGACCAAGACCGGCGACAACTGCCGCCGGCCCACGGTCGCCGCCCATGGCGTCAACCGAAATGACTGTAGGAGCCTTGCCACCAAGCTGTTCCGTCGCCGGAATGTGCAGTCCGCTTGTCATGGGCCAGGCTGCGCCGTCGGTGCGCGGCTTACGCCGCGTCCTCGTCCAGATCGACGTCCTTGGTGGTCGCCACGACTTCGCGGGCGTCGTAATGGCCGCAAGCGCCGCAAACGTGGTGCGGGCGCTTCAGCTCGCCGCAATTCGGGCATTCAGCCGGGTTGCCGGCGACAAGCGCGTCATGCGCACGGCGCATGTTACGGCGGGATTTGGTGACTCGGTTCTGCGGGACAGCCATGTCGCAACCTTTGGGTAGTGGGGACATGCCCCTGTTTTGCTTTACGATTCTTCTAGCGACTAAAGCCGCCGGGGGCGTGTTTCCACACCCCGAATGAGGCGCGGAACATACCTTTATTTGGGCGGGGCGCAACCCCTTTTGTGCCGGGCGGGCAGATCACCCCTCTGTGCCGCCGTCCAACCTGTCGCGCAGCGCCGCCAAACCTGCAAAGGGCTTCAGATCGGCGTCGCGCAACGGGGCCGCGCCGGGTGGGGCCGCCGCCACATCGCCCAAGGCCGCCCCCGGCGCACGCGGATAAAGCGGCAGGGCAAGCACCAGCGCCTCAAGGGCGACGCCGCCCAGATCGATCACCTCGGGGATGCCTTCGGAGCTGTCGTCCTCGGGCATCTCGACCTCGTCGCCGCTGGGTTCGGCCCAATCCGACACATAGCGCCGCGTGACCGTTTCGTGGATCGTGCTGCGCACCGGGGCAAGGGTGATGGCGCAGGGCTGGTCCACCACCGCCTCCAGATCCGCCTCAAGCACGAAATCCCGATTGGCGGCGGGGCGAATCTCGCCCTTGAAGCGCAGCGCGCTGACCGACAACAGGCCAAGATCGGCCGCAACCGCCGCGCAGGTCTGCACATCGGGGCGCAGATCAAAGCGGGTGGGCTTGCGCATCGACAGCGCCCCGCTGCGCAAGGGATGCGACAGCGGCGGCGTCCGCTCCTCGGCTTGGGCGCTGGCCGGGGCAGGGGCGGCGGCGGGTTTTGCGGGCGGTTTGGTCACGGGCGGTTCCCTTCATCTGGGCGGGTGGGCAGCAATGGCACAGGCTTGAGGCGACAACCCTCGCGCTGCACGTTCCATTCTTGAACCGGCCCGCGTCCTTCTGTAAGCCTTTGTGTCAGGAGACGGTTCCTGTTTCATCGGGACCTAAGCGGCGTGGCCCGGCTTGGCAAGACCGCAAGGGGCGACCGGGGCCGCATGATGCGTGGACGCTGGGTAGGGATTTCGAGGGATGGCATTGAAGACAGCGCAGCGGCGCCGCACAGAAGCGGCCCTTTTCCCACGCCGGATGATGCGCGGCATTGCCATCCTGTGCCTTGCCTTTGTCGTGACGGCCTGCGCCTCGATCTATCGCAACCACGGATATGTGCCCGCCGAAGAAGACCTTGCCCAGCTTGTGGTGGGTCAGGACACCCGCGAAACCGCCGCGCCAAAGGTGGGGCGGCCGTCGGCATCGGGGCTGTTGAACGACACGGGCTGGTATTATGTGCAAAGCCGGTTCGAACAGCGCGGCGCCTTTGCCCCGCGTGAGATCGACCGTCAGGTGGTGGCGCTGACCTTCAGCGAACAGGGCGTGTTGCAGAATGTGGAACGGTTCGGCATCGAACGCGGTCAGATCGTGCCGCTGTCGCGCCGCGTGACCGAGCCGAACATCCGTGGAATGGGCGTTCTGCGGCAGCTGTTCTCGAACTTCGGCCGCCTGAACGTCGGGCAATTGCTGAGCGATTGATGCAGGCCAGCGGCGCGCCAAGGCCAGACCTTGGGCGCGCCGCGACGGATCAATCCGCCGGATCGAAGGTCAGGGCCACGCCATTCATGCAATAGCGCAGGCCGGTCGGGGCAGGGCCATCGGGAAACACATGGCCAAGATGGGCGTCGCAGCGGTTGCAATGCACTTCGGTGCGCCGCATGAACCAGCTGCGATCCTCGGATTCCCCCACCATCTCGGCGCTGATCGGGGCGTAAAAGCTGGGCCAGCCGGTGCCGGAGTCGAATTTCGTGGCCTGATCGAACAGCGGCGCATCACAGCAGACACAGCGATAGGTGCCGGGGCCCTTGGGGAAATTGTCATGGGTGAAGGCGCGTTCCGTGCCATGCTTGCGCGTCACCTTGTAGGCAAGGTCCGACAATTGGGCGCGCCATTCGTCATCCGATTTCACAACCTTGTCCATGGTTTGCTCCTGTGGTTTTGTGCGATCTGTCCGGGCGGGACCTGTCGCGGATCGATGTGATATCTAGGGCCGGGGGCGGCGGGTGCCAAGGGCAGAGGGGGCGGCATGAAGCCATTGTCGCGGGGGCGATACATCGCGCGCCTGGCCGAGGCCGAGGCCGATCTCGTGCGGGCACAGCGGCTGCGTCATCTGGCGTTCTGGGCCGGGCGGGGCCGGGCACGGGCCGATGGGCGCGATGCCGATGGCCATGACGCGCTGTGCCGCCATGTGCTGATCGAGGACCGCGTGACGGGCGATCTTGTGGCCTGTTACCGCGTCCAGATCCTGGCAGGGGCGGGGCTGGAGCGGTCTTATGCCGCGCAGTTCTACGATCTGGAGCGGCTGGGCCGCTACCCGGCGCCCCTGCTTGAACTGGGGCGGTTCTGCCTGCATCCCGACCGGCATGACCCTGATATCCTGCGCCTTGCCTGGGCGCTTCTGACGCGGATGGTGGATGAGGCGGGGGTTGGCATGCTGTTCGGCTGTTCCAGCTTTCCCGGGGCGGAGCCTGTGCGCCATGCGCCGGCCCTGGCCAGTCTGGCGCGGCATCTGGCGCCGCCCGTCTGGCAGCCCGGGCCGCGCGCGCCCGATCGGATCAGCCTTGCGGGGCTTGTGCCCGCGCCGGTTGCCCCCGATCTGCCGCCCTTGCTGCGCAGCTATCTGGCGATGGGGGGCTGGGTCAGCGACCATGCCGTGATCGATGCGCAGATGGACACGCTGCATGTGCTGACGGCGGTGGAAATCGCGACCATCCCCCCCGCACGGGCCCGTATCCTGCGCATGATCGCGGCGGATGCACTGGGGTAAAATGATACCACTTTTGCAAGTCGTTGTTTTTACTGTGTTTTATATAGCATCTGGCGCTTGACGCTGCGGGCGCGATACGCGATAAGCCCGCATCCGAGTTACCGGGGGGCAACCCCTGTCTATCCTCCATAGGACACCACGATGAAAACCTTTACCGCTACCCCGGCGGACATCGAGAAAAAGTGGATCCTGATCGATGCCGAGGGCATCGTTCTGGGCCGCCTTGCCACGATCGTCGCCAACATCCTGCGCGGCAAGAACAAGCCGACCTTCACCCCCCATATGGACATGGGTGACAATGTCATCATCATCAACGCCGACAAGGTGCAGATGACCGGCAACAAGCGCACCGACAAGGTCTATTACTGGCACACCGGCCACCCGGGCGGGATCAAGCAACGCACCGCGCGGCAAGTGCTGGAAGGCGCCCACCCCGAGCGTGTCGTGATCAAGGCCGTCGAGCGTATGATCACCCGCAACCGTCTGGGCCGCCAGCAGATGACCAACCTGCGCGTCTATGCAGGCAGCGCCCATCCGCATGAAGCTCAGCAGCCCACCGTCCTCGACGTTGGCGCGCTGAACCCCAAGAACACCCGGAGCGCGTGATCATGGCTGACATCAAATCCCTTGACGATCTGAAATCGGCCGTGTCCGGCACCGCCGCTGATGTGGCGGCCCCTGCGGCTGCGCCGCGTGTGGCTGTGCGCGACTCGCTTGGCCGCAGCTATGCCACCGGCAAGCGCAAGAACGCCGTGGCCCGCGTCTGGGTCAAGCCCGGCTCTGGCAAGGTTGTCGTGAACGGCAAGGAAATGGCGGTCTATTTCGCCCGCCCGGTGCTTCAGATGATCCTGAAGCAGCCCTTCACCATCGCCAATGTCGAAGGCCAGTTCGACGTTTACGCCACCGTCGCCGGTGGTGGCCTGTCGGGTCAGGCCGGTGCGGTCAAGCACGGCATTTCCAAGGCGCTGCAACTGTTTGAACCGGGTCTGCGCCCGGCGCTGAAGGCTGCGGGCTTCCTGACCCGCGACAGCCGCGTGGTGGAACGGAAGAAATACGGCAAGGCGAAAGCCCGGAAATCCTTCCAGTTCTCGAAGCGCTGATTTCACGCCTCATACCTTGCAAAGGGCCCGCCATCCGGTGGGCCCTTTTGCTTTGCCCGGGCGCGCGGGGCGGGCATAAAAAAAGGGCCGGAATGAACCGGCCCAGTCAGGGGAAAACGGGAGCAATCAGAAAGGGTCAGTCCTGCCAGAAGCGGCGGTTGGCCTCACTTTCGGCGGTCAAGGGATCAAGACCCACATCGCGCAACAGATGCGCGTCCAGCCGGCGCAAGCCCTTTCGGCTCCGCTGGCGCGCCTCCCAGGTGACAACGCGGACCGCGGCGGCCAGCACCAGCCGCGACAGCGGGGGCAAGGAGGCGGGGCGGAAAACCAGCGTTTCGACGGGAGACATGATCGGGTCCTTTTTGTATTGATACAATGGCTGCGACTGCCATAAGATAGGGATACAAAACCCCGAAATGAATCGCCAGAGGTATATTGTGGCTGATACAATATGGTTGCCCAAACTGTCCGACGAGGATGGTCCGAAGTATCTGGCCCTGACCCGCGCCCTGCGCGAGGCGATCCGCTCGGGCGAGCTGGAAACCGGGGCGCAGCTTCCCACGGTGCGCGAACTGGCCTGGCAGTTGAAGGTGACGCCGGGCACGGTTGCGCGGGCCTATAGCCTTGCCACGCAAGAGGGGATGCTGGCGGCCACCGTGGGGCGGGGCACCTTTGTCGCCGCGCGCGCGCCGCGGCTTGGCCCGACGCAGGCGCTGTTCATCGACCGGGATCCTGCGCGCGTCGAGGGGCGGGTGGACCTGCGCGCGCCGATCCTGCCCGATGTGGGGCAGGGTGCGGCCATCGGGGCGGCCCTGCGCGCGATTGGCGACGATGGCGACACCGACTGGATCGACTACCCCAGCCAGCGCGCCGAACTGCCGCTGCGCGAGGCGATCTGCGATTGGGTTTCGGATCGGGTGATGGGGCCGATATCGGCCGAGGAGATCATTCTGGCCCATGGCGGGCAGAACGCTATCAACCTGATTTTCATGTGTTGTTTGCGCGGCGACCGGCCTGTCGTGCTGACCGAGGAACTGGCCTATCCCGGCTTTCGCCACGCCGCGCGGCTGAGCCGGGCCGAGGTGGTGGCCGTCGAGATGGATCAGCAAGGCATCCTGCCCGAGGCGCTGGATCTGGCCTGCCGCCGCCATGGCGCGCAGGTCTTGTGCCTGACCTCCGAGGCGCAGAACCCCACCACCGTGCGCATGGGGCAGGAGCGGCGGCAGGCGATTGTCGAGATTGCCCGGCGCTATGATTTGCAGATCATCGACGACGATTGCTATTCGGTCGCCAGCAACACCAGCCCCGCCATCCGCGCGATGGCGCCCGAGCGGACATGGCATGTCGGCAGCCTGTCAAAGACCATCTCGGCGGGCCTGCGCTTTGGCTATATCGTGGCGCCGGTGGGGATGGGGCATGCCGGGCGGCTGACGGCACAGCACGCGTTTTTCGCCCTGTCCCGCCCGATCGAGGCGCTGGTGCTGCATCTGTTCCAGTCGGGCGAGGCGGCCCGGCTGCGCGCCCTTGTTCATGCCGATCTCGATACAAGATTGCAATGTGCCGTCAATGCCTTGGGGGCATTCGACCTTGCCTGGCAGCCCGGTTTGCAGTTCATCTTCCTGCGGCTGCCATCGGGCTGGCGCGCCAGCACGTTTTGCAGCCATGCCGAGGCGGCGGGGGTCATGGTGCGTTCGGCCGATGAATACGCCCTGATCCACGGGCGGGCGCCCAATGCGGTGCGGGTGGCGCTGGCGGGCAATGTCACCATGGAGCGGTTCGAGGATGGAATCATGCGGCTGGCGCGGCTTCTGGCGCAGCCGCCGGCCGAGTTGATGGTCTGATCCGCGCCGCGATTGTGGCATGATTGTGGCGCAGTTGCGGCACAGGGGTGGCGCGGTTGCGGCGCCTGTTGCAGGAAGGACTCCTTTTGCCCGCCGCGCGCGGTCTTGTGCGCGACGGTCCTGCGGTGCCGCTTGACGTCCGGGCGGGCCAGATCACATCCTGATCAGCACAAGAGCAGGCGCGCAACGACGCGCAATGACAGGACAGGCCATTATGGGACAGCAAACCACGTTTCATGCACCGCATGGCGGCGCAGATTTTCTGGGCTATCGCAAACGGGCAGGGGCAACCGAGATCGTCTATGACGACGGCGTCGCCCGGCGCTTGGTCTGGCGCGTGGCAGGCAGCGAATACACCGAGGCGCGACTGTCCGAGGCACTGCGTGCCGCCGTCGGGTCGCTTCGCGTGGTGCCCTCGCTTTATGACGAGCTGAAAAAGCGTGCCATTGCCATTGAACGGATCGCAGGCTAGGGCAGGGATCGCCCGAGGGTTGCACACATGTCGCGCAAAGGCCGGGCCGAGTGTCCGGCTTTTGCCGTTCGGGTGACGACGGCCCTTGCCAGCCTTGTGCGCTTGTGCCTAGTTTTGATCAAAGTCGCGGAACAGCGGCGCTAAAACGGTTGCATCAGGGGGTGACGATGGCGAAATCCAATTCGGCCTTGGGCCAGTCAGAGGCCAGGTCCGGGCTTCTGATGATAAGCCCCACGGCGATCTATGCGATCTTGTTGCTGGCCGCCCCGCTGGGCACGGTGGTGCTTTATTCGGTGCTGACCGGCGGGCGCGGCGTGATCACCTGGGATTTCACGCTGGCCAATTATATCGAGGTCTGGACCGGCCCGGTCTATCGCGCCATCATGCTGCGGTCCTTGCTGGTGGCCTTGTCGGTGACGCTGGTCACGGTGGCGATTGCCTATCCGATTGCCTATTTCGTCAGCTTTCATGTGCAGCCGTCGCGGAAATCGCTCTGGCTGTTCCTGATCACCATCCCGTTCTGGACCAGCTATCTGATCCGGGTGTTCCTGTGGAAAGTGATCCTTGGCTATAACGGGGTCATCAACTCGGGCCTGATGGGGCTTGGCATCACGTCAGAGCCGATCACCTGGATCAATTACAATGTCGGCGCGCTGGTGATGACCCTGGCCCATGCCTATGCGCCCTTTGCCATCTTGCCGATCTTCGTCGCGCTGGAAAAGATCGATCGCAGCCTGCTTGAAGCGGGGCAGGATCTTGGCGAATCCAAGTTGCGCACCTTCTGGCGTGTCACGCTGCCCCTGTCGATGGGCGGGGTGATTGCGGCTGTGCTGATCGTGTTCATCCCGACGATCGGCGATTATGTGACGCCCGATCTGATTGGCGGGGGCAAATTGCCGATGATCGCCAACATGATGGAGGTGCAGATGCTCAAGATCAACAACCGGCCGATGGGCTCTGCCATTGCGGTTTCGGCCATGCTGATCGTTGCCTTGATCTCTCTGGCCTTCGTGCTGGTAAACCGCCGTTTCCTTGGCCCGCAGAAATAGGAGTGCCGCGATGAAATCCCCCGGGCTGCGGGCCTATGCCATCGGCTACCTGATCTTCCTTTACGCGCCGATCGTGCTTTTGCCGATCTTCGCCTTCAACGATTCGCGCATCATCGCCTTTCCGCTGACCGGCTGCTGATCATTTCCAGCACCACGGCGGTGATCGCGACCATCCTTGGCATTTTTGGCGCAAGGGCCAGCACGCGCTACAGCTTTCCGGGCAAGGGCGGGCTGATCGGTCTGATCATGTTGCCGCTGGTGCTGCCCGAAATCATCGTGGCGCTGTCGCTTCTGGTGGTGCTGCTGGCCATTGCGGTGCCGCTGTCGCTTTATACCGTCATCCTTGGCCATGTGCTGATCACCACGCCCTTTGCCGTCGCGATCCTGTCTTCGGCCTTTCAATCGCTGGACAAATCGCTGGAGGAGGCGGCCTATGACCTGGGCGAGGGGCCGGTTTCGACCTTTCGCCTGATCATCCTGCCGCTGGTCGCGCCGGGGATCATCTCGTCGCTGCTGATCTGTTTCACGATCAGCCTGGATGAATTCATCATCGCCTATTTCCTTGCCGGGGCCGATACCGTGCTGTCATCCTATATCTACAGCCAGTTCCGTTTCCCGGCCAAGGTTCCCGCCATGCTGGCGCTTGGCACCATTCTGGTGCTGGTGTCGATCGTGCTTCTTTCCATCGCAGAATTTTTCCGCCGCCGTGGCATCGCGAAAACCGGCGGCAAGGATACCGGAGGCTTCTTGTGAGCGACAAACCCACCATGATCGAATTCCGCGATGTGCATAAATACTACGGCGATTACCACGCGTTGCGCGGGATCAACGGTCAGATTCGCGCGGGGGAGTTCTTCTCGCTGCTGGGGCCATCGGGCTGTGGCAAGACCACGCTGCTCCGCACCATCGCCGGGTTCGAAGGCATCGATTCCGGCGCGGTGCTGATCGACGGCAAGGACATGGCGCGCGTGCCCGCCAACGAGCGGCCCACCAACATGGTGTTCCAGTCCTATGCGATCTTTCCGCATATGAGCGTGGGCGAAAACGTGGGCTTTGGCCTGCGCCGCGATCCGCGCAGCAAGGCGGAAAAGGCCAAGGCGGTCGAGGAAGCCTTGGAAATGGTCGGGCTCAAGGGCTATGGCGGGCGGGCGGCCCATGCGCTGTCGGGCGGGCAGCGTCAGCGGGTGGCACTGGCCCGCGCGCTGATCCTCAAGCCCAAGGTGCTGCTGCTGGACGAGCCACTGTCTGCGCTGGACAAGAAGATGCGCGAACACATGCAGGTGGAGCTGATCAAGCTGCAACGGCAGGTGGGCATCACCTTTGTGCTGGTCACCCATGATCAGGAAGAGGCGCTGGTGATGTCGGATCGCATCGCCGTGATGTTCGAGGGTGAGATCGCACAGCTGGCCGATCCCGAAACGCTGTATCGCCGGCCCAATTCGAAAAAGGTCGCGGAGTTCATCGGCACGATGAACTTCATCCCCGCGCAGGTGATTTCCGAAACCGGCGGCCAGATCGAGATCGAGGCCAAGGGGCTGGGCCGCGCGACCCTGCCCGCCGATCAATGCCCCGCCGGGCGTGGCGATGCGCCGATGGTGGGCCTGCGCCCCGAAACGCTGACCCTGCTTTATCCGGGCCAGACCGCCACCGACCGCAGCGTGGACGGCGTGATCGACGAGGTGATCTATTTCGGCGACATGACCTATTACGATGTCTATCTGGGCGGCACCGATGTGGAGGTGCGCCTGTCGATGCGCAACACGCCCGGCCGCCCGATTCTGGAGGTGGGCAGCAAGGTCGATGTGGCGTGGAGCCCGAGCGCCCTGGTCCTGTTCCGCTGACGCTTGCGGCAGAGATTGCGGCCTGCCGTCTGTGCGCCGCCCGCTTTGCCGCAACCGCGACCGCGCATCAGCCGCGCCCGGTGGTGTGGTTTCGCCCCTCGGCGCGGTTGCTGATTGCCGGGCAGGCGCCGGGCGCGCGGGTCCATGCCTCGGGGCGGCCGTTTACCGATGCGTCGGGGGATCGGTTGCGCGACTGGTGCGGGCTGGGCGAGCAGGCGTTCTATGACCAGAGCCGGGTGGCCATCGTGCCGATGGCCTTTTGCTTTCCGGGCTATGATGCGCGCGGGTCGGATTTGCCGCCGCCGCCGCTCTGTGCGGCCACATGGCACGCGCGGGTGATGGCAGGGCTGCCCGCCTTGCGGCTGCGGCTGCTGGTCGGCGGGGCGGCGCTGCGCTGGCATCTGGGCGCGCGCGATGTGACGGCCACGGTGGCGGATTGGCGCAGCCATGCGGCGCGCGGCATCTTTCCCTTGCCCCATCCGTCGTGGCGCAATACCGGGTGGCTGAAACACAACCCGTGGTTTGCGGCCGAGCTGCTGCCTGCCTTGCGCGCCCGGGTGGCCGAAGTGATGGAGACGAACGGATGACCGAAATCACCAGCCTGCTGGATGCAGCCCATGCCGCCGTCCACGCCGACCCCGAGAATGAGGCGCTGCGCCTGCGGTTCTTTGAACGGCTGGCCGATGGCGAGATGTTCCTGCTGTTGGAACGCGAGGCGCGGGGCGACACTCTGGACCCGAAGGTGTTTGATCTGGAGGACGGCCGCTTTGTGCTGGTGTTCGACCGCGAGGAACGGCTGGCCGCGTTCACCGGCGGGATCGCGCCCTATGCGGCTTTGCCGGGCCGGGTGATCGCGGGGCTGCTGAAAGGGCAGGGGATCGGGCTGGGGGTGAACCTTGGGGTGGCGCCGTCCGAGATGCTGCTGCCGCCCGAAGCGATGGATTGGCTGGCCGAGACGCGGGACGAAGGCCCGGAGGAGGTGCAGGCGCTGCCCGAACAGTTCCACCCGCCCAAAGGGCTGCCCGATGCGCTGATCGAGGGGCTTGATGCCAAGCTGGCGCGGGCGGCGGGGCTGGCCTCGGGGGCGTTGCTGGCGGCTGTCACCTATCGCGGCGGGCGGCGCGGGCATATGCTGGCCTTTCTGGATGCGGCGAGCGGGGCGGAGCCTGCCTTGGCGCGGGCGGCCTCGGAGGCCTTGGTGTTTTCCGGGATCGAGGCGGGGGAGCTGGACGTGGCCTTCCTGCATTCCGCCGACCCGGCCATGGTGGCAATGGCGCGCGTGGCCTTGCGCTTTGACCTGCCCGAACCCGAGGCCCCCGCCACGCCCGGCGCGGCCCCCGGGATGGACCCCAAGCGCCCGCCGCGTCTGGTCTGAGGCAAGGGGCGGGCGGGTAGGCGCGGGCTGGCCATCCGGGTTCGGGCATCAGGTGGCTTGACGCGGCTTGCGCGCCCGCATACCTGACCTGCCATGGCACGCGCACCCCTTTTGCAACTCTCCGATATCTCGCTCACCTTTGGCGGGAACCCTGTGTTCGACGGGCTTTCGCTGGTGGTTCAGCCGGGCGACCGGGTCGCCCTTGTGGGCCGCAATGGCAGCGGCAAATCCACCTTGATGAAGGTGATGGCCGGGCTGGTGGAGCCGGACCGCGGCCTGCGCGTGGTGCCGCCGGGCGTCAGCGTGGGCTATATGGAGCAGGATCCCGATCTGTCGGGCTTCGAGACCTTGGGCGATTTCGCGGCCTCGGCCCTGCCAGAGGGAGAGGAATACCGCGTGGGAATGGTGGCCGAGGGGTTGAAGTTCAATCCCGAAACCCCGGTCGCGACGGCCTCGGGCGGGGAGCGGCGGCGCGCGGCCTTGGCGAAACTTCTGGCCGAGGCGCCGGAGCTGATGCTTTTGGACGAGCCGACCAACCACCTCGACATCCAGGCCATCGAATGGCTGGAGGCGGAGCTGACGGGCACGCGCACGGCGTTCGTGCTGATCTCGCACGACCGGGCGTTTCTGCGCGCGCTGACCAAGGCCACGCTCTGGATCGACCGGGGCGAGGTGCGGCGGCGCGAAGCAGGCTTTGACGGGTTCGAGGAATGGCGCGAGACGGTCTGGGCCGAGGAGGACGAGGCGCGCCACAAGCTGGACCGCAAGATCAAGGCCGAGGCCAAATGGGCGGTCGAGGGGATTTCGGCGCGGCGCAAGCGCAATCAGGGCCGCGTGCGGGCGCTGGCCGCCCTGCGCGCCGAGCGCAGCAGCCAGATCCGCCGTCAGGGCACCGCGGCGCTGGAGATTGAAAGCGGCACGACCAGCGGCAAGCGCGTGATCGAGGCCAAGGGGATCGGCAAATGGTTCGGCGACAAGACCATTCTGCAAGGCTTTGACCTGCGGGTTCTGCGCGGCGACCGGGTGGCCTTTGTCGGCCCGAACGGGGTGGGCAAGACCACGCTGTTGAAGATGCTGACCGGCGAGGTCGCCCCCGACGAAGGCGTGGTCACGCTGGGCACCAACCTCGAGATTGCAGTGTTCGACCAGACCCGCGCGCAGCTGGCCCCCGAGGCGACGCTGTGGGAAAACCTGACGGGCGACCCCTTGATGGCGGTGTCGGGCGCATCCGATCAGGTGATGGTGCGCGGCACCCCGAAACATGTGGTGGCTTACCTCAAGGATTTCCTGTTCGACGAGCGGCAGGTGCGGGCCCCGGTGCGCAGCCTGTCGGGCGGCGAGAAGGCGCGGCTGCTCCTGGCCAAGCTGATGGCGCGGCCGTCGAACCTGCTGATCCTGGACGAGCCGACCAACGATCTGGATGTCGAAACGCTGGACCTGTTGCAGGACGTGCTGGGCGACTATGACGGCACGGTGCTGCTGGTCAGCCACGACCGCGATTTCATCGACCGCATCGCCACCGCCACCGTGGCGATGGAGGGCAATGGGCGGGCCACCGCCTATCCCGGCGGCTGGTCGGATTACGCGGCCCAGCGACCCGAGGCGATGGCGGCGGCAGCGGCGGCGGCCAAGGCCGCCAAGCCCGTTGCGCGCGAACCGGCCAAGCCGTCAAAGACCACCGGCCTTTCGTTCACCGAGCGCAAGCGGCTGGATGACTTGCCCGGCCTGATCGCGCGGCTGGAGGCGGAGATCGCCGAGCTGGAAGAATTCCTTGCCGTGCCGGACCTTTACACCAAGGACCCGGTCAAGTTCCGCAAGGGCACCGAGGCGCTGACCGAACGCCAGATCGCGCTGCAACGCGCCGAGGAGGAATGGCTGGCGCTGGAAGAACGGGCCTGATGGCGGGCCTGCGCCCGCTTTACCACCGTCCGCTGGCCCCGCCGCCCGACGATGACCCGCCGCCGAACCCGCCCGACGACGACCCCGAGGAGA
>JALOSF010000095.1 GCA_025458525.1 Cypionkella sp. | reverse complement strand
TTGCCGGTGAACGTTCTGCAATTGCTGACCAGCATCGAACAGCGTCTGACCACGCGCGACAACATGATCGCCATGATCGAACGGCATGGGCTGTTTGCCGATGCGCCCGGCATGTCCACCGAAGACAAGGTGGATGCGATGCGCCAGTCGATCCGCTTTCAGACCGTGACAGGCCAGACGGGCGCATTGTCGGCCCTTATCATCGCCGCACAGGCGGGCGTGGCCGAAGATGCCGCGCGGATTGCCAATGATCTGGCGCAGAGCGTGCTTGATCTGGGGGCCGAAGGCAAGCGCGCCACGGCCGAGGCCAGCTTTGACTTCTTCAAGGAACAGGAAGCCGGCCTCTGGCAGCAGATAGCGACGCTTGAGGCGGAAATGGCTGCCTATCGAGAGGCCAATCGCGGCGCGCTGCCCGGTGTCCGCGAAGCTCGGCAAGACGAGATTGCGCAGCTGGAGGAAAATCTGCGCGCGCTGGATCAGGAAATCGCGGCCCTGCAAACCGAAGACCTGCAAATTCAGGGGCAGCAGACCCTGCGCGCCACGGATCGCAGGCGGTTGGAAGATATCGCGCAGCGCCTGTCGGTGCTGACGGCGCAGCGCACCCCGCTGGCCGACCGCAAGGCCGCGTTGGAAGCGACGATCGGTGACACGGCCGAAGTGGAGCGCGCGCTGTCAACCTATGACCGGCAGTTGCGCCAGTTGCAGGATCAATACACGCTGGTATCACAGCGCATGGCCGAGGCGGAAACCGCGCAGCGCCTTGCGTCGCGCCAGCAGACCGAGCGTTTTTCGATGCTGGAGCGTGCCATAACGCCCGCCTACCCGACGGGAACCGGGGGCAAGAAAATCGCGGTTGCCGGGTTGATCGGCAGCCTTGGGCTTGGAGTGGCGCTGGCCTTCCTGCTTGACCTGCTCAAGCCGGTGATCCGCAACTCATCGCAGCTGGAGCGCGAGCTGAATTTGCGCGCCATTGTGGCCATCCCCGAAGTGCCGCGGGCCAGCCGCAAGCCTTCGGGTCGCCGACTGATCACCACATTGATCGAGAACGAGATGGGACGCCTGCCCGGGATGGTCGGCAAGCGCAGCGCAGTCGTGCTGGGCGGCGCGGGGCTTATCCTTGTTGCGGCGCTTGCCAACCTGATCTGAGGCCAGAGCCGACCGGGCCTTGTTGCCGGGCGGTCAGAGCCGCCAGGCCGACACCCGCCAAATCAGCAGCCGGTCCCGTTCAACACCACGCTGATCGTGCGCCACAGGATGCGCAGGTCTGTGCTCAGGGCCAGCCCCTCCTCATACACGGCATCATATTCGGCGCGCGCGCGAAAGGTGGTGCGATTGCGCCCCGCCGTTTGCCAATACCCGGTGATCCCGGGGCGCAAGGCGTAATAGGCGGTGCCCGGATACAGGCTTTTCTGATCGATCATCATCGGGCGCGGCCCGACCAGGCTCATGTCGCCTTTCAACACGTTCCAGAGTTGCGGCAATTCATCCAGCGACGAGCGGCGCAACAGCTTGCCCATCCGGGTGATCCTTGGGTCGTTGCGCAGCTTTTGCGTGCTGTCCCATTCGGCCTTTGCCGCAGGATCGCGTTCCAGCAGCGCCGCCAGTTCCGCATCGGCATTGCGCACCATCGTGCGCAATTTCCACATGCGAAAAGACGTCCCCCCCTTGCCCACACGAAGCTGGCTGTAAAAGGGTTTGCCGCCATCCACCGCGACCGCAGCCGCCAGACCCAGGATCACCGGCACGATGACCGGCGCGGCCAACAGAATGGCCGCGATGTCAAACGCCCGTTTGACCACGTTGCGATACAGCCCGAAAGGCCGTTTTTTCGGCATCAGGGGCAGGCCCGTGAAATCCGGTGGCGACTTTACGGGCGTCGCCGTCCGGGCCGGAAACTCAGGAAAGGAAAACGACATCAGACCGTCCCCCTGATTTCCTGTAGCCCGGACCGAAACAATGAACCCGTATCACACACCGGCAGGACAAAGCAGCCAGTCGCCTGGACAAGCCCGTTCAGCACCTTGCAAAAAGACATCTTCAGCACTCGGATCAAGCGCCCCCAAGACATAGTTTACCCGGTATTGAGCATGATTGACGACCACCATTCGGGTGACAGCGCAGCGCCTGGAGCAGAAAGAGTCGGTTAATCGAGGACACATCTTTGCCAGCATTGCGCCACACTCGCGCATAAGATGTATTTGAAATGACACCATCTCGCCATGGTTTACATCTGATTCGGGCGATTTCTGGTGGCGCGACCGGCAAGTCTGGGCCAAATCAGGTCGCGGCCTGCGGACCTGCACCGCGATGATGCGGTTTCATTACCTCAAATTTGGAAACAATTTTCCGATTATTCGGTTTGCTCGGCAACCCGTTGGCAAGAAAGGCGCATTGCCAATGCAAGGATGCACAGAGCGCCAAAGAGAGCATAAGACAAAAGCGCAATCGCGGCCGGATGTCCAAGCAGGATCGAGGACAGCGCGGCAAGCGACCCGCTGCTTACCCCTGTCAAAAGATAGATCACCGGCATCCAGCGCCCCCGATTGGCTGCACCGGCAATGATAAGCCAAGCAGCGATCCCGCGCAGCAGAGAAAACACCCGAGTGCCAGGCCCGCGGCAAATGTGCCGATGATGCGCGGGGCGCAGGCAATAACCTGCCGGTGCATGGTCCGTCAAAGACCTTGCATCCCGCAGCGGCAATGGTGATCCTGTAGCGATGGCGCCTGCGCTGCGCCGATCTTGTGCGGAGCACGCGTTGAAGATTGCCTATCTGGTCAACACTTATCCGCGCGGGTCGCAGACCTTTATCCGGCGCGAGATCCTGGCGCTGGAGCGTCTTGGGTTCGACATCCACCGCTTTGCCCTGCGGTCAGATCGGGACGCCTTGATTGACCCGGCTGATATGGCCGAAGATGCCCGCACCGAACATATCCTGAAACTGGGCGCCGGGCCGCTCGTCCTGTCGGCGCTGGGCTGGATGGCGCGCAACCCCCGCGGCGCGTTGCGCGCGCTTGCGTTGGCGTGGCGCTGCGGGGCGGCAGGGGCTGGCGGTCCTCCGGGGACGGGGGGGCGCCTGCGCCACCTGATCTATCTGGCCGAGGCGGCGCATCTGGCCCGGCGCTGCCATGATCTGCGTCTGCCGCATATCCATGCCCATTTCGGCACCAATTCGACGACCGTGGCCATGCTCTCGTCCTTGATGGGGGGGCCGGGCTATTCCTTTACCGCGCATGGCCCCGAAGAATTCGATGCGCCACGGGCCTTGTCGCTTGGCCTCAAGGCAGATCTGGCGCGCTTTACCATCGCCATTTCCAGCTTTGGCCGCAGCCAGCTGTGCCGCTGGGCCAAGGCGGAAACCTGGCCGCGGCTGCATGTGGTGCATTGCGGGATCGAGCCGTGGCGCTTTGCCGATCCGGCGCCGATACCGCCGGGTGGCCCGCATCTGGTGGCCATCGGCCGCCTGACCGAGCAAAAGGGCTTTGGCTTGCTGATCGATGGGATGGCGCGTGCGGTGCAGACCCTGCCCCATCTGCATCTGACGCTGGTTGGCGACGGCGCCCTTCGCCCGCAGATCGAGGCTGACATCGCGCGCAGGGGCCTTGGGCGGCATGTCACGCTTGCCGGCTGGCTTGACGAAACGCGGGTGCGTGAGGCGTTGACGGCATCGCAGGCGCTGATCCTGCCGTCTTTCGCCGAGGGTCTGCCGGTCGTGCTGATGGAGGCGATGGCCTCGGGCCGCCCGGTGATCGCGACCGCGATTGCCGGCGTGCCAGAGCTTGTGACCGCGGACTGCGGCTGGCTGGTTCCCGCAGGCGACCCCGAAGCGCTGGCCGAGGCTATTCTGGCGCTTGCGGCAACCCCCCTTGACCGCCTTGCGCAGATGGGACAAGCCGCGCGTCGGCGTGTTCTGTCCCGGCATGACATCGACGCCGAGGCCGAAAAACTGACCGTTCTTCTTGCCAGCAAGGGCAATCCATGAAACCGACCGCGCCTGTTCCCGACGCTGCCTTGACCCTTGATCTGGTCATCGCCTGCGCCAGCAATTCGGATCAGGTTCTGGCGGCCAATCTGGGCGCCTCTCCGCCAGTTCAGGCCGGTGTGCCGCTTCATGTCGAACGCGACGCGCCTTCGGCCGCCTTGGCGTATAACCGTGCCCTCGATGCCACCAACGCCGAGATCGTGGTCTTCGCCCATCACGATGTCTATCTGCCAAAAGGTTGGGAGGCGCTTTTGGCGCAGCGACTGGCAGAGCTGACAGCGCAAGACCCCGACTGGGCGCTTGCCGGCGCCTATGGGGTGGCGGCGGATCATCGGCAATTCGGCCCGGTCTGGACATCATCGCTTGGCCAGATCATCGGACGTGTCCCCATGCAGCCCGAAGCCGTGAACAGCTTTGACGAGATGTTGATCGTGCTGCGGCGCAGTTCTGGACTGCGTTTTGACGATGCGCAGCCTGGCTGGCACATGTATGGCACAGACATCATTTGCCGCGCCCGCGCGATGGGCAGACGCGCCTATGCACTGGGCCTGCCTTGTGTGCACAACGACAGGTTTCACGGCGCGCTTGGCGCGGATTTCACGCAAAGCTATCGCTGGATGCGGGCGCGGTGGCCGCAGTATCTTCCGCTACAGACGCCCGTGACCCGGATCAGCCGCTCGGGGCTGCCTCTGCTGCGCGAGCGGTGGGCCATGCGCTCCTCGCTGACCTTGCGCGCACAAGATGCCATCGACACGGGCATGCCCGCCCCGGAACTGGCTGCCCGCTGCGGCTGGCACGACTTGACGCCGCGCGGCTAAAGCGCGCGAACGGCCTCGGCCACGGCAAGTCCGAGCGTCTTGTGCGCGGCGGGTTCAAAATGGATGCCATCCTGCGGGCTGACCGAAATCACCTTGCCCGCATCCAGAAATCCGATCCCGCGCGCCGCCGCCAAGGCCGCATAACGCGCTGCAAGACCCCGGCTGCGCGCGGCCGCGCCAAGGAATTCGCCGGCGATAGGCCCGACCTCCTCCACCGGGGGCGGGCTGATCAGCAAGACCTTGAACCCGCCATGCCGGGCCTGCATTTCAAGGCTGAGCGCGTAATCCACAAGCCCGGCGATCCCCGCTGTGACCGCTTCGGGTGTGGCCGAAAACCGCGCCTTCACATCATTGGTGCCCAGCATGACGGTCAGGACATCGATCGGGCCATGGCTTTGCAGGGCGATCTTCAACCCGTCTTGCCCGTTCATATGCGCCCCCATCACCAGATCGGGGAATTGCGCGGTGCGGCCGGGCAATCCTTCTTCGGCCAGCTCCCATTCTGGCCCAAGGGCGCGCGCGCAGACCTGCGGCCAACGGATATCGGCGCCAAAACGGAAATAGGCCCCCCGCTCCACGATGGGCGGCGTGCCATGCGTGTTGCTGTCGCCAAAGGTCAAAAGAACCGGCATCGCTTTCTCCTGCTGCTCATGGCGGCAGGCTAGGCCCAGATTCCTGCGCCGTAAATGCCCCTTCCCCCTTGGCCTTTGCGCGCCCTGCACGCATATAAGGGGCAAAGGTTCAGCCGGATGAGGGATCGTATGTTCAGCCTTGGGGAAAAGCCTGCCAGCGCACCAAAAAGCGGCCTGATCAAGGACAGCACGGAAGCCACCTTCATGGCCGATGTGATCGAGGCCAGCCGTGAAGTGCCGGTGATCGTTGACTTCTGGGCCCCTTGGTGCGGTCCGTGCAAGACGCTTGGCCCCGCGCTTGAGGCGGCGGTGACGGCCGCGGGCGGCAAGGTGCGCATGGTCAAGATCAACGTCGATGAAAACCAGATGATCGCGGGGCAGTTGCGCATCCAGTCCATCCCGACCGTCTATGCCTTCTGGCAAGGCCAGCCGGTCGATGGCTTTCAGGGCGCCCTGCCGGGGTCTGAGATCAAGAAATTCATCGACCGCGTGTCGGCGCTTGGCGGCGACGGTGGTCTGGCCGAGGCGATCGAGGCCGCCGAACAGATGCTGGCCGAAGGCGCGGCGGTGGATGCCGCCGAAACCTTTGCCGCCATTCTGGAGGAGGAGGCCGAGAATGCCGCCGCCTATGGTGGTCTGATCCGGGCACATCTGGCCCTTGGCAATCTGGACCAGGCCGAGCTTTTCGCGGCCAACGCCCCCAAGGCCATCGCCACGGCAAAGGAGATCGAGGCGGCACGGGCGCAGATCGAATTGGCCAAGCAGGCGGCGAAGGCCGGGCCAGAGGAGGATCTGCGCCGCGCCGTCGAAGCGGATCCCAACCAGCATCAGGCCCGGTTCGACTATGCCGCCGCCCTGCTGGCCGCAGGCAAGACCGAAGAAGCGGTGGATCAGTTGCTGGAATTGTTCCGGCGCGACCGCGAATGGAATGACGGAGCGGCGCGCACGCAGCTTTTCACCATTTTCGAGGCCCTGCCGGCCAAGGACCCCATCGTGCTCAAGGGCCGGCGCAAGCTGTCGTCGATGATATTTGCCTGATTGCATCCGCGGCCTAGATGGTGGCGCATGATCAAAGTATCTGACCTGCCCGATACGATTCCGGTTTTTCCGTTGCCCGGCGCGCTCATGCTGCCGCGCGCGCGTCTGCCGTTGCACATCTTTGAACCGCGCTATCTGGCGATGATCGAAGACTGCATGAAAACCAAGACGCGGCTGATCGGGATGATTCAGCCGCGTGAGACGCCGGGCGGTGAAAAGCGTCTTCAGTCCATCGGCTGCGCGGGCCGCCTGACCGGGTTTTCCGAAACCGAGGACGGTCGTTACATGATCACGCTGTCGGGCATGTCCCGGTTCCGCGTGCGTGAGGAGGTGAATGGCTTCACCCCTTATCGGCGTTGTCTTGTGGAATGGACCCCCTTCCAGCGCGACCTGAGCCGCGAGGACGAGGTGGATGCGGGCTTTGACCGCACAGCCTTTCTTGAACTGCTTGGCCGCTATCTGACCACGCTCAATCTTTCGACCGATTGGGACAGCCTGAAAGAGGCGGAAACGGAATTGCTGATCAATTCGCTGTCGATGCTGTGCCCGTTTTCGCCCGAGGACAAGCAGGCGCTGCTTGAGGCGCCCTCGCTTTCGACACGGCGCGAAACTTTGGTGACGCTGATCGAATTTGCGCTGCGCGGCGGCGCCAATGACGAGGTGATGCAATGACCGACCCCGCCAGCGGTGAGGATATGTTGGGGGCAACCCCGCCGGTGCAGCCCTTTGACCCGCGGATGCTGGAAAGTCTGGTCTGCCCGGTCAGCCATGCCATGCTGACCTATGATGCGGCCCATCAGGAACTGATCTCAAGGGCGGCGCGGCTTGCCTTTCCGATCCGCGATGGAATCCCCGTCATGCTTGTCAGCGAGGCGCGCGCTCTGGATTGATCCGCAGGCCCGGCGATGCCACGGGGCACGGCTGGAATGACGATCGCGTGATCGCACGGCATGCGCCGCAAATGGTTACTTCCGCGACGCCATGCCGCGCCTATACTGCGACATCTTCCCAGCATGGAGCCAGAAAACATGAAGCTGCTGACGAAAAGCCTGATTGCCGGACTTGTGCTTGTCGCGGGTGTGGCCTTTGCCAAGGAAGGGGTTCAGGACCCAACCGTGAAGGCGCGCATGGACCTGATGGGCACCATCGGGATGAACACCAAGATCCTTGGGGATATGGCGACAGAAAAGACCGCCTTCGACGCTGCCGCGGCGCAAGGCGCCAAGGACGCGCTGATCGCCGCCTCTGCCGATATCGCGGCAAAGTTCGAACCGCAGGCGACCGATCCCGTGGCCGAGGCGAAGCCGGAAATCTGGACCAACTGGGATGATTTCGTGGCCAAGGCGACCACGCTGAACGCGGCAGCCACAGCACTTGACCCAAGCTCGCTTGACACCGTCAAGGCCGGCATGGGGGCCATCGGCGGAACCTGCCGCGACTGCCACACCGCCTATCGCATGTAAGCCTGACCGCGCGACAGGCGGACAAGGCCCCTGCGCGTCGGGG
The DNA here is from genome assembly GCA_025458525.1 of Cypionkella sp. Lineage (GTDB taxonomy): Bacteria > Pseudomonadota > Alphaproteobacteria > Rhodobacterales > Rhodobacteraceae > Pseudotabrizicola. The sequence goes on along the minus strand of JALOSF010000095.1, from coordinate 2,187 downwards.
GCCTTTCTCTCAGGTGCAATAGACGCGCGAAATGCGCTCGGCCCGGTCAATATCGATGTTCAGCCGGTCGGGGCGGAAATCCATGGTGACGGCGGTATCGGGGCGGATGATCCGCGTGTCCTGACTGAATTTCATGGTTTGCAGCACCGATGCGGGTTGTCCGACAAGACCCTGTAGCGCATCGGCCCCGCACAGGGCCTGATCAGGCCCTTCGGGCATCGGCTCGGGTTGGGCCACAGGCTGGCAGGCCGCCAGCATGACAATGGCACATCCGGCCAGGGCTTTGAATTTCATCGCGAATCTCCGTGCGTCAGCCACAAAAGAGGTGCAGGATCGCCCCCTTCGCATCTATTTGGGCATTAAGCCGCGTCGGCATCAAGTCTTGTGTGACCCCCTGACCGGGACGCAGCACCCTGAGCTGACCCATCAGGCGATATCCCGCCAGATCGGTAAAGGGCCGGCCGTTCAGATGCGACAGGTCGCCTTTGCCACAGCCCGCCACATCCTTTTGTGCCAAGGACAGCGCAGGCACGATCACTGGCCCCGATACGGCGGGCAAGCCAGACGCGCAGCCCGCCAGAAGGCCAGCCAGCGCCGTCCCCAGGGCAAACCGCGACAGCACTGAAAGGCGGGGCTGGGACAAGACAGATCACTCGGGAATGGCCGACCGGCGCCGTCACCCTAATCTTGCGGCGCGGGGGGATGCAAGGCGCGCGCCCGAAAAATGCCCCCGACCCCGGCGCAATGGCTTGCCTTGCCGCGCGCTTTCGCCCAGCTTGCACCCACAAAGATCAAGGAGAATACCATGCGCACCCGTGCCGCCGTCGCCCTTGCCCCCGGCAAACCGCTGACCGTGATGGAGGTCAATCTGGCCGATCCGAAGGAGGGCGAGGTTCTGGTCGAGATCAAGGCTACCGGCATCTGCCACACCGATGAATTCACCCTGTCGGGCGCCGACCCGGAAGGGCTGTTTCCCGCCATTCTGGGCCATGAGGGCGCAGGCGTGGTCATCGCTTGTGGCCCGGGTGTCAAAAGCCTGAAGCCGGGCGATCACGTCATCCCGCTTTACACGCCCGAATGCCGCGAATGCCCAAGCTGCCTGAGCCAGAAGACCAACCTGTGCACCGCGATCCGCGCCACCCAGGGGCAAGGGCTGCTGCCCGATGGCACCACGCGGTTCTCGATGCTGGATGGCACGCCGATCCATCATTACATGGGCTGCTCGACATTCGCCAACCACACGGTGGTGCCGGAAATCGCGCTGGCCAAGGTGCGCGACGACGCGCCGTTCGACAAGATCTGCTACATCGGCTGCGGTGTCACCACCGGGATCGGCGCCGTGCTGAACACCGCCAAGGTGGAAATCGGCGCCAAGGCCGTGGTCTTTGGTCTGGGCGGGATCGGGCTGAACGTCATTCAGGGCCTGAAAATGGCAGGGGCCGACATGATTATCGGCGTTGACCTGAACAATGACAAAAAGGCGTGGGGCGAGCGGTTCGGCATGACCCATTTCGTGAACCCGACCGAAATCGAGGGGTCCGTCGTCCAGCATATCGTCAACCTGACCAAGACCCCCTTCGACCAGATCGGTGGCGCGGATTACTCGTTCGACTGCACCGGCAACGTCAAGGTGATGCGCGACGCTCTGGAATGCACCCATCGCGGCTGGGGGCAATCGATCATCATCGGCGTGGCGCCCGCCGGGGCCACCATCGAAACCCGGCCCTTCCAGCTGGTGACGGGACGGGTCTGGAAAGGCACGGCCTTTGGGGGGGCGCGTGGCCGCACCGATGTGCCGCAGATCGTGGACTGGTATATGGATGGAAAGATCGAGATCGACCCGATGATCACGCATATCCTTAGCCTTGACGAGATCAACAAGGGCTTTGATCTGATGCACGAAGGCAAATCGATCCGCTCTGTCGTGGTCTATTGATATTGAACCGCCGGGGGGCCGTGTGGCCCCCTGCCCGCCCCCGAATGCGCCCCGCCCGCAAAGTCATGAGCAGATGAAGGACAGCGGCAAATCCACACCCTCGACCCCCGGCTTGCGCGCGCTGGCCACCCTTGGGGTGGCGGTCAGCCTGCATCCCTATGCCTATGACCCGGCGGCGGAGGCGATCGGCCTTGCCGCGGCGCGGGCGCTGGGGCTTGATCCGGCGCTGATGCTCAAGACCCTGATGGTCG
>JALOSF010000185.1 GCA_025458525.1 Cypionkella sp. | reverse complement strand
ATCGGTGTTGACGATCACCGCATTGCCATAGAGCGCCACGCCGTGATCGGCCATCAGGATGGTCACGATGTCATCCTCGGGCACGCCAAGGCGCTTGACATTCAGGCTGGAGGTGAAGCTGAACCCGGTCACCGCCGCGACCTTGCCTTCGGCAAGCATGGGTTCGCGCACCGGAAAGCCCACAGGCTCCACCGTGACCGTGCCCATGTCGATGCCGTTGGCGGCGGCAAAGATCGGAAACTGCGCCCAGGCCCCATCGGGCGGCGGCGCGCCCAGCACCTTGCCCGCGATGTCGCCCGGCGCGGTGATGCCCAGCGACTTGCGGCCCACCATCGCGAAGGGCGGCTTGTCATAGACCATCATCACCGCCGTGACCGGGGCACCGGGGTTCTGGTCAAGGAATTTCATCAGGCTGTTGATGTCGGCAAAGCCCACCGGAAAGGCCCCCGTGGCCACCTTCGGGATCGCATCAAGGCTGCCCGCGCCCTCGCTGATCTCCACGCTCAGCCCTTCGGCGGCGAAATGGCCCTTGTCGAGCGCCACGAAATAAGGCGCTGCGGGCCCCTCGAACTTCCAGTCCAGCGCAAAGGGCATCGAGGTTTGGGCCTGTGCTGCGGCGCCCAGCACAAAGGCAGCGACAAGGCCAAGAGTGGCGCCAAGAGTGGCGGAACGGAACATCTGACATCTCCCCAACTGGTTTTGTTCAAACGTGGCAAAGACAGGGCGGAAGTCCACTCCGGCAGCCTGTCCTTGTCCAGCGGCCGGGGGATATGCGCAAAAAGCAGGCGGGTTGGGTGCTGGCTGTGCTTTTTATGGGCGCTTCGGGCGCTGCCCTGCGCATCCCTTTCCTGTGGCGAAAAGGGCTTTTGCCCCCCCGTGGCGGCTTGGGGCTTGCACATTGTGTTGGCGGCGCGAAGAACCTGTGTAACGAAGGCGCGTGCTGCGCGAAATGGACAACAGTGATGACGCATGAAACCGATGACTGGGGTCTGCTGCTGCGGGCGGCGCTGGACGGCGATGGTCGTTCTTATGCGCAGTTCCTGCGTGTCGTGACGCCCGTCCTGCGGTCGGTCGTGCGGGCGCGCGGTGCGGCCTTGGGCGAAGCCGCATGTGAGGATGTGTTGCAGGATGTCTTGCTTGCCGTGCATCTCAAGCGGCACACATGGCAGGCTGGCACCCCGGCGCGGCCCTGGCTCTATGCGATCGCCCGTTACAAGGTGATCGACGCGTTCCGGGCGCGCGGCCGGCGGGTCGATCTGCCGATCGACGACTTTGCCGAGGTTCTGCCCGCAGACAGCGGGCCAGATCCGACACAGGCGGCCGATATGGAAAAGATGATCATGATGCTTGATCCGCGCGCCCAGCGGCTTGTGCGTCAGGTGGGGATCGAAGGCGATACGATGGCAGAGGCAGGGGCAAAGCTGGACATGACAGAGGGGGCGGCGCGGGTGGCGCTGCATCGCGCGTTCAAGCAGTTGGCCGCCCTGCGAAAGAGGCATGTGGAATGAAAACCGATGATCTGATCCGCGCCCTGGCAGGCGATACCGTGGTGGAGCCGCGGCCGCGGCTGCGCCTTGTGTGGCTGGTTCCGGCGCTGGCGACCGGGCTTGTCTTGCTGCTTTTGACATTTGGTCCCCGGCCCGATCTGGGCACCGCCTTGCGGGATCCGGTGTCGGCGATGCGCCTGGTCCTGAGCCTGAGCCTGGGCGGTTTCGCGCTGTGGGCAGCCCTTCGCCTGGCGCGGCCGGGGGCGGCTGTGGCGCTGTGGCCGCTGGCCGGGGTCGCGGGCGTGGCGGTGGGCCTGTGGGTCGCGGCCTATGTCGCCACCCCGCCGGAGGCTTTGGGCATGGCGGTGCGCGGCAAGACGATGGTGGGCTGTCTGACCACGATCCCGCTGCTTGCGCTGCTGCCGACGGCGGTGGTGCTGCGCGCGCTGCGGCAGGGTGCGCCGACCCGCCCGACGCTGACCGGAGCGGTAGCCGGTCTGGCGGGTGGCGGATTTGCGGCTGCGATCTATGCGCTGCATTGCACCGAGGACAGCCCGCTTTTCTACGTCACCTGGTATGGGCTGGCGATTCTTGCTGTGGCGACGGTTTCGGCGATCAGCGCGAAATGGGCGCTGCGCTGGTAGGGTGGTCATCCTCCAGATAGGCGCGGATGTTGTCGGCAAAGCTGTCATCCGCCCGCAGGCCAAGGCCCAGGGCCCGGTCAGCCCGCAGGTCCGACCGCCACCCCATGACGATGCGCGCGACCTCGGGTTGCGGGGTCCAGTCGATCAGCCGGGCTGGCGCCGGGCCTGCGACCTCGGTCATCGCATCGATCATCTGGCCGACGGTCCAGGTGCGGCCCGGCATGATCATGCAGCGGTTCTGGCCAAGCGCCTGCGCGGGCAGATCGGTGCCCAGTATCAGGTTTTCGACACAGCGGCGCGGCGACAGGTAATAATGCGCATAGTCGCGCCCGACCGGGCAGAGGGCGGGCTTCCCTTGCAGCGGTTCCCGAAAGATCGATGACATGAACCCCGAGGCCGCCTTGTTGGGCGCGCCGGGCCGGACCGAGATGGTGGGCAGGCGAAACCCGCGCCCATCGATCAGGCCGCGGCGAGAGTAGTCGTTCACCAGCAACTCGCCCACCGCCTTTTCCATCCCGTAGGACGTCTGCGGGTTCAGAAAGCTGTGGTCGGTGATCGGGTCCGGCA
>JALOSF010000094.1 GCA_025458525.1 Cypionkella sp. | reverse complement strand
CACGATGGGCGGGCAGCCGCTCCACCTCACCCGGCGGGAGTTCGACCTTTTGTGGATGCTGGCGAGCCACCGGGGGCGACTGGTCACGCAAGAGATGATCCTGCGCGCGATCTGGGGCCCCGCCCATGCCGAAGACAGCCAGTATCTGCGCGTCTACGTCCGCCAGCTGCGACAGAAACTGGGCGATGATGCCGCCGACCCGCGGTTCATCGCGACCGAGCCGGGGATTGGCTATCGGTTCCTTGATCCGCAAGCGAACTGATCGCGCTTGTGACTTAGAAATCCGTCTCGAGATAAACCCCGGCGCAGTCGTAGGCGACGGCGGCGGCGGTCGCCCCGGTGTTCATGAACAGCCGCGGCGACAGGAATTGCGTGGCGGCGGGTAGGTCGGCCGTGATCTCCTGTTCGAATACCGCGCCGGACTCTTCGTCGACCACCCGCACCCAGACAGAGCTGCCGTTCGGCGGGGCCGCGATGAATACGGTCAGCACCCCGCCCGTGACGATGGCGAAACTCGCGCCCATGTCTGTGAGTGTCGGCGCCCCGGTGCCATCGTTTGCGGCCAGTTGCCACCGGGTGTGTGTCCCGCGCTGGAAGCCGATGCCGATACAGTTGATGGCGGCGGCCAGCGTCAGGGTGATGGCCAGCGCTGCGGTTGAACCGTAGAGGCCGAAGAACCCCATCCCAGTCGCCTGCAGTGTCGTCAACGAAATCCGCGTGACGAAGGTCCAGCCGCCGAGGCCCGCCGCGTTCCCGCGCCAGCAGGCCCAGCCTGCGGATCGGGTCGGCGACCGAGTCCACGACGGCCGCCGAGGTCAGGCGCCAGCGGCGCATTGAGGCGGCAAGGTTCGTGGCGGCGAGGGTCGGGTGCGAGACGGTGCCGACCGAGGTGATCGGCAAGCCTTCGGTGGTGATCGTGGTGCTCACCGAACTGGTCATTTAGCACTACCGAAACGAGCGAATGCTGCCCTCGCTCACGGCTGATCCGACTGTGATCGCCCGCTGAGGTCCACCTGAGCTGAGCTTCTATCTGCTTGCTAGGGCGGCACACTGTCGTCAGACGGCTTTCCGCCCTTTCTGCTATCCGGCCCGGCTTGTAAGTTCGACCGCAGTCCCAAAACATGACTCAGGGGACCCGAACCCAAATCAGACCATGGGCTACAGAAACTCTATCTGTTACAAACCCTTGCAAGCTGAAGACCGAAATTGCGCAGTCACGACGTCCACAGAGTATCGTCCTTGACAGACGACTTGCGGGCGCCGTGGCAGCGCGGGCAGTGCTCAGCCCCACCCGCATAACCCCCGAAAACAACGGAAAAATCCGCCCGCAACGGGACCGGGAGAATGCTTTCGTGGGGGTAAGTGGCGGAGAGGGTGGGATTCGAACCCACGGTGGGCGTGAACCCACAACGGTTTTCGAGACCGCCCCGATCGACCACTCCGGCACCTCTCCGCATTTGGTGTGATCATCGTGAGCGGTTCCTAACGGCCCTGTCGTGGGCTTGCAAGCCCCCATTTGGCAAATTCTGACCGGAAATGCTCGAGGCCGGTTTCGGCGGTTCGTCGCCGTTCACGCTGGCGTGCTGCGGCCCGGCTTGGCAAGCGGGGGGGAAACCACTAGCTCTTGCGCAGCCCTCCTTCCTTGATGTCAGGTCTGCCATGTCCACGCCTCTTGCCCTGCCTGCCTTTGGTTTGTCGATCGTTCTTGGTCTGGGGGCCGTGCTGGCGCCGCTTCCGGCCGTGCCGGTCTTGGCGCAAACGGCACAGGTGCCGCAGCAGGCTCCGCTCGATGCCGCCCGCATCACCGCGCTGACCGACACGATGATGATCGGCGATGTGATTGCGGTGATGCGCGAGGAGGGGCTGGACTATGGCCGCACGCTTGCCACCGAAATGTTCGCAGGCTCCGGCGGGGCGCAATGGGACGCGGCGGTCAGCCTGATTTATGATGCGCCAACCATGCGCGCGCGTTTCGACGCAGCCTTGGGCGAGGCCTTGCAGGCCAATGGCGCCGATCTTGCCCCGATCGAGGCGTTCTTCGGCTCGGAGCAGGGGCAGACCGTGCTGCGGCTGGAAATCGAGGCCCGGCGCGCCATGCTGGACGAGGCGGTGGAGGATGCGGCAAAGCTCGCCTGGGCCGACATGCAGGCCGAAGGTGGGCCGAGGGTGGATCAGCTGATGCGCTTTGCCGAGGTCAACGACCTGATCGAATCGAATGTGATGGGCGCGATGAATGCCAATCTGGCGTTCTACCGCGGCTTGTCCGAAAGCGGCGCTTTTCCGCAGGACATGACAGAGGAGCAGATGCTGGCCGATGTCTGGGGGCAGGAGCCCGACGTGCGGGCCGAGACGACCGATTGGCTGTTTCCCTTCCTGTCGCTCGCCTATCAGCCCCTGCCGGATGAAGGGCTTGACGCTTACCTCGCGTTTTCCGAGTCTGCGGCCGGGCAACAGATGAACACGGCGCTCTTTGCGGCATTTGACAAGGTTTTTACCCAGATTTCCTACGATCTGGGCCGCGCCGCCGCCAAGCAGATGCTGGGCGAGGATATATGACGGGCGCAAGCCGCTGGCTTTGGCTGATGGGGCTTGGTCTGACGGCGGCAAGCGCCTCGGCGCAGACGCTTGCCGGAGATCCGCAGTGGATGGCGCAAAAGTGCAGCCTTTACACCGAGGCCTGGCAGGCCTTGACATCGGGGCAGGGCGGTGACGGCCTTGGGGCAGAATTCCTCTCGCGTCACGATGCCTTCCTTGCCTCGGGCTGCACTGCGCGGGCTGATGTTTGTCCAACCAACGCGGCCGAGCGCGGCGTCGCCGATGCCGTTTCGATGATGGCGGTGGCCGAGGGCATGGCGGGGTCGTTCCTGCCCTTTGCCTGCCGCTGAAATCAAGGCCCGCGCGGCCGGGCATGGCTTGACTTCACGGCCATTTCCCCTGATAAGCCCGCGATCTGGGCAAGATGCGAATCTTGGCCAGGGTTCATATTTGCAATGACGCCCCTTTGCGGGGCGCGCTGTCCGAAGGCGGGGCTTGCCCCGGCAACACCCGGAAACGGGGGCCGCAGGACGCGGGTAATGAAAAGGAAAGACCCATGTTCGCGGTCCTCAAGACTGGCGGGAAGCAATACAAGGTGCAGGCGGGTGACGTTCTGCGCGTTGAAAAGCTGGCCGCAAATGCTGGTGACAAGATCCAGTTCAACGACATCCTGATGGTCGGCGGCGAGTCCGTGACCGTTGGCGCGCCTCTGGTGGCTGGCGCCGCGGTTCAGGCCGAAGTCATCGCCCAGATCAAGGGCGAGAAGACCATCCATTTCGTCAAGCGTCGCCGGAAGCATTCGTCGCAGCGCACCAAAGGCCACCGTCAGCAATTGACGCTGGTTCGCGTGACCGACGTTCTGGCCTCGGGCGCAGAAAAGTCGGGCGTTGCAGCCGCAACCGGCACTGCCGATGCGCGCCGTGCAGCCCATAATGCTGCGGCCGCTCCGGCTGCCGAAGCCCCCGCCAAGCCCAAGCGCGCCAAGAAGGCCGCTGAAGCTGCTGCTGAATAAGGAGTCCTTTCCATGGCACATAAAAAAGCAGGCGGTTCATCCCGCAACGGTCGTGACTCTGCCGGTCGCCGTCTTGGCGTGAAGCTCTTTGGCGGCCAGCACGCCATTCCGGGCAATATCATCGTGCGTCAACGCGGCACCACCTGGTTCCCGGGCGAAGGCGTTGGCATGGGCGTGGACCACACCCTGTTTGCCACCGTCGAAGGCAAGGTGACGTTCAAGAAGGGCATGAAGGGTCGCACGTTCATTTCCGTTCTCCCCGCCCAGGAGGCAGCCGAGTAAGCCGAACCTTTACATTTGAGATGTAAGGAAGGGATCGGCCGAAAGGCCGGTCCCTTTGGTTTTTCCGCTTGTTTTTCGGAAGTTGCAGGGAACACTTCATGCTTCTGCCATGTTGATCTGGCAAAAGCGGGCAGGCACGATTTTTCGCAGGAAAATCGTCTTGCCGACCATCAGTGCCGGGCCATGTCGGCCCGTCATGCGCTTCGAAGGAGGGAAGCCATGACTTTGGATGTGATCGGGGCCGCGCTGCCCCAGGCGATGATCGAGGCGGGCACCTTCGTGCTGCGCCCTGTGCGCAAGTCGGATGCCGGTCTTTTTGCGATGTATGCCGGCGATCGCCGCGTGGCCGAGGCGACGCATTCCATCCCCCACCCGTTGCCCCCCGGCGCGGCCGAGGCTTTTGTCAGCCGCGCCATGAGCCGCCCCGCAGACGAGGACATCTGGGTCATGGATGGTACCAGCAGCGGCCTGCCGGAAGTGCTTGGCGTCATCAGCCTCAAGCGGATGGATGTGGCCAAATACAACCGCGATCAATCCGAAGTCGGCTATTGGGTCGCGCCTGCGTTCTGGAATCTCGGCATCGCCTCGGCGGCGGTGCAGGCCTTGGTTGCGGCCAATCCACAAGCCAACCGCACCATGTTTGCCGAGGTGTTTCAGGACAATCCCGGATCGGCGCGCGTGCTGACCAATGCGGGCTTTCAATATCTGGGCGATGCTGAAACCTTTAGCGTCGCCCGTGGCGCGCGGGTCCCGACCTGGACCTATATCCGCAAGTTGGGGTGACATGGGGCAGGCGGCGGGCATCTGGCTTCAGACCGCGCGGCTTCGGCTGCGCCCGCTGACCCTCGCCGATGAGGCGGGGGTTCTGGCCGGGCTGAACGATCCCGAAATCGCAAGCTGGCTTGCCACCACGCCTTTTCCCTATCCCGCCGCCGATTTCCGCACCTATGTTGCCACCGCGCCCGAGGGCGAGACCTTTGCCATTCATGACAGCGCCGGTTTTGCCGGGCTGATTGGCGGCGGGGCCGAGCTTGGGTTCTGGATTGCGCGCCATGCCCAGGGCCGCGGCTATGCGCTCGAGGCCGCAGTGGGCCTGCTGCACGCGGTGTTCGAATTCTTTCCCGGCCCGGTGATCTCGGGCTATTTTCTTGGCAACGCCCCATCGGCGCGGGTGCTGGACCGGCTTGGTTTTGTCGAAACCGGGCGGGGGGCAAAGTTCTGTCGTCCGCTGGGGCAAGACATGCAGCACGTCGATCTGTGTCTGTGGCCCGATGCGTTTCGCGCCCGCCACCCGTCCTTGCGGCCGGGGCCGCGGCCCTGATCGGGCAAGCCTTGGCGCGTTTTTCCACCCGCGCTTGAGAAGTGGCCCCCAATCCTGTATCGCACAGTCACCTGCGCCTGATGCGCCTCACCGATTTTCCGAAAGCCTGATCCCATGAAGTTCCTTGACCTCGCCAAAGTCTATATCCGCTCGGGCGGCGGCGGGGGCGGTTGCGTGTCGTTCCGGCGCGAGAAATTCGTCGAATTCGGCGGCCCCGACGGCGGCGATGGCGGCAATGGCGGATCGGTCTGGGTCGAGGCGGTAGAGGGCCTCAACACCCTGATCGACTTTCGCTATCAGCAGCATTTCTTTGCCAAGTCGGGCCAGCCCGGCATGGGCAGCCAGCGCACCGGCAAATCGGGCGATGATATCGTGCTGCGCGTGCCCGTGGGCACCGAGATCATCGACGAGGACGAAGAAACCGTCATCGCCGATCTGATCGAGGTTGGCCAAAAAGTTCTGCTGGCCCAAGGCGGCAATGGCGGCTGGGGCAACCTGCGGTTCAAGTCATCGACCAACCGTTCGCCCTCGCGCGCCAATCCCGGGCAAGAGGGGGTCGAGCGCACGATCTGGCTGCGGTTGAAGCTGATCGCCGACGCAGGTCTGGTGGGTCTGCCGAATGCCGGAAAATCCACCTTTCTGGCCGCCGTGTCGAATGCGCGCCCAAAGATTGCCGATTACCCCTTTACCACGCTGATCCCCAACCTTGGGGTGGTCGGGATTGACGGGGCGGAATTCGTGATGGCCGATATTCCCGGCCTGATCGAAGGCGCAAGCGAGGGGCGCGGTCTTGGCACGCAGTTTCTGGCCCATGTCGAACGCTGCAAGGTCTTGCTGCATCTGGTCGATGGCACGTCAAGCACGATCACCAAGGATTACAAGACCATCGTGACCGAGCTTGAGGCCTATTCCGATGTTCTGGGCGACAAGGCGCGTATTGTCGCGCTGAACAAATGCGATGCGATGGATGCCAAACAGATTTCGGACCGTCGGCGCGCGCTGGAAAAGGCCAGCGGGGGCCCGGTTCATGTGATCTCGGGCGTCGCGGGCAAGGGTCTGCAAGACGTGTTGCGCGCGATCCATCGCACGGTTCAGGGCGAGGCTCCGGTAGAGGAGGCTGGCCCGTGGCAGCCCTGAGCCCGCTTCACGCCCCCGATATCCGTGCCGCCAAACGGCTGGTGGTCAAGATCGGCTCTGCCCTGCTGGTCGATCGCAAGACCGGGCTGAAACAGGGCTGGCTTTCGGCGCTTGCCATGGATGTGGCCGAGGCAAAGGTGCGCGGCACCGATGTTGTGCTGGTGTCCTCCGGGTCCATCGCGCTGGGGCGCAAGGTGCTTGGCCTGCCAGATGGTGTGCTGACGCTGGAGCAATCGCAGGCGGCGGCGGCGGTCGGGCAGATCCGGCTCGCCCGCGCCTATGAGGAGGTGCTGGCGCCGCATGGCATCACGACGGCGCAGGTGCTGGTCACTCTGGAAGATACCGAGGATCGCCGCCGCTATCTGAACAGTCGCGCCACGATGGAAACCCTGCTGGGCCTTGGCGTCGTGCCGATCGTGAATGAAAACGACACGGTGGCGACCGATGAGATCCGCTTTGGCGACAACGACCGTCTTGCCGCCCAGATTGCGGTGACGGTCGGGGCGGATCAGTTGATCCTGTTGTCGGATGTTGACGGGTTCTATTCGGCCAATCCCAAGGAAGACCCGACGGCAGAGCGCTTTGATCTGGTGGATCATATCACCCCGCAGATCGAGGCGATGGCGGGCGATCCGATCTCTGGCCTGTCGAAGGGCGGGATGAAGACCAAGCTCTTGGCCGCCAAGACCGCGGTGGCGGGGGGCTGCGCGATGGCGATCATGGAAGGGTCCGTGCTGCGGCCGCTGTCGGCGCTGGCCAACGGGGCGCAGCGGACATGGTTCGTGGCGCAAGCCGATCCGCAGCTGGCGCGCAAGCGCTGGATCAATGCGATGAAACCGCGGGGCGAGCTGGTGCTGGATGCGGGCGCAGTCACGGCGCTGCAAGCGGGCAAGTCGCTGCTGCCAGCCGGGGTCACGCGGGTGACGGGCAGTTTTGGCCGGGGCGAGCCGGTTTCGATCCTGTCGCCCGAAGGGGTGGTGCTGGGCAAGGGGCTGGTGCGCTATACGGCCGCCGAGGCGAAGGCGATTGCCGGGCATCGGTCGGGCGATATCGCGGGAATTCTTGGGTATCAGGGCCGGGCGGCCTTGGTGCATCGCGACGACATGGTGATCTGATCCCCGGTTCTGCCGCGGATCGACGACAACGGACAAGGGGTTTGGGCAATGGATGGGCAAAGCATCGATCTGATGGCTGACATCGGTTCCGCCGCACGCTTGGCGGCGGCGGAGCTGGCTTATGCCACCCCCGCGCGCAAGGAGGCGGCGCTGAGTGCCGCCGCCGATGCGGTCTGGGCGCAACGTCAGGCGATACTGGATGCCAATGCGCTGGATCTGGCCTATGGCGCCGAAAAGGGCCTCTCATCCGCCATGATGGACAGGCTGCGGCTGGATGAGACGCGGATCCAGGGCATCGCCGATGGGCTGCGCGCGGTGGCCGCGCAGGCCGATCCGGTGGGGCGGGTTCTGGCGGAATGGGATCGCCCGAACGGGCTGCATATCCAGCGCGTTGCAACGCCCCTGGGCGTGGTGGGGGTGATCTACGAATCACGGCCCAACGTGACGGCGGATGCGGGGGCGCTCTGCCTCAAGGCCGGGAATGCGGTGATCCTGCGCGGCGGGTCCGAAAGTTTTCATTCCTCGGGCGCCATCCACGCCTGCATGCTCGCCGGGCTGCGGGCCGCGGGCCTGCCCGAAACCGCGATCCAGCTGGTGCCGACCCGCGACCGCGAGATGGTGTCGGCCATGCTGCGCGCGGTGGAGCATATCGACGTGATCGTGCCGCGCGGCGGCAAGGGTCTGGTCGGACTGGTGCAGCGCGAGGCGCGGGTGCCGGTCTTTGCGCATCTGGAAGGCATTTGCCACGTCTATGCCGATGCCGATGCCGATCTGGAAAAGGCGCGCCGGGTGGTGCTGAACGCCAAGACACGGCGCACCGGAATTTGTGGGTCGGCGGAATGCCTGCTGATCGATCGCGGCTTCTACGCCCGCCACGGCGCGGTGCTGATCGAGGATCTGCTTGCCGCGGGCGTCGAGGTGCGCGCCGAGGGGGAGTTGCAGGAAATACCGGGCACGGTCGCGGCACAGCCCGACGATTTCGGGCGCGAGTTTCTGGACATGATCATCGCGGCCCGGCTGGTCGATGGCGTGGATGGCGCCATCGCCCATATCCGGCAGTTCGGCTCCAGCCATACGGAAAGCATCCTGACCGAGAATGACGCGACCGCCGAGCGGTTCTTTCAGCGGCTGGACAGTGCGATCCTGATGCGCAACGCGTCCACCCAGTTTGCCGATGGCGGCGAGTTCGGCATGGGGGCCGAGATCGGCATCGCCACCGGCAAGATGCATGCGCGTGGTCCGGTCGGGGCCGAACAGCTGTGCAGCTTCAAGTATCTCGTGCGCGGGAATGGCACCTGCCGCCCCTGATCAAGGCTAGAACGACAAGCGCACCGCGGCTTCGGCCAGTTCGACGGTCAGGCGGCGGTGCTGGCGGGTGATCTCGTCGCGCAGAAGCGCGAATTGCACTTGCGCCGGACCGATGTCGAGGCTGGAGGCCGGGTTGGACAGCAGATCCCACAGGTCGGGTTGCAGCCGCATCCGCGGGCTTTCGCCGCGCAGGGTCCATCGCGCCTCCCCCCGGTCGATCGACAGCGCGCCGCCCTGCGGCATGGCACTTTCAAGGCATTGGATTGCCAGAAAGGCCAGCTTCACCTCGCGCCGCGAAAGTTCGGCGGGGGAATTCCAGTCGATGGTCAGCCGCCCGCCGCGGGTCAGATCGCCAAGGATACCCGCCACTTCGGCCCGGCCGATGCGTTGATCCGCCGCGCCCGCCGCCCCAAAGGCGATGCGGAAAAAGCGGATGCGTGCATTCGCATTGGCGACGCTGTCCACGATCAGCGCCAGTTCGGGACTTTGCGCCATCCCGTCCATCATCAGCAGTTCAACCCCATTGCCGATGGCACCGATTGGGCTGATAAGGTCGTGGCAGATACGCGACCCAAGCAGGGCGGTCAGATCAGGCTTGTCAGGCATGGGCAGCCTCGATGCAGGAAAAGGGGCAAAGGATGAATGCGATTCTGGAGCCGGGCATGATGGTGCGTCACCCCGACCGGGCCGAATGGGGGCTGGGACAGGTGCAGTCGAACATCGGCGGGCGGATCACGGTGAACTTTGAACATGCGGGCAAGGTGGTCATCGACGGGCGACAGATCGAACTGGTTCCGATCTTTGGCGCCTGAGCGCACAGTGGCGCCGTATGCATCAAGAGATCAACCATGAAGTGTTTCCCGCCCCGCTTTGGGTTGCCATGCCCGTTCCCTGCTTCTATCCCCATCATCGTTAACCAGGGGTTAAGGCTGTCGGAGGGGATCGGGGCGTGATGGCAGGGCAGGGCGACGATCGCTATGTGGCGCGGCTTGCGGCGGATGAGGCCGACATCGGGGCTGCGTTGCGCCTGCGTTATCGCGTGTTCGTCGAGGAACTGGGCGCGCAAGGCCCGGGCGTCGATCATCAGGCCCGCACCGAACAGGATGCGTTCGACGGTTTTTTCGATCATCTTGTGCTGGTCGATACCACGGTGGACCCGGCCAGCGGCGATCATGTCGTGGGGGTCTATCGGCTGTTGACCTGTGACGCGATGCGGCGGGTTGGCCGCTTTTATTCCGAGGACGAATTCGATCTGTCGCTGCTGCATGCCTCGGGGCGGCGGCTGCTTGAACTGGGGCGGTCCTGCATCGACGTCGATCATCGCGGCGGGACCGGGATGTTTCTTTTGTGGAATGCGCTGGCGCGTTTTGTCATCGAGCGTGAAATCCAGATCCTGTTTGGCGCGGCCAGTTTTCCGGGCACCGATGTGGCAAGCCTGGCCGCCCCTCTGTCGCTGTTGCACCATGCGCATCTGGCCCCGCCGTCGCTGCGGGTGCGGGCGATCGGCGCGGGGGC
>JALOSF010000026.1 GCA_025458525.1 Cypionkella sp. | reverse complement strand
CCGGTGGCGTGGACGATTTCGAGCAACATGCGGCTGCTGTCGCCGGGGGCAAGGAAACGCGGCAGGCTGGCGGTCACGACCACGGGGTCGCGCACCAGCACATCGGCATTGGCCTGCCCCACCGCCTTGGCCGACCATGCCACCGCCATGACTTTGACGCTGCCGTTGAACGAGGGCAGGTCAAAGCTGACGCGCGCATAGCCATCGGCCCCCACCTGCACCGGGCCGGTGAAATAGGCGACCAGTTCTTCTGTGGGGGGCGGAGCTTGCAGCCGCGCCTGCGCGCCCGCATCGCCGCCCGACCGAACCACCCCTTCGGCCCCGTTCAGGCCGTCGATCAGACGGCCATAGACATCACGGATGCCGACGCCCAGCTTGCGCTGGCCAAAGTAATGCGCTGACGGATCGGGCGGGGTAAAGGCGGTCAGGTTCAGGATGCCTTGATCCACCGCCGCAATCGTGACCCAGGCCGCTTCGCCCTGCGCAAGGCCCGCGACATTCACCGCCACATCCAGCGGGCCGCGCGGCGCGGCCTCCAGCGGGGTTTCGACGGTCACGTCAAGCTGGCGCGCGCCGGGGTCGATGGCGGCATGGGCAAGGCCGAGCGCACGGGCCGGGTTGCGGCCTGCCGCCACATCCATCGGACGCAGCACCGAGGCAGTGACATAGACGCCCGCACCCCAGTCATCGGTGACGGGCAGCTGGATCAGGTTTTCGCCTGCCGTCACCTCGACCGCCTGCATGGCGACCAGTCGGTTGGACAGGACCGTGATCAGCGCGGTGCCCGCGGCGCGCGGCACGATGCGCAGCGTGGCCGTATCACCCGACTTGTAGGCCGGTTGGTCCAGCGACAATTCCAGCGTGTCGGGGGTCGAGGACACATCGGCAGGCGCATACCAGCCCGCATAGAAGGTGGTGGAGGTGACAGCGCCATTGGCCGATGTCACCCGCAGTTCGTATTCGCCCCATTGAACGGGGGCAGAGATTTCAACCGCCGTGGTGCCCAGATCAGCCCTGCCTTCTGCGGCAAGGCTGCGCGAGATGACGGGTTCCCAGTTCCAGTTACCATAGCTTTGATACCATTGGTAATTCGTCTCGATCCGGGTCAGTTCCCAGTCAACCGCCATCGGCGCGGGTTTGCCATCCGGGCCAAGGCCGATCAGCGAGAACCGCGCCTCGGTGCCTTCGGCGACCACGTCTTCGAACATCGGCTTGACGCCGATCATCGGGCTGGACGGGGTCAGCAGTTTGGTCAGTTGCCGTTCGACCGGGCGCCCCGATCCTTCGGCGACGCGGACGGTAAAGCGCGCCTCCAGCGGTTGCTGGGGGGCCTCGGCCTGCGGCAACGCGGGCGAGATCAGCGCAAGGCCCGCGTCATCGGTGCGGTCGCCCCCGAAGGATTCCATGCGCGCGCCAAAGGGTTCGTCGTGCGGGCCAAAGCGATAGCCGGCAAAGCCCGCCACTTCGGATGCGGCGCGCAGCACCACCTCGCCTTCGATGGCAAGGCCCGCGCCGGGCGCGCCGAACAGATAGCGCGCGTTGACCGAAATGGCGGGAATGTCGCCAAGGCGCAGCTCATCGGTGTTGAGCGTCAGGTCAAAGTCGATCCGTTCGGGCAGGAAATCCTCGACCAGGAAGGTGCGGCTGGTGAGCGGGTCTGCCTCCGGGTCTGCCAAGACTTCAAGCCGCCAGACGCCGCGCGGGGCCGTCCCGGCAAGCGGCAGGGCAAAGACATGGCCGCCCGCACCGGCATCGGCAACCAGGGCGCGGGAATATTCCACGCCATCGGGGCGTTTCAGCCGCGCGGTCAGCGGCAGCCCCGGAACGGCGGCGGCGGTGCTGTCGCGGGCAAGGGCGGTGGCATAGACCGTTTCGCCCGCGCGATAGGCGCCGCGGTCTGTGGTCAGGAACACATCGACCGGCGGCGCGGCGGGCCGACCCTCGACCCCGCGATCCGAGAGGTCGAATTCGGGGTCGGTCAGCGACAGGAAGGCCAGATCGGCCTCGCCGTCACGCGCCACGATCAGGGCTGGCGCCGCGCCGCCGGTGCCGCGCGTCAGGCCCGCATCAAAGCGGGCATAGCCCATGGCATCGGTGGTCGCGGTGCCCAGCACCTCGTTCGCGGTGGACAAAAGCTCTACCGTCGTGCCGGGTTTCGCGGCAGCAGTGCCAAGGCTGCGCACAAAGACATGCAGGCCATCCACGCCCGACAGGCTGGTCAGCCCCAGATCGGACACCACAAACCACTGCCAGGCTGCGGGGGTGACATAGGGATCGACCCCCGGAACCGCGGCCTTGAGCGCATAGACGCCCGCGGGTTGGCCCTGCAACGCCTCGGCCATCGGCAGGCGGGTGGTGACATCGCGGTTCACCTCGACCGGGACTTCGGCGCTGCCCTGCCAGACCTGCGCGCCGATTTCGCCGTTGAAATAGCCTTCTTGCCAATCGGCGATCGGCTGGCTGAAATAGCCGTTCTGGAACGCGCGCAGCAGGTTGCGGTCGGTGACGCGGAACAGCGTCAGGTCCAGCTTGTCGGCATTGACCGTTTCCACCGGGATGGCGGCGCCATCGCCTTTGGGCAGCACATAGGACCGCCCCGGAAAGCGCACACCCGCCGCGCGGTCGCGGACATAGGCGGTGATCGCCACCGATTTCGCCAGTTCCTGCCCATCGGCGGCAGGCAAGCCATCGCGGAACGTCAGGGTATAGCGCGCGCCATGGGCCAGACCCTCGACACACAATGTGCGATAGCCGTCAGACGTGACGGTCAGGCCGGGTTCGGGCAGTTGGACGAAGGTTTCGTAATCCACCCCCGATTTCACCAGATCCTCGGAGAAATTGGCACAGATGCGCGGGCGGATGCTGTCGGCCTGCACCTGATGTTCGGTGATGCGAAAACCGTATTTTCCAATGGCGGTGTCAAGTGCCGCGGCGGTGTCGTCGCGCGGTTGCAAATCCTGCGCCAGACGCAGCGCAGCCACGGTGTCACGCCCCCGGCCGAGCGGTTCCAGCGCCTCGCCCATGGTGACAAGAATGCTGTGCCGCAGCGGTGCCGGATCGGCGCGCAGATAGGCGTTCAGGCTGGCGTGAAACGCGCGCTCTCGCAGTGTTTGTTGCGCATTGCCGTCGTTCTGCGCGAGGGCAAGCGACAGCCGGGCAAACTCCAGCCAGGTTTCTGCGGTATCAAGCACGGCAAGGGCGGCCCCGGTAAAGCCCAGAGCCGACGCCAGATCGCCCCGCGATTCGGCATCGGCGGCGGCGGTCAGATGATCTTCGGCGGCAAACCCATTGGTGCGGTAGATCCGGCCCAGCCCTTCGGCCTGCGCCCGGGCGGCCTCGACGTCGCTGTCCGAGAGGAACCCAAGTTCGCCACGGCGGATGCCGGCACGGGGTGCCGCCCCGTCTGCGGCCAGCAGAACCTGTGCCGAAACCGCGCCTTGATAAAACGCGCCCTCGCCCGGATTGGCCTTTGGAAAGCACGATCCGTTGCGGGTGTTGAAGGTGAACGCCGTGCATTGCGCATTGCTCAGACAGGCTTTTTCGCAAGCCTCTAGCGTCGTGTCGAACAGCTGCGCGATGTCACCGCCGGGCAGATCGATGTCTTGTGACATCACCATCCGCTTGAGCGGCACGATCGACTGATCCTGTGCAAAGCCGGGGGTCGCAAAGACCAAAGACACCAACAGAGTCCAAGAAATACGGCGCATGGCACCCCTCATGATCAAATTTGCCGCATGATGCGTCGCGCCCGCCCGTGGCGCAAGCGTCGCGCACGGGCTGACACCAATTGTCATGTTAAGAACCCGTTCACCCTCGCAGGGGTAATGTGCCCCCAAAGCCCCGCGGCAGAACGCGGAACGGGGGACGGCTCGGCATGGACATGACGGAAAGACTGGCAAAGGAACGGCGCGCCCGATTGGCGGCTGAACGTTTGCTGGAACAGAAAAGCCGTGAACTCTTTGCTGCCAACGAAAAACTGGCGATGCACGCCCGTGTGCTGTCCGATGAAATCGTGGTGCAGCGCAGTGTTGTGCGTGAAGCACAATCCGAGGCTGCCGCCCTCAAGGGTCAGAACGCGCGATTCGTCACCGAACTGGAACAGGCCCACACCATTGCGGTGATGGCCGAGCGGCGGCTTTGGGATTCGATTGACACGATTCGTGATGGTTTTGCCGTGTTTGACGCGGGTTTGACCATGGTTGCCGCGAATCGCGCCTATCTGCGCGCCTTTCCCGGGCTAGATGTCGGGCCGGGCACCCGGTATGAAACGGTGCTGCGCCTCGCTGCCGACAGCGGCCTTGTCCGGCTGGAGGGGGAGCCGCCCGAGGTCTTTGTGTCGCGCATGCTCACCCGGCTGGAGGCCGAGGTGATCGAACCCGTGGTGGTTCAATGGGCCAATGGCAATTACCTGCGCCTGATGGACCGCCGCGCCCGCGATGGCGATCTGGTCACTCTGGCGATCGACATCACCGAACAGATGCGCATCTGGGCCGCGATCGAGGCGATCCCCGATGGTTTTGTGCTTTTTGACAGGGAGGACAGGCTCTTGACCTGCAACCAACAGTATCGCGACATCCACCCCGAAAGCGCCGATATCCTGCGCCCCGGCGTGACCTTCGAAGACATCCTGCGCCATGGCCTGAGCCGCGGCAAATATGCCGAGGCCGTCGGCCGCGAGGCGGAATGGCTGTCGGAGCGGATGGCCGCACATCGCGCGCCGTCCTCGATCAGCGAGCAAAAGATTTCCAACGGGCGCTGGCTGCGCGTGATGGAACAAAGCACGCCGGACGGCGGGCGCGTCGGCCTGCGGGTCGATATCACCGACTGGAAGGAACAACAGGCCGCGCTGGAAGCCGCACGTCAGCAGGCAGAGGCCGCAAGCCGGGCGAAATCGGCCTTTCTGGCCAATATGAGCCACGAAATTCGCACCCCGATGAACGGGGTGGTCGGGATGGCGGAACTGCTCTGCGACACGCCTCTCACCGAGGAACAGCGCCTGTTTGCCGAAACCATCCGCTCCTCGGGCGAGGCGCTGCTGGTGATCATCAACGACATTCTGGATTTCTCGAAGATCGAGGCAGAGCGGCTGAACCTGCATCCCGAACCCTTTGACCTGGAACGCACGATCCACGAGGTGGCGATGCTGCTTCAGCCAAGGGCAAGGGCCAAGGGCATCGATCTGATGATCGATTACGACATGTTCCTGCCGACGCGATTTGTCGGTGATCCGGGGCGCGTGCGGCAGGTTCTGACCAATCTGATCGGGAATGCGGTCAAGTTCACCGACCACGGCCATGTTCTGGTGCGCGTGGTCGGCCCCGAGGGGGGCGATGGCACCCAGCAGTTGCATGTCACCGTCGAAGATACGGGGATCGGCATTTCCGCCCAGAACCTTGAACATGTGTTTGGCGAATTCAATCAGGTGGAGGATCAGCAGAACCGCAAGTTCGAGGGCACCGGCCTTGGCCTTGCCATCACGCGCCGTCTGATCGAGCGGATGGACGGCACCGTCTGGGTGGACAGCGAGCTTGGCAAAGGGTCCTGTTTTGGCTTTCGGGTGCGCCTGCCGATTGCCGATGATGCGCCTGCGGTTCGGCTGCCCATCACCTTGCGCCGCGCGCTGGTCGTGGATGACCAGTTCATCAACCGCACCATTCTTGAACGACAGCTGACCCCGCATGGCATTGCCGTCACGCTGTGTCGCTCTGGCGCCGATGCGCTTGCTTTGCTCGCGCGCGATGCCGGGTTTGACGTGGTGCTGACCGATCATGACATGCCCGAGATGGACGGCGTGACGTTGGCGCGGCAGATCCGGCTGGCCGGGCATCAGATGCCCATCGTGATGTTGTCGTCGAACCCGGCGCTGGCGCGGGATGGCGCGGAACGATCAGACCTGGCGGCGATCCTGCAAAAGCCGGTCTTGCGGTCTGATCTCTATCGGCATTTGCAAGCCCTGTCCGCGCCCGATCCCGTGGCCCCGGCCGAGCCTGTGCAACCGCTGGGCCAGCGTCAGATGCGGGTTCTTGCCGCCGAAGATAACCGCACCAACCAACTTGTTTTTGCCAAGATGATCAAGGATCTCGACATCGATCTGCGCTTTGCCAGCAACGGGCGCGAAGCGGTGGAGATGTTCCACAGCTGGAAGCCAGATCTGATTTTCATGGATATCTCGATGCCCGAAATGGACGGGCGCGAGGCGGCAAGCGCCATCCGTGTGATCGAAGACGGGCGCAGCCACGTGCCGATTGTGGCGCTGACCGCCCATGCGATGGATGGCGACAGCACCGATATTCTTGCCGCGGGGCTGGACCGTTACATGACCAAACCGCTGCGCAAGTCAGCGATTGCGGCCATGATCGAAGAATTCCGCCCCGCCGAGGCGCGCCCGATTGCCGACGTGGCCTAGGCGGCCTTTTGCTGCGGTTCCGTCCGGGCAAATACCATCTGGCTGTCCGAGGACAGGCTGGCGCGATGGCTGTATCCGCCAGCGGTAAAGCCGCGCAGATCGCCGGGGTTGGTGATCTGCTGTTCGCAGATATAGCGCGCCATCGCGCCGCGCGCCCGCTTGGCCCAGAAGCTGACCGTTTTGGCGGTTCCGTCGCGTTCCTCCAGAAACACCGGGGTGATGACCGGAAGCCGCAAAACCTGCCGGTTTACCGCGCCGAAATATTCGACCGAGGCGCAATTGATCAGCGCCCGCGCGCCTTGCTCGGCGGCAAGGCGGTTCAGTGACTGTGCGATCTTGTCGCCCCAGAAGGCATAAAGGTCGCTGCCCTTTGGGTTGGCCAGACGGCTGCCCATTTCCAGCCGATAGGCCTGGATCGCGTCAAAGGGGCGCAACAGACCGTAAAGCCCGGAAAGAATGCGCAAATGCCCCGTAGCCCAGGCCAGTGCCGAAGCCGTCATCGTGCGCACCTCCAGCCCCTGATAGGTGTCGCCGGCAAAGCAGTGGACCGCCGGATAGATCGTGCCCGGCGCCGGGGTGGCGCTGAAGGCCGCAAACCGCGCCTGATTCAGCCGGGCCAGCGGTTCGGAAATATGGCTGAGTTTGCGCAAATCCTCGACCGACAAATCCCTGGCAAGGGTGGCAAGATCAAGGGCCTCGGCCACGAATTCGGGCTCGGTCAGGTCATGCCCGTCGGGCAGCGCCTGGGGCACCTCGTTCAGCTTCTTGGCGGGGGAAATCACGGTCAACATGGAAGATCCTCTCAGACGGACCACAAGATATGGTGTGGACCGCGCATGTCCAGACCAGCCTGGCTAGGCGTCGCGCAGAACCTCAAGAAAGGCCGTGCCGAAGCGTTCGATCTTGGCGGGGCCAAGATCCCCGATCCTGTCCAGATCCGACAGGGTGGAGGGGCGCGCCTCGGCGATCTTGCGCAGGGTTCCGGGCGACAGGCTGAGCGGCTTGCCGGTGCCGTCGATCCCGCGCATGAGCTGCACCTGCACCTCGGCCAGACGGTCATAGACCGCGCCCGACGGCTTGCCCGCCAGCCGCATCCGCGCCGGGTGCAGGCCGGTCGCGGCCCCGTTGATGACACCAAGAAAGGCCGCACCATAGCTTTCCAGCTTTTTCGCGCCGACCCCGGTGATCCCGGCCATGTCGTCCAGCGTGGCGGGCTTGCGCTCGGCCATCTCGATCAGCGTGCGGTCGGGAAAGACCACATAGGCCGGCACACCTGCCGCCTCGGCCAGGGCGCGGCGCTTGGCTTTCAGCGCCGAGAGCAGGGGCGCATCATCCTCTGACACCAGCGTTTTCACCGCCATGCGCGGAATGGCGGTGGCAATCGTATCGCGGCGCAGCGAAATGCTGGCCTCGCCGCGCAGGATCGGGCGGGCGGCGTCGGTCATCCGCAGCGCGCCATAGCGGTCGGGGTCGGGACGCACCAGATCGCGCCCCATCATCTGACGGAACACCGCGCCCCAGGCGGGTTTCGACAGATCGCGCCCGACGGCGAAGGTGGGCAGTTGGTCATGCCCCTTTTCGCGCACCTTGGTGGTGGCATTGCCGGTCAGGATATCGATCAGATGCCCCGCGCCGAACCATTCGCCGGTGCGCAGGATCGCCGACAGCGCCTTGCGCACAGGCTCGGTCGCGTCGAACACATCGACCGGACGGTCGCAAAGATCGCAATTGCCGCAGGGCGTTGACGCCTCGCCGAAATATCCCAGCAGCACCTGACGGCGGCAGGCGGTGGCCTCGGCCAGGCCGAGCAGAGCGTTCAGCCGGCCGTGGTCGGCGGCCTTGCGGTCGGGCGGGGCGGCGCCCTCATCAATCTGGGTGCGGCGCAGGCGGATATCGTCAGGGCCATAAAGCGTGAGCGTTTCCGCCGCCGCCCCGTCGCGGCCCGCGCGGCCGATTTCCTGATAATAGCCCTCGATCGACTTGGGCAGATCGGCATGCGCCACCCAGCGGATATCGGGTTTGTCGATCCCCATGCCAAAGGCGATGGTGGCGACCACGATCAGCCCATCTTCTTGCTGGAACCGGATTTCCACGCGGCGGCGGTCTTCGGCCTCCATCCCGCCGTGGTAGTGGCAGGCGGAATGGCCCTCCTCGCGCAGTGCCTGGGCGATCACCTCGGTCCGGGCGCGGGACGCGGTGTAGACGATGCCGGACTGGCCCTTCCGGGCGGCGGCAAAGCGCAGGATCTGGTCGCGGGGCTTGTCCTTGACCGCAAAGGCGAGGTGGATGTTGGGCCGGTCGAACCCGCGCAGGAAGGTTTCCGGCGGGGAGCCGTCGAACAGGCGGGTGACGATCTCGGCCCGGGTTTCCTCATCCGCGGTGGCGGTAAAGGCGGCCAGCGGCACGCCAAGCGTGCGGCGCAATTCGCCAATGCGCAGGTAATCGGGGCGGAAATCATGGCCCCATTGGCTGACACAATGCGCCTCATCCACCGCGATCAGGCCAACGCGGGCACGGCGCAAAAGCGACACCGCCCCCCCCGAGGCAAGGCGTTCGGGGGCCATGTAGAGCAGTTTCAGCCGGCCTTCGTCGATGGCGGTGAAGACCTCTTCGGTTTCCTCGTCCGTATTGCCCGAGGTCAGCGCCCCCGCCTCCACCCCCGCCGCGCGGAGCGCCCGGACCTGATCGCGCATCAGCGCAATCAGCGGCGAGATCACCACCGTCACCCCGTCGCGGCACAGCGCGGGCAGCTGAAAGCACAGCGATTTGCCGCCCCCGGTGGGCATGATGGCAAGCGTGTTGCGGCCCGCCAGCACGGCCTGCACGATCTCCTCCTGCCCGGGGCGGAACCCCGGAAAGCCGAAGACGCTGCGCAACAGGGTCAGCGGGTCTTGCATCGGCGGTCAGAACCCGCCGGTTGCGACCAGCCGTTGCAGAAAGAAGATCGCGATCAGCACGATCAGCGGCGCAAGATCCAAGCCCCCAAGGTTGGGCAGGACCGACCGGATGCGGGAATAGACCGGCTCCAGCAGGCGGTTGAGACCGTCCCAGATTTGCGCGACCAGCGGCTGACGCAGGTTCAGCACCTGAAAATTGATCAGCCAGGACATGATGATATGCGCGATGATGATCCATTGCGCGATGTTCAGGATCAGAAGAAGGGTATCGCGAAGCGCAATCATTGGGGCGACCTTGTCAACAAGAACCTAGGGGTTGTGGCAGTGGTATCGCGCGGACCGTCAAAGGGCAACTGGCTTCCGCTGCGTCCGACTTGACGATTACGTAAGGCCGGGGCAGGGGAAGTGCGTCAAACCGGAAGGCCGCGCATGTATCCCTATGCCCGAATGTTCAAGGAATTGTTCAAATTTCGCAACGCGCCCGCCTTGGGCATTTTTGACACGCATGTCAGCCATCACATCTGCTGGCCCTGGGACATCGACCCGTGGATGGAGTTGAACAACGGCCGCACCCTGACGCTTTATGATCTGGGGCGCATTCCGCTCGGGCAACGGATGGGGCTGCACAAGGTGCTGAAGGCGCGGGGCTGGGGGTTGGCCGTGGCGGGCAACACCACGCGCTATCGCCGCCGGGTCAAGATGTTTCATCGGGTCGAAATGCGCACCCGGATCATCGGCTGGGACGCGCGGTTCCTGTATATCGAGCAGTCGATGTGGCGGCGCGGCGAATGCACGTCGCATATCCTGATCCGGTCGGCGGTAACGGGGGCGGGCGCGCGGGGCAAGGCCGGGATCGTGCCGCCCGCCGATATGGCGCGCGCCTTTGGCCTGTCGCCAGAAAGCCCGCCCTTGCCCGCCTGGGTGATCGCCTGGATCGAGGCGGATGCGGCCCGCCCCTGGCCGCCGATGCAATAAGCGCATCATGCCCGTCTTGCGCCTGTGACCCTTTTCAGGCTTGATCCCGCCAAGGGCCAGCAAGGGCCAAAGGGGGGCAAGATGGACGCGGCACGCAAACGCATCTGGGGTTGGTATTTCTTTGACTGGGCCAGCCAGCCATACAACACCTTGTTGTTGACCTTTATCTTCGGCCCCTATGTGGTGAGTGTCATCGGCGATGGCAGCGCCGCGCAGGCGATTTGGGGCTATGGTATCGGCACGGCGGGCCTGATTATTGCCGTCTTGTCGCCTCTGCTTGGGGCGGTGGCGGACAAGTCGGGCGGGCGAATGACCTTTATCTGGCTGTTTTCCGCGCTTTATGTGATCGGCGCCTGGGGGTTGTGGTTTTCGGCGCCTGCGGATTTCAACGTGTGGCTGGTCATGCTGCTGTTTTGCATCGGCCTGATCGGGATGGAGTTTGCGACCACCTTCACCAACGCCATGCTGCCCGACCTGTGCCCGCGCGCCGATCTGGGGCGCATCTCGGGCAATGGCTGGGCTTTTGGCTATATGGGCGGCATCGTGGCCTTGGTCATCATGCTTTTGTTCCTCGCCGAAAACGACAGGGGCGTGACGCTTCTGGGCAAGGCGCCGCTGTTGGGCCTTGACCCTGCAACGCGCGAAGGCACCCGGGCCGTGGGGCCGCTGACGGCGCTGTGGTTCATGCTGTTCATGATCCCCTTCTTTCTTTGGGTCAAGGAACCGCGCAAGCCCGACGCCCTGCCGATCGGTGCGGCACTGCGTGCGGCCTGGCCCGAGTTGAAGGCGACGCTGGCCAATCTGCCGCGTCAGCCGAGCTTGTTTGCCTATCTCGGGTCGTCGATGTTCTATCGTGACGCGCTGAACGGCATGTATACCTTTGGTGGCATCTACGCGGCGGGGGTTCTGGGCTGGTCCGTCACCAATGTGGGCATATTCGGGATTCTGGCAGCCTTGACCGGGGCGATCTTCGCATGGCTTGGCGGCATGATGGACAGCAGGATGGGGCCAAAGCCCGTCATCATCCTGAACGTGGTTGTTCTGACGCTGGTCGCGATTGCGGTGGTCTTTGTCAGCCGTGAAAGCGTGTTTGGCGTGCCGGTGGGGCCCGACAGCACCCTGCCCGACATCGCGTTCTACATTCTGGGCGCGCTGATCGGGGCGGGGGGCGGATCGCTGCAATCCTCCAGCCGGACGATGATGGTGCGTCAGGCCGCACCCGGCCGCATGACCGAGGCCTTCGGGATGTATGCGCTTGCCGGAAAAGCGACGTCATTCATCGCACCCTTGTCGATCGGGGTCGTGACAGACCTGACCGGCAGCCAACAACTTGGCGTGACCCCGCTGATCGGGCTGTTCCTGATCGGCTTGTTCCTGTTACTCTGGGTCAAACCGGATGGAGAACAGGCATGATCCGATCCCTGATTTTGATCGCGGCGCTTTGCCTGCCGGGGGCGGTGCAGGCGCAGCAACTGGCCAACAAACTGTTTGGCGCGCATGACACTCCAAGCCAGCAAAAGGCCATGCCCATCGGGTCTTATGCAAAAGGTTGCGCGGCGGGTCTGGTGGAATTGCCCGAAACCGGGGCAAGCTGGCAGGCGATGCGTCTGTCACGCGGGCGCAATTTCGGGCATCCGGTGATGATCGACTTCCTTGTGGACCTGAGCCGCACCGCGCAACAGATCGGCTGGGCGGGGCTTTACATCGGCGACATCAGCCAGCCGCGCGGTGGCCCGATGACCAGCGGCCATGCCAGCCATCAGATCGGGCTGGATGCCGATATCTGGCAACTGCCGCCAGAGCGGTTGAACCTGACACGGGCCGAGCGTGAGAACATCTCGTCCATTCCGGTTCGGTCGGCGGATCAGAAATCGGTGACACGGAACTGGACCAAACGGCATGAGGCGGTGATGAAGGCGGCGGCACTTGACCCCCGCGTCGATCGCATCTTTGTGGCAGCGGCGGTCAAGATCGAGATGTGCAAGACCGCAACCCGGGCCGACACCAAATGGCTGCAAAAGATACGCCCTGTTGCCGGCCATGACACGCATTTCCATGTGCGGCTGAAATGCCCCAAGGGCGCGCGGCTGTGCGAGACGCAGACGCCCACGGTGGCCGATCTGTCGAAGGGCGGCAACGGGTGCGACGAGACCTTGATGTGGTGGGTGACGGATTACCTGAACCCGCCAAAATCCACGACGAAAAAGCCGGTTGACCCCGACGTTCCTCGCAAGCGCCACCCGCGCGAATACACGATGGCGGACCTGCCCAAGCAATGCCAAGACGTTCTCGCCTCGCGGTGATCGCGGCGGCGGTTGTCGCCCTTGCCCTGCAAGGCAGCGCCAGCCCGACACCGCCGGCGGGGTTTCTTGGGGCCCATCGCTGGACCATGGCCGACGATCGCTTTGGCGGATTTTCCGCCCTTGAGGTGTCGCGTGACGGCACCCGTTTTGTCGCGCTGAGCGACAGGGGCAGTTTTGTGCAAGGCCGTCTGTTGCGGGCGGCGGATGGCACCATCAGCGGGGTCGAGGCTGGCCCCCTGCGGCGTCTTCGGTCCAACGGCGACACAGCGCTGGCGGCGGGGCGCAATGACAGCGAAGGCATGGCCCTTGCCCCGGATGGCAGCTTTTACGTGTCCTTCGAAGGGGCGGCGCGCGTGCTGCGCTATGCCGATATCGCAGGGCCGGCAGAAAATCTGCCCACGCCGCCCGAGTTTCGCAGATTTCCCCGTAACGCCGCGCTGGAAGCCTTGGCCGTGGATGCGAAAGGTGTCCTCTACACGATCCCGGAGGAGTTGTCGGGCTCCAAGCGCATCCGGCTGCTGACCGGACAGCCGGGCAATCCGAATGGCCCCGATTTTCCGGTCTGGCGCTTTGCAAACGGCCGATGGACGCAACCTTTCGTCCTGCCCCGCGAAGGCGGGTTTTTGCCGGTCTCGGCCGATTTTGGCCCTGATGGCCGGCTGTATGTGTTGGAACGCGCGTTTCACGGAATTGCGGGGTTTGCCAGCCGGGTTCGATCTTTCGCCCTTGGGAAACAGGGGCTTGGCGACCGGCGCCTTGTGCTGCAATCGCAAACCGGGCAGCATGGCAACCTGGAAGGTCTGTCGGTGTGGCAAGACGCTGCCGGCACCCTGCGCCTCACCATGATCGCGGACGATAATTTCCTGCCCATCCTGCGCACCGAGATCGTGGAATACCGCGTGACGGATTGACAGGCGCGCATTGCTGCCCTAGGGCAGCGCGTCCCCAGTCCAGCGGGGGGCAAGTCTCCGCGACCTTGCATAAAAAACGGATCACATGATGCAAAGACTTCTGCCTGGCATTCTTGCCATGGCCACGACTGTCGTGGCCTCGAACATTCTTGTGCAGTTCCTGTTCGGCCAGTGGC
The DNA here is from genome assembly GCA_025458525.1 of Cypionkella sp. Lineage (GTDB taxonomy): Bacteria > Pseudomonadota > Alphaproteobacteria > Rhodobacterales > Rhodobacteraceae > Pseudotabrizicola. The sequence continues at coordinate 25,959 of JALOSF010000026.1, read as the reverse complement.
TGACCTGGGGGGCATTCACCTATCCGCTCGCCTTTCTGATCACCGATCTGACCAATCGGCTTTATGGGGCGCACGCCGCGCGGCGCGTGGTTTTCTTCGGCTTTGCCGTGGGCGTCGCCTGTTCGCTGATCGGCACACAGATCATGGGCGAGTTTGGCCCGCTTGTGACATGGCGTGTCGCCATTGCTTCGGGCACGGCGTTTCTTGCCGCACAACTTCTGGACGTGGCGGTCTTTGACAGGTTCCGCTCTGGCACATGGTGGCGCGCGCCGCTGATTTCGACGCTGGTCGGTTCTTCGGTCGATACGGCGCTGTTCTTTACCATTGCCTTCTCGGCGCCTCTTGCGGTGCTGGAACCCGGCAATGACGTGTCCTGGGCCAATGAACTGCTGCCCATCCTTGGCCTTGGTCCGATGGCGCCGCTTTGGGTTTCGTTGGCGGTTGCCGACTGGTCTGTCAAACTTCTGCTCGCTTTGGTGGCACTTTTGCCATTCCGTTTGATTGTCAGAAAATTGACCGCACCGATTGCGTAAAATTGTTTGACAGGCACAAAATCTGTGTCACGCTGACCCTATCGGCAACCATTTGAAAGGAGGTGATCCAGTGTCTAGAGTGATATTGGAGAGACGTGTCGGGACAGTCATGGGGGGTGTTTTCTAGGGGCAACCCCTTAGCAAACCAACCGATGATTGGGACAGCTATCCTAACTGGCCCATCTCCTTGAACTCGGAAAGGGTTGCCGCACACCGGCAACCCTTTCTCTATTCCGGCGGGTTGCAATCCGTCGGCTGATCTGAAAAAAGCAAAAAAGCCAACAAAATCATGGAACGCAGCGATTGCTTCCGCGTTGGCCCAAGGTTCCATCACCTTTTGGTGCAAGGGCAGTGCCCGGTGAACCGTTATCAAAGTGCCGCAGTCTTTTGCGCTTTCGCGTGCCGTGGCCAAATCGGGTTGGCACGCGGGCAGTGTTCATCCCGAGCTTTTTGACAGCCCGATGAACACAGACAGACAGGTGCCAATGACCAAGATAAGCCCTCCGCTTTCCGACCTTCCGATCAAGACCGCCGATGGTGGCTTTTACGATGGCTTCAGCCTGAATGTGACCGTGACGTCAAAGCTGGCCGTCGGGGCGCTCGTGCTTTGGGCTGTTGCCTTTCCAGACTCGGCCGGGCGCGTGCTGACCGGGTTGAACAGCTTTATCCTTGCGAATTTCGCGGCATGGTATGTTTTTGTGATGGCCTTTTTCGTCCTGGTCTGCGCGGCGTTGGCGCTTTGGCCTGCGGCGGGCCGCATGAAGCTCGGCCATGATGACGAACGGCCCGAATTTTCGAATTTCTCATGGTTTTCCATGATGTTTGGCGCGGGGATCGGTGTTGGCATGCTGACCTGGTCTGTCGCAGAGCCGATTTATCACTTTCAAACCAACCCCGAGGTCATACAAGGCGATGTCGGTGCCGCATCGGCGCAGAATGCGCTGAACGCGTTCAAATGGTCCTACCTGCACTGGGGGCTTTCGGCATGGTCGTCCTATGCCGTGGCGGGCCTTGCACTTGGGTTCTTTGCCTATCGCCGCGGTCTGCCCTTGACCATCCGGTCCGCCTTGACCCCCCTGTTCGGCAGCCGTTTGTCGGGGCCTTTGGGCCATGCGATCGACAGTGTGGCGGTGGTCGCCACGATCCTTGGCGTCGCCCAGACCATCGGCTTCGGGGTCGAGCAATTCGTCGCCGGGATGAGCCGGATCGGCTTTGGCGGTTGGCTTCTGAACGAGGCGGGGACAGCCTCTGGCATGGGTATCGTGTTTGCGATCTGTGTCATCATGCTCGCCTCCACGCTTTCGGCACTGTCGGGGGTGGGCAAGGGCATCAAGTGGCTGTCAAACCTCAACATGGGTCTGAGCATCTTGTTGCTGACGGTCCTGATCCTGTTCGGCGCCACCGGATTTGGCCTGAAGGCATTCTTTCTTGGGATTGGCGAGTATCTGGTCGCGCTGCCGGGCATGCTGTTTACGGTTTATGCCGCGGATGGCACCCAGATCGGGGCAGATCTGGCCGCGTGGCAGGGCAGCTGGACCGTGTTTTACTGGGCATGGTGGGTCGCCTTTGCACCCTTTGTCGGCCTGTTCCTTGCCCGCATCTCGCGCGGGCGCACGATCCGCGAATTCGTGCTGGGCGCGATGGTGGTGCCGTCGATCATGTGCTTTGTCTGGTTCGCCTTTGCGGGCGGGACGGCGATCAATCTGGAACTGACCGGCGTGGCCGATGGCGCCCTTTATGCCGCAACTGATGGTGGCAAGATCTTTACCATGGTCAGCCTGCTGTTGGGCGATCTGTGGGGTTGGATCATGGCGGTGGTCATCGTGATCCTGCTGCTGACCTATCTTGTCACCTCGGCCGATTCCGCTGTGCTGATCGTCAACACGATCAATGCCGCAGGGGATGAGGGCCCGAAGGCGCGGCCGCATATCCTGTTTTGGGGGGCGGCTCTGGGCATCGTGGTGGCGGCCCTGTTGCTTGTGGGGGGGCTGACGGCGATCCAGACCGCGATGGTCATCGGGGCGTTGCCGTTCAGTCTGGTGATGATCCTGATGTGTCTGAGCCTGTTCAAGGCGATCTATCGCGACGGTATGCGCAGCAAGCAAGGGGTCGAGGCCGTGACCGTGGACGCGCCCGCGCGCTCCGACCCTGCCTGACGGCGGTCCTGCCCCCCCGTCTCGCCGCGCGGGAAAAGAAACTGCTGCTGCGGGCTTTCTCGGCTTGGGCGATTTGCTATGCTGCGCCCATGCTGCGGATCAACGAACACCTCTCCATCGCCGATTGGGAACTGTCGGAAAATTTCACCCGCTCACAAGGGCCGGGGGGGCAGAATGTCAACAAGGTTGAAACCGCGGTCGAACTGAGGTTCGAGGCAGAGCGTTCGCCGCATCTGCCCGCGCCGATCAAGGCGCGGTTGAAACGGCTGGCCGGGCGGCGCTGGACGCTGGACGGGGCGGTGATCATCCGGGCCGAGGAAACCCGCAGCCAGGCGCGAAATCGCGAAATGGCGCGTGAGCGTCTGGTAGAGCTGATCCGCCAGGCATTGATCGCGCCAAAGCGGCGGGTGGCCACCAAGCCGACCTATGGCAGCACGCTGCGTCGGCTGAAGGCAAAAGCGGTGCGCGGCGACGTAAAGGCCGGACGTGGCCGGGTCGAGGATGCCGATGACTGACGCGCATAGTGCCGAAACACACCAGGCGCGGCGGGCACGGCTGATGGGCCCGAATGTGCCCACATTCTATCGCAGCCCGGTGCATATCGTGCGGGGGCAGGGTGTCTGGCTGTGGGATGCGGAGGGCAAGCGCTATCTCGATTGCTACAACAACGTGGCGCATGTCGGCCATTGCCATCCGCGCGTGGTGGCGGCGATCGCGCAGCAGGCGGCGGTTCTGAACACCCACACCCGCTATCACCACGATCTGGTCCTCGATTATATCGAGCGGCTGACGGCCACGCTGGGGCATGGCATTTCGCAGGCGATCATGGTCTGCACCGGGTCCGAGGCGAATGATCTGGCGCTGCGCATGGCGCAGGCGGTGACGGGCAAGACCGGCATCATTGCCACCGACAACACCTATCATGGCAACACGGCGGCGGTGAGCCAGCTTTCCACCCGGCGGCCCCCGATTGGCGGGCGCGCGCCCAATGTGCGGCTGGTGCCGTCGCCTGATACCATGGCCCCGCTGGGCGGCAGTCTTGCGGCGCAGCCTGCCGCCTTTGCCGCGCATGTGGCGCGCGCCATCGCGGAACTGGAGGCGGCTGGATTTGGCTTTTCCGCGTTGATGCTGTGCCCGGTCTTTGCCAACGAAGGCTTGCCCGTGGTGGGGCCGGGCTTTCTGGACGCCACCGTTGCGGCGGTGCGGGCCGCTGGCGGGTTGATCCTGTGTGATGAGGTGCAGCCGGGCTTTGGCCGGGTCGGCAGCCATTTCTGGGGGCATGACCTGCTTGGCTTTGCGCCCGATGTGGTGACAGTGGGCAAGCCGATGGCCAATGGCCACCCGGTCGCGGCCTGTCTTGCCCGGCCTGACGTGATGGCCGCCTTCCGCGAGGCCTTTGGCTATTTCAACACATTTGGCGGCAATCCGGTGTCGGCGGCTGCCTGCCTTGCCACTTTGGACGTGATCGAGGACGAAGGCTTGCAGGCACGCGGGGCTGAAACGGCGGCCTATCTGCTGGACCGCCTGCGCGCGCTGCGCCATGGGCGGATCGTGAATGCGCGCGGCACCGGCATGTTCTTCGGGCTGGAATTCGGCGATGACGATGCGGGCGATTTCACCGCCGATCTGGTCGAACACATGGTTGCGCGGGGGTTCTTGATGAACCGCATCGGGCGGGGCGGCACCACGCTTAAGATCCGTCCGCCGATGGTGTTTGGCCGGGCCGAGGCGGATCTGCTGGCCGATGCGCTGCAAGCCGCGCTGGATGCGGCATGACCGAGGCCGAACAGGCGGCGGCGCTGTGGGGCGGCACGGTGACACGGGCGCTTCGGCTGCGCGAAAACGAGGTGTATCAGATCGCGATTGCCGGCCGGCCTGCCGCGCTGCGGCTGCATCGGCGCGGCTATCAATCGGCGGCGGCGATCCGGTCAGAGCTTTGGTGGTGCGGCGCGCTTGCGGCGGCGGGCCTGCCGGTGCCCGCGCCGGTGGCCTTGCCCGACGGCCAGATCTTGGCCAGCCTGCCCTCGGACCGCAACGCCTCGGTGGTGGAATGGCTGGAGGGTGAGGCGCTGGGCGAGGCGGGCGTTCCGCTGGCAGGCGCGGTGCGCGATCAGGCTGTCTTGCATCACGCGCTGGGTCAGCTTCTGGCGCGGGTGCATCAGGCGACAGATGCGCTGTGCCTGCCCGACTGGTTCACCCGCCCGCGCTGGGATCAGGACGGTCTGGTGGGCGAGGCCCCGTTCTGGGGCCGGTTCTGGGACCACCCGGCCCTGACCGCATCGGAGTCTGCCCTGCTCTGTGCCGCGCGCGACTGGTTGGCGGCTGAACTTGCCCGCCATCGGGGCAGCGTGGGTCTGGTCCATGCCGATGTGCTGCGCGAGAATATTCTGGTGAACGGCCCGGCGCTTGCGCTGATCGATTTTGACGACAGCGGCTTTGGCTTTCGCGCCTATGATCTGGGAACAGTGCTTTCGCAGAACCTTTATGAACCCGGCTATGCCGAGATTCGCGCGGCGCTCTGCGAAGGCTATGGCCTCGCGCCGGAGGCGGTGGACGCCTTCACCCTTGCCCGGACGCTTGCCTCGGTGGGCTGGGCGGCCCCGCGCCTTGCGCCCGACAGCCCGGTCCATGCCAGCCATATCGCGCGCGCCGTGATGTTTGCCCGCCGCTGCCTGGGATAGCGCGCCTGCCCCCGGTCAGACGACCACATCCAGCGCGGCCTGCTGGCCCACCCCGAACACCCGCTTGTAACGCGCGATTTCATCCGCTGGACCCATCGCCTTGTTCGGGTTGTCCGACAGTTTCACCGTCGGGCGGCCATCGGCGGAAATCGCCTTGCAGACCAGACTGAAGGGCGCAAGCCTATCGCCCTCGGCCAGCCCCCGGAAATCGTTGGTCAACATCGTGCCCCAGCCGAAGGACACCTTGACCCTGCCTTTGAACTGCGCGTGCAATTCGGCGATCTTGTCCACGTCCAGCCCGTCGGAAAAGATCACCAGCTTGCCGCGCGGGTCTTCGCCATGCGCCTGCCACCAGCGGATCGCGGTTTCCGCACCCGTGGCCGGATCGCCCGAGTCGATGCGGATGCCTGTCCATGTTGCAAGCCAGTCGGGCGCGCGGGCCAGAAACCCTTCGGTGCCATAGGTGTCGGGCAAGATGATGCGCAGATTGCCATCATGTTCTTCGTGCCAATCGGCAAGCACCTGATAGGGCGCCTGAGCCAGTTCGGCATCGGATCGCGCCAGCGCGGAATAGACCATGGGCAGCTCATGGGCATTGGTGCCAATCGCCTCGACCTCGCGGCGCATGGCGATCAGACAATTCGATGTGCCGATGAACTTGCTGCCCATCCCCTCGATCAACGCCTGCACCGCCCAGTCCTGCCACAGGAAAGAATGCCGCCGCCGGGTGCCGAAATCGGCCAGCTTCAGCCCGTCGATCTGCCGCAGCTTTTCGATCTTGGCCCAGAGCTTGGTCATCGCCCTGGCATAAAGCACCTGAAGCTCGAACTTGCCCATGCTGCCCAGCACCGCGCGCGAGCGCAATTCCATCAGCACAGCCAGCGCCGGAATTTCCCACAGCATCACCTCGGGCCATTTGCCCTCGAAGGTCAGCTCATATTGCCCGTCATGCTTTTCAAGGTGATAGGGCGGCAGCTGCATGCCTTCGAACCAATCCATGAAATCGGGGCGAAACATCTGCCGCTTGCCATAAAAGGTATTGCCGCGCAGGAATGTGCTTTCGCCGCGGGACAGGCGCAGGGTGCGGATATGATCCAGCTGCTCGCGCAATTCGCCTTCGTCGATCAGATCGGCCAACCGGATGGATTTGGTGCGGTTTATCAGGCTGAAGGTCACGCTGGTTTCGGGCCGGTTGCGAAACACCGACTGGCACATCAGCAATTTGTAGAAATCGGTGTCGATCAGCGACCGCACGATGGGGTCAATCTTCCACTTGTGATTGTGGACGCGGGTTGCGATGTCAACCATTCTGCGGCTCCTGCCCTTGGCTTTGGGCCGTTAAATCAATTGCGCCCCGCGCTGTCCAGTTGCGAGCGCGGATCACCCTTCAAGCCGGACGCCCGCCGCAAGCATCTGTGCGGTCATGGCGGCAAGGCTGCCATCAAGGTCGATGGCGCGGCACAGGTCAAGCCGGACAGTCACATCATAGCCAAGCCGCGCGGCATCAAGCGCGGAAAAGGCCACGCAGAAATCGGTGGCAAGACCGACGAGCACGAGACGCGACACGCCCCGGTCGCGCAAATAGCCATCCAACCCGGTTTGCGTGGTTCGATCATTTTCAAAGAACGCCGAATAGCTGTCGATCTTGGGCCGAAACCCCTTGCGCAGGATCAGATCGGCGCGATCCACCGCCAAATCCGCGTGGAAGGCCGCGCCCGCGCTGCCTTGCACGCAATGGCTGGGCCACAGCACCTGCGGGCCATAGGGCATCTGGATCATGCTGAACGGGGCCGCGCCCGGGTGGTTCGCGGCAAAAGAGCTGTGATCGGCCGGGTGCCAGTCCTGCGTAAGGACGATGGCCGGGAAATCGGCCATCAGCGCGGTGATGCCGCCGACAATGTCATCGCCCCCGGCCACTGCAAGGGCACCGCCGGGACAAAAGTCGTTTTGCACGTCAATCACGATCAGGGCGTCGGTCGATGGGTGCATGGTGGGCTCCTTCTGCTGGACCTCAGTCGTAGGGATCGCCCGCGCGCTGTCAACCACCTGCCGGGCAGGCTTGATCCGGCGCCGTGCTTGTCCTATGCCGCGCCCATGCTGACCATTGCCGCGCTGTATCATTTCACACGCTTTCCGGACCCCGCCGCCTTGCGGGGCCCGCTGCTTGATCTGTGCAGCGCCGAAGGGGTCAAGGGATCGCTCCTGCTTGCGACCGAAGGCATCAACGGCACCATCGCCGGGCCGCGCGCCGGGATCGATGCGGTGTTGTCCCATATCCGTGGGTTGCCGGGCTGCGCCGATCTGGAGTGGAAGGAAAGCCAGTCGCCGACCATGCCCTTCGGCCGCATGAAGGTGCGGCTGAAGCGGGAAATCGTCACGATGGGCGTGCCGGATGTCGATCCGAAAGCGCGCGTGGGCCATTACGTCGCCCCCAAAGACTGGAACGACCTGATCCGACAGCCCGATGTGGCGGTGATCGACACCCGCAACGATTACGAGGTCGCCATCGGCACCTTTGCCGGCGCGGTGGACCCGGCCACCCGCAGTTTTCGCGACTTTCCAAAATGGTGGGAAGAAAACCGCGACAGGTTTCACAACAAGCGCATCGCGATGTTCTGCACCGGCGGCATCCGCTGCGAGAAATCGACGAATTACCTTTTGTCTCAAGGCGTCAAGGATGTGTTCCACCTCAAGGGGGGCATCCTGAAATATCTCGAAGACGTGCCTCAGGACCAAAGCCTGTGGCAGGGCGAATGCTATGTGTTCGACGGGCGCGTATCGGTCGGACATGGGCTGGTGCCCGGCGCCAACGAAAGCTGCGGCGCCTGCCGCCGCCCCGTCACGCCCGAGGGGCGTCAGCACCCGGCCTATGAAAAGGGTGTCTGCTGCGCGGCCTGTGTGGACGAATACACCCCGGCCGACCGCAGCCGGTTCCGCGAACGCCAGCGTCAGATGGATCTGGCCGCCGCGCGGGGCGAAAGCCACCTGGGCGGCTGATCCCCGGCTTTTGCGCGGGCTCCGGTATGTGGGCGGCAGCGTCGGCTGCGCCGGCGGCCCTTTGGCTTAACCGCCACCGATCAGCACACCCGCCGCAAAGACCAGCGCGCCGCCAAGCACGACCTGCATCGCAGCCCGTAGGAAGGGGGTTTCCATGTATTTGTTCTGAATCCAGGCGATGGCCCAAAGCTCGACAAAGACCACCACCATGGCAAGGATCGTTGCCGTCCAGAAATCGGGAATCAGATAGGGCAGCGCGTGGCCCATGCCCCCCACCGTCGTCATGACACCAGAGGCAATCCCGCGCTTCCACGGGCTGCCCCGGCCCGACAGCACGCCGTCGTCATGCGCAGCTTCGGTAAAGCCCATCGAAATACCAGCGCCCACACTGGCCGCCGTGCCGACCAGAAAGGTGGTCCAGGTGTCCTGCGTTGCAAAGGCGGTGGCAAAGATCGGCGCAAGCGTCGAGACAGAGCCATCCATCAACCCCGCCAACCCCGGCTGCACCCAAGTCAGGATGAATTGCCGCTTGGCGGCGCGGTTTTCCTGTTCCTCGCTTTGCGCATCGACATGATGGTCAAGCAGCGCATCGGCCCGCTTCTTGTGCCCCGATTCTGCGGCGGCAAGATCGCCCAGCAATTTGCGGGTGCCGGCATCCGTGGTCGCCTGCGCCGCCCTGAGGTAAAAGGCCTCGGCCTGCTTTTCCATCGCCTCGGCCTCGGCGCGGATCGTCTCCAGCGTCAGGTTTTCCACCAGCCAGACCGGGCGGCGGGCGTAAAACCCCGCCACATGTTCCCTGCGCAGCAATGGAATCACCTCGCCAAACCGGGCGCGGTGCAGGTCGATCAACTGGCGGCGATGGCCATCTTCTTCGGCGGCCATCCCGTCAAAGACTTTGGCGGTCGCGCCGTAATCGGCCCGCAGCCGCTCGGCATAGCTGCGGTAGATCCGGGCATCATCTTCCTCGGAGGAGATGGCGAGCGCCAGAACCTCTTGCTCGGACAGATCCGAAAAGCGGCGGCGTTGGGAAAGCGAAAACAGCATGACTGTCACCATTTTGGAATGATTCTAAATTAGTGGCGGCGACAGTCTTTGCAAGGCCATATAATGAACTTAACGGTTCATTATTGTCTTGCAAAAGTGAACTGACAGGTTCATATAAAGTGAACCGACAAGTTCATTTTTGGGATGCCATCATGCGCACTGTTCTGCTTGCTCTGACCCTTGCCCTTAGCACTGTTCCCGCCTTTGCCGGTGGGTTTGGCGTCGATCTGCCCACTCTGACCTGGCCCGAGGACGGTCAGGCCACCACCTCGACCAAAGGCTGCGTCGAGGCCCCGACAGGCAGCACCGCCCCTTGCAAGTGACCCAAACCCCGGCGGCGGCTTGCTGTTGCCCTGTCTCCTGACCTATGGTCGCAAGACTGGGGGGTGACATGAACGCAGTCGGGGAACAGGCGGTCCGCAGGGGCCGCAAATTCGCTCAGGTGCTGGAAGGCGCCCGCACGATCTTTTTGCGCGATGGCTTTGACGGTGCTTCCGTTGACGACATCGCGCGCGAGGCAGGCGTCAGCAAGGCCACGCTCTACGCCTATTTCCCCGACAAGCAGCTGATGTTTCGGGAAATCTGTGCGCAGGAATGCCTGCGCCAGACCCAGGAGGCAGAGGCGGAAATCGATCCCGCCATGTCGCCCGAAGCGATGCTGACCCTGGCGGGTGAGCGGATCGCGGCCTTCGTCGTTTCAGACTTTGGCCAAAGCGTGTGCCGCATGATCATCGCCGAAGGGGCCCGGTTTCCCGAGCTGGCCCGCGAGTTCTATCGCAACGGTCCGGGGCTGGTGCATGACCGGCTGGCGCATCATTTGCATGTGCTGGTGCAGGCCGGCGTGCTGCGGATCGAGGATATCGATCTGGCGGCCGAGCAGTTCATTCAGCTGTGCAAGGCGCCGATCATGGAAAAGCTGATGTTTCGCATGGATCATCAGATCAACACGGCAGACGTGTCGCGTGCCGTGCGCGGTGCGGTAGAGATGTTCATGGCGCGCTACAAGGCCTAGCGCGCCCCCTTAGCCGTTTTCGCGCAGGATTGCCCCTGCAAGGTAAAGCGAGCCGCAAATCAGCACCCGTGCCTCTGGATCGTCAGACGCGATCTGTGCCAAAGCCGCGCTGACCGAAACCGCGGCCTCTGCCGCGATTCCCGCGGACAGGGCGGCGTCACGGGTGGTTTCCGCGGGCAGGGTGTTCTTTTCATTCGGGATCGACACCGCGTAAAGCCGGGTCACGTGCGCGGCCAGCGGGCGCATATAGCCGCCGACATCCTTGGTGTTCAGCATTCCGCAGATCAGATAGGTCGCGCGCCGCGGCATTCGGGCCAGCGTATCCGCCACCGCCTGACCGCCAGCCGGGTTGTGCCCGCCGTCAAGCCAGAGCTCGACCTTGGGCGCAAGGTCAATCAGCGGGCCCCCCTGACGCAGGCGCTGCATCCGCGCGGGCCAGAAGGCGCGGGTCACGGCGGCCTCGAAGGCCGCTTCGCCCAGCCCAAGGGCGCGCATCGCCGCGATCGCCGCCCCGGCATTCTGCACCTGATGCGGGCCGGGCAGATTGGGAAGCGGCAGATCCAGCAGGCCGGTTTCATCCTGAAACACCAGCCTGCCGCGATCTTCGGCCACATGCCAATGCTGACCATAGGCAAGCACGGGCGCGCCCATCCGCGCGGCCCGCGCCTCGATCACGGCCAGCCCCTCGGGCGTTTGCGGCCCAACGATCACCGGAATGCCGCGCTTGATGATGCCGGCCTTTTCGCCCGCAATTGCTGCGACCGTATCGCCCAGAAACTGCTGATGGTCCAGGCTGACGGGCGTGATGATCGTCAGGCGCGGCGCGGCGATCACATTGGTCGCGTCCAGCCGCCCGCCCAAGCCCACCTCCAGCAAGGTGTAATCCGCCGGGGTGCGCGCAAAGGCGAGCATGGCGGCCGCGGTGGTGATTTCAAAAAAGGTAATCGAGTCCGGACCGTTTGCCTGCACGCATTCGTCCAGCAACGCGGCAAGGGCGGGTTCTTCAATCAAGCGGCCCGCAAGCCTGATGCGTTCGTGAAACCGTGCGAGGTGCGGCGAGGTATAGGCATGCACGCTATGACCCGCCGCCTCCAGGCCCGCGCGGATCATCGCTTGGGTGCTGCCCTTTCCATTCGTCCCTGCGATGTGGATCACCGGAGGCAGGCGGTTCTCGGGGTGGCCCAAGGCGGCAAGCAGGCGATGCATGCGGTCCAGGGTCAGGTCGATGACCTTGGGGTGCAGGGTCATCATCCTCTCGAGGAGGGCGTCAGAGCCTTGTGCCAAGATCAGCCTGCCGCGCCCACAGGCGATTCCACGGCTGCCGGGGCGGGAAGATCGCCCTTTATCGCCGGGGGTTGCCCGGTGAGCATCCGCAGGATGACGATCAGCTCGTCGCGCAATTGCTTGCGGTGGGTCACACGGTCCAACATGCCGTGGTCCAGCAGATATTCGGCGCGCTGGAAGCCTTCGGGCAGCTTTTCACGGATGGTCTGTTCGATCACGCGCGGCCCGGCAAAGCAGATCAGCGCATTGGGTTCGGCAATCTGCACATCGCCCAGCATGGCATAGCTTGCGGTCACGCCGCCCGTGGTCGGATGGGTCAGGACGACCACATAGGGCAGCCGCGCCTCCTTGAGCATCTGGACCGCGACCGTCGTGCGCGGCATCTGCATCAGCGACAGGATGCCTTCCTGCATCCGCGCGCCGCCCGCGGCCGAAAACAGCACCAGCGGCCGTTTGAGTTTGACCGCGCGTTCGGCGGCGGCGATCAGCGCATTGCCGACATACATGCCCATCGACCCGGCCATGAAGCTGAAATCCTGCGCCACGGCAACAATCGGGGTGCGGCCCATCTCGCCCTCGGCCACCAGCATCGCCTCTTTCTCGCCGGTCGCTTTCTGCGCGGCCTTCAGACGGTCGGGGTATTTCTTCTGGTCGCGGAACTGAAGCGGGTCCACCACGGGTTCGGGCACCTTTACCTCGGTAAAGATTCCGCCATCGAACAGCGATTTGAACCTGTCGCGGGGGCTGATCGCCATGTGGTGATCGCAGTTGGAGCAGACGTTCAGATTGTCGGCCAGTTCGCGGTGGAACAGCATGGTTCCGCATTCGGGACATTTCGTCCAAAGGTTTTCCGGCACTTCCCGGCGCGAGAAGAGCGAATTGATTTTCGGGCGAACGTAGTTCGAAATCCAGTTCATGCGGGCGGGCCTTTCGGGTGCCGGTCTTTGTCTCTGGGTAAAGCGGCTTTGCCATGAGATAGAGGGGACAGGCGCGAAATGCAATTGGCCCGCTGCGCCCCGTGGTTCAGGGCAGCACAAAGGCGCTGTGCGGCAGGCGCAGGATCAGGTTCGGATCGGGGCAGATCGACTGCCAGACATCCCACAGGCTGGAATGGCCGACGCCATAGAAATTGCCGCCCGTCTGGTCCAGCATGTCGGTCATGATCTGAAAATGCGCATGCGGCGCCCAGCCGCCATTTTCGTGCCAATCGCCGAGGTCGGCGATGTGCTGGCCCGCGCCGACGCTTGCGCCGGGCCGCAGCAGATGCGGCAAGCTGCCGGCAAGATGCCCGTAAAGCGTGAAGAACCGCAGATCCCCCGCGTCATGTTCAAGAATCAGCGTATGACCATAGTCCAGCGGATCGGCATTGTAGCTCAGATGCCGCACACGCCCCGCAAGCGGTGCATAAAGCGGGGTGCCCGCCGGGGCGAAGACATCGATGCCAAGGTGGCGCGTGCGCCGTTCGGGGCTGATCCCATCGGCAAATTGCGCGGTGCGATAGACGCTGCGGTCCTCGCCATAGGTGCCGATGCCATAGGGCACGCCCCTTGCCGCGAACCAGGCGTCAAAGGCGCGGTCGGAAAAGGGCGGCATGTCCGGATGCTCGCCATTGGTCAGCAGGGCAAGGGTGGGGCTGGTCGCGATGTCGGGCTGCATCAAGGGTTGCGGCGACAGGGCGCGCAGATGATCGACCACGGCGGGCGCGTTTGCAATCGCGGGCTGGCCTTGGCCTGCGCGCAAGATGGCGCGCAACAGGCCATGGTCGGCCATGCGCAACCGATTGGCCACCGGGGCCGGGCTTGCCGCGATCAGGGCAGGCAGATCGCCGGGCGCAGCACCGCTTTGACGCAGGGCAGAGTAAAGATCGGGCTGGTCGGGCAAAGCAAGCATGGCTGCCTCAGAGATAGCGGGTGAACAGGTAAAGCGCGCCGAACAGGACCGGCTGATGGATCAGATAAATCGCAAGGCTGTGCCGCCCCGGCCAAAGCAGCGCCCGACCCAAGGCGCCGGGCTGCCATGTGCGCAGCCTGTCCCACAGGCCCGCTCGCGCCATCAGCCGGGCCAGCACGATCCCGATCAGCACCGGGCAAAGCCAGGGCAGGATGGGTTCGTAATCCATCGTCGGGGGCACTTCGGTGGACAGGCCAAGCCAGATCCACAGCGGCGCGTTGAACATCTCGTGCCGGAACAGATGCGGCGCCACAAAGACCGCAGCGGCCACCCCAAGCGTCAGCACGATCGGCGCGCGCAGAAAGGCAAGGCCAAGCAGGCTGCCTGCGGCGATGGCGTGCAAGATGCCCCAGCGGATGAACTGCGCCCCCATGGTGAAATAGGTCGCAACCGTGACAAGCGCAGCCGCCCCGGCGACCAGCGCGAGCCGCCGCCAGAACGCCCCCCAGCGGATCTGCGACCCATGCGCCAGCCACAGCGACACCCCGGCCAGCGCCAGAAAGCTGGAGGCGATGGCACGGGCAAAGAGGGGCCATGGCCCGTCGAACACAAAGCCGGGCGGCAGATGGCCAAACAGCATCAGATCGAAGGTGAAATGATAGATCACCATCGCCAAAAGGGCGAGTGTGCGGGCAAGATCGATCGCGGCGATACGCATCTGGGTCATGCGCGCACAGTAGCGACGCCAGCGGCAGAGAAAAGCCCTGATGCTTTCCTGCCTTGCTCCCAAAGCCTTCGCCCATTATCCCAAGATCAAACAATTCTTGCGGGAGGATGCCCATGTCCACGAACACGCGTTTCGACAAGTCGAAACTTCCCAGCCGCCATGTGACCGAGGGTCCGGCCCGCGCGCCGCATCGGTCGTATTTCTATGCCATGGGGATCACAGAGGAGGAGATTCATCAGCCTTGGGTGGGTGTGGCCACCTGCTGGAACGAAGCAGCACCCTGCAACATCGCGCTGAACCGTCAGGCGCAGATCGTGAAGCATGGCGTCAAAAAGGGCGGCGGCACCCCGCGCGAGTTCACCACCATCACCGTCACCGACGGAATCGCGATGGGGCATGAGGGGATGCGCTCCAGCCTCGCCAGCCGCGATGCGATTGCCGATACGGTGGAACTGACGATGCGCGGGCATTGCTATGACGCGCTGGTGGGTCTTGCAGGCTGCGACAAATCGCTGCCGGGGATGATGATGGCGATGGTTCGGCTCAACGTGCCGAGCGTGTTCATCTATGGCGGGTCGATCCTGCCCGGCCGCTATCAGGGCCGCGACATCACCGTGCAGGACATGTTCGAAGCCGTGGGTCAGCATCAGGCAGGCAACCTGTCGGATGCGGAACTGGAGATCATGGAGCGGGTGGCCTGCCCGTCCTCGGGCGCTTGCGGCGCGCAATACACCGCCAACACCATGGCTTGCGTGTCCGAGGCGATTGGTCTGGCGCTGCTGAACTCGTCGGGCGCGCCAGCGCCGTATGAAAGCCGCGATCAGTATGGCGAGGCGTCGGGCGTCGCCGTGATGCATCTGCTGGAAAAGAACATCCGCGCGCGGGACGTGGTGACGCGCAAGTCGTTGGAAAATGCCGCCCGCGTGGTGGCCTGCACGGGCGGCAGCACCAATGCGGCGCTGCACCTGCCGGCGATCGCGCATGAGGCGGGGATCGATTTCGACCTGTTCGACGTCTGCGACATCATGCGCGACACGCCCTATTTCGTCGATCTGCGGCCGGGCGGCAAATATGTCGCCAAAGACCTGTACGAGGTTGGTGGCGTGCCCGTCGTGATGAAGGAACTGGCCAAGGCCGGTCTGATGCATCTGGATTGCATCACCGCAAGCGGCAAGACCATCGGCGAAAGCCTGGACGAAATCCGCGGCGAGGCGGACGGGCGCGTGATCTATCCGGTTGAAACCCCGATCACCAAGACCGGCGGCGTCGTCGGATTGAAGGGCAATCTTGCCCCCGATGGCGCGATCGTCAAGGTCGCGGGCATGTCCGAGGCGGAGCAGGTGTTCACCGGCCCGGCCCGCGTGTTCGAATGCGAGGAAGATGCCTTTGCCGCCGTCAAGGCCCGCGCCTACAAGGAAGGCGAGGTCATCGTGATCCGCAACGAAGGCCCCGCTGGCGGGCCGGGGATGCGGGAAATGCTGTCCACCACCGCCGCCCTGTCGGGGCAGGGGATGGGCAAGAAGGTGGCGCTTATCACCGATGGCCGGTTCTCGGGTGCGACGCGCGGGTTCTGCGTGGGCCATGTGGGGCCGGAAGCGGCGCATGGCGGGCCGATTGCCTTGCTGCGGGACGGCGACATGATCACGCTGAACGCGCTGACCGGCGAATTGTCGGTGGCTTTGTCGGATGAGGAACTGGCCGCGCGCAAGGCCGAATGGAAAGGCCCGCGCCCCACGCAATATGCAACCGGCGCGCTTTACAAGTTCGTCAAGCTGGTGGGCGGTGCGCGTTGGGGTGCGGTCACGCACCCGGGTGCCAAGGCCGAAAAGCATGTCTACATGGACCAGTAACCTGCTGCTGGCACTTGGGCTGGCGTTGGGCCAGCCCATGACCGCCGGGGCCGAGCAGCCTTTGCCCAAGGCGGTTGTCCTGCGGGCCGATGACATCACGGTGCAGGGGCCTGCCGGCTATTGCCCCGATCCGGCCACGCTGCGCCAGACCGATGGCGCGGCGGCCATTCTGCTTGGGCGCTGCACCGATCAGGCAGATGCGATGCCTGCGGTGATTTCCATCACCTTTGGCCGGCCCGGCAGCGCCGCCGCCATGGCGCCGGGTGGCGCCGAGATGGCTGCCTTCTTTGCGTCGGAGGCCGGGCGAAAATCGCTCAGCCGCAGGGGGCGCGCGTCAGATGTGGCCGTGACCTCGGCCAGAAGTGTCGGCGATCTGTTTCTGTTTCGCGTCGCCGACCGTGCCGAGGGCGTCTATTGGCGTGGCATGACGGCGATGAACGGACGCACGGTCAGCGTGAAGGTGTCTGGCCCGGATCTGGAAGAAGACCAGAGCCGCGACCTGGTGGAAGACACGGCAAAGGCCCTGCGCCGCGCCAATCGGTGATGCCAGCCCCCGGACCGCGCAGGTTTTCTGCAAACACTGTGGAGTCTTAAGGTTTTTCCGGCAATAAAGGGAATCGTTTCCACGTCGTGAACAATCGGCGGGGTGTTGCAGGTGAAGTTTCGGAAAAGCACATGGCAGGCAGGTTTGACGCATTTCTTGATCGGCTGCTCCACCGGCGCCTTCAGCGGCGTTGGGGTGTCTTGGCCGAGCGTGCGGCCAGTCTTGATCTGGAAAGCCTGCGCGGCTTGCGCGGGCGGGCGCGGCAGATCCGCCGCCAGCTTGACCGCGTGATCCACGAGGCCGAACATCGCCTTGCCCTGCCCGTGATCGGGTCCAATGCCATGCGCCGTCCGCTTGGCACGGATTGGTCCTGGCGGCCGGAGCTGTGGAAGGGTCCGATCCCGGTGCCGGGGTTTTCGTCCGTGCCGGGCCGGGCGCAGGTTTGTGAGGGCGCGACGGTGTTTCACGATTGCCGGCGCAGCGAATTGACGGTGCGCCAGATCAGAAACACGCGCGAATCCGACCTTGCGCCCTTTGGCTTTCGGATGGACGTGTTCCGTTTCGACGGATCTTTCCTCAGCCTCGTCCTCGATCTCGCGCCAGAGGCCGCCAACGGGCTCAAGCTGCGGCATCTGATCCGGCTGGATGTGATCGTCGAGATGGAAAAGCCGCTGGAAATCTTTGCGCGGCTGAACATCAAGCACGGGCCGAACGTCGAACAGATTGTCCGCGAACTTCCCCTCGGGGATGAAGAAGTGATGGTCGAGTTTGATCTGGCCTATACCAAGATCAATGAAAAGCGGATCGAGCGGCTTTGGGTCGATCTGATTTTTGAAGGGCCGGAAATGAACCAGATCATCCTGCGCGATGTCACGTTCAGCCGCCGCCCGCGTGCGGAACTGTGAGGCGAGCATGATCGAAAAACGGCTGACCAAGACACGCATTCGCGCCGGGATCTGGGAAGGTGTGCTGAGCGCCGGGGACAGCCCGCCCAAGCTGGAGGTGCTCTTGCTGGAACAGCCGCTGTCCGGCGTCACGGTGGACCCGGTGGCCGGGCGCAGCGGTGAATGGGCGGTGCGCGTGCCGATCCCCGCCGAGGTGCTGAGCGAGGGGGTGCAGACCTTTTTGATCCGCGAAGCGGGCACGACGGAAACCTTGGCGCATTTCACCATCATCACGGGCGTCGCGATGGAAGATGACATGCGCGCCGAAGTCGATCTGCTGCGCCAGGAACTGGACATGCTCAAACGCGCCTTTCGCCGCCATTGCCTTGAAACCATGGGATAGGGCCTTGCTGCCGGGTTGCGCCTGCCAAGGGTTTCTGAAACCGTGGCAGGGATGATCCCGAAAGCAGGGCCATGCTGCCAATCCTTCTGAAAACCTTGCCGTTCTTTGCCCTGATCGGGCTGGGCTATCTGGCGGGTCGGACCCGCTTTTTCGGCCCCGAGGCGACGGCGGCGCTGACCAGGTTCGTGTTCTACTTCGCCCTGTCCGCGATGCTGTTCGGCTTTGCCGCCAACCTGTCGCTGGGCGAGGTGTTCGACTGGGCCTTTGTCTTTGCCTATCTGTCGGCTTCGGTCGTGATCTATCTTGTTGCCATGGGGGGCGCGCTGTGGCGCGGCGTGTCGCTTGAGGAAGCCGCGGTCGAGGCGCAATGTGCCGTGATCGGCAATGTCGGCTTTCTGGGCGTGCCGATGCTGGTGCTGTTGCTCGGGCCAGAGGCGGCCGGGCCGGTTCTGTTGGTGCTTGCGATCGATCTGATCGTGTTTTCCAGCGTGATCACGCTGGTCATCACCGCGCGCCGCGAAGGGCAGATGAGCCTTGGCATTTTCCGTGTGCTGGGACTTGGCCTGCTGAAGAACCCGATGATCGTCTCGATCGTGCTGGGGTTGGCTTGGGGCGCGACGGGATGGACGCTGCCCGTGCCGGTGAACGAGTTCATGACCACCCTTGGTGCGGCGGCGACGCCCGGCGCCTTGTTTGCCATCGGTGCGTCACTTGCGGGGCGCAGCGCCGAGCGGGTTCAGGTCGCCGCCTGGCTGGCCGGGGCCAAGCTGCTGCTGCATCCCGCCGCCGTGGCCTTTGCGGCACTGGTGATTTTCCCGGTGGAGCGCTATGCGGCAGGGGTGATGATCGCCGCCGCCGCGCTGCCGGTGGCGGGCAATGTCTATATTCTGGCCGCGCATTACGGCGTTGCGCCACAACGGGTTTCGACGGCCATCCTTTTGTCCACCGCGGCGTCGGTGCTGACGGTGACGGGGGTGATTGCCTTGGTGAATGGAGGAACGGGATGAAGACGGTATCGGAAAGCAGGGCCTTTGGCGGGGTTCAGGGGGTGTATTCGCATGCCTCGGCGGCAACGGGCACGGACATGACCTTTGGCCTGTTCTTGCCGGACGGCGCCGAAGACGGGCCTGTGCCGCTGATCTGGTTCCTGTCCGGGCTGACCTGCACGCATGAGAACGCGATGGTCAAATCCAATGCGCAGCGCTGGGCCGCCGAGGCCGGGGTCGCGGTGGTGTTTCCGGATACCTCGCCGCGCGGCGACGGCGTGGCAAATGATGCGGCCTATGATCTGGGCCAAGGTGCCGGGTTCTATGTGAACGCGGTGCAAAAGCCATGGGCGCCGCATTTCCGCATGTGGGATTACGTGACCGAGGATCTGCCGCGCCTGTTGTTCAACGCCTTTCCCTTGGCCGAGGAGGCGCAGGCCATCACCGGGCATTCCATGGGCGGGCATGGCGCGCTGACCATCGCCATGAGCCTGCCTGGCCGGTTCAAATCGGTGTCGGCTTTCGCCCCGATCTGCCACCCCACCGCAAGCGACTGGGGCCGCAAACAGTTCACCGCCTATCTGGGCAAGGACGAGGCCGCCTGGGCCGCCCATGATGCCACGCTGCTCATGCGCAAGCGCGGCTTTGATGGCCCGGTTCTGGTGGATCAGGGCACGTCGGACCAGTTCATCGACCTGCTCAAACCCGAAGCCCTGGCCGAGGCCATGGCCTCTCGCCGGCAGGGCGGTGCCGTGCGCCTGCAAAAGGGCTATGATCACAGCTATTTCTTCGTCTCGACCTTCATGGAGGAGCATATCGGGTTCCATGCCAAGGCGCTTTATGGCTGACCGGCGCAGCGGGGCACGGGCATGACGCGCCTGTTCATCGATGCCGATGCCTGCCCGGTCAAGGCCGAGGCAGAGCGTGTCGCCACGCGCCACGGGGTCAGGATGCTGGTCGTCTCGAACGGAGGCATCCGGCCTTCGGCCAACCCTTTGGTGGAAAGCGTCTTTGTCGCCGCTGGCCCGGACGAGGCCGACAAATGGATCGCCGAGGCTTGCGGTGCGGGCGATGTGGTGGTGACGGGCGATATACCGCTGGCCGCACGATGCGTCGAAGCCGGCGCCCGGGTGCTCAGCGCAGCGCCGACCCGTTCCGCCAAGGCGGCGGCCGGCCGTTTTCCAAGGCGGATCGCTCGCGCTTTCTTGATACGCTGGACAGAGTTCTGCGCGCGGCAAAGGCGGGCTGACACACAATCGTCGCCTGTCCTGTGCCGATGGGTCCACAGGACGACATCCACCCGGGAAGGGGTATCTTTTCGCGCAGGGCGCGGTGGTTGCCTGTCGGCACGCCTTTGCCGCGCGTGTCGATCGTCAGGGTGTCGCGGGGCGCCTGTTTCTGGCGCGCGCCGGGTTTTGGCACCTGACCCGATGCCGCCGTCTGGCTGGGGATTGCGCTTATCCGCGGGGCCGGGCTTTATACAGTCTGGCGCGAAACGGTCAGAAGGCAGGTTCAGGATGGGGCACGTCCAAGCGGTGATCTTTGACATCGGCAATGTGTTGCTGCACTGGAATCCCGAAGGATTCTATGACCGCCGGCTCGGGCCAGATGCGCGCCGCCGCCTGTTTGCCGAAACCGGCATCGAGGAGATGAACCTGCGCATCGACGCGGGCGCGCCTTTTCGCGCAACGGTCGAGGCCCATGCCGAGGCGCACCCCGAATGGGGCGCCCAGATCCTGTGCTGGTATCACAACTGGATCGAGATGGCCGCGCCCCGCATCGAAGGCTCGATCGCGCTGTTGCGCGCGCTGCGGGCAAAGGGCGTGCCGGTGATGGCGCTGACCAATTTCGGCGACGACAGCTTTACCCATGCGCAAAGTCAGTATGAGTTTCTGAACGAGTTTGACCGCTGCTTTGTCTCGGCGCGGATGGGGGTCATCAAGCCCGATCCCGAAATCTACCAACAGCTTGAACAGGCGACGGGCATCGCGCCCGAGGCGTTGCTGTTCACCGATGACAAGCCGGAAAACATCGCCGCCGCGGCCGCGCGGGGCTGGCAGACGCATCTGTTCACCGGCTGGCAAGGTTGGGCGGAACGCCTCGTCGCGGTCGGGCTGCTGACGCGCCAGGAGGCTGGCCTGTGACCCCGCGCATCCTTGGCCCCGACATCGAACCCTGGCTGACATGGTCTGGCCTGACCGACGCGCTAGAGGCAGGCCACACCCGCCCGAAGGCCGAGATCAAGGATGCGTTCCTCTATCAGGGCGGCAATACGCTGCTGAACCGCGCGGCCTGGATTGCTGGCCTTGGCCTGCTGGTCAAGGCGGCGACGGTCTTTCCCGGCAATGGCGCGCATCGGCTGCCGTCTGTCAACGGGGCCGCCACCTTGTTTGATGACCAGACGGGCGTGCTGACCGCACTGGTCGATTTCCATCTGCTGACCAAATGGAAAACCGCCGGCGACAGCCTGCTGTCGGCCAAACGGCTGGCGCGCAAGGATGCGCGACGCATCCTGCTTGTCGGTGCGGGCAGCGTGGCCCGGGCGATGCACAGCGCCTATCAGAGCGCCTTTCCCGAGGCGCGGTTCACCGTCTGGAGCCGCAGCCGCGCCAGCGCCGAGGCGATGGGCCTGCCGGTGGCAGATGATCTGGAACGCGCGGTCGCGCAGGCCGACATCATCTGCACCGCAACCATGGCGACGGCCCCGCTGATCAAGGGCGCCTGGCTGCAACCGGGCCAGCACCTCGACCTGATCGGCGCCTATACGCCCGCCATGCGCGAGGTGGACGACGAGGCGATGGCCCGCGCCCGGCTGTTTGTGGACAGCCGTGCCACGACGCTGCGCCATATCGGCGAACTGATGGACCCGATCGCCTCTGGCGCGATCAGCGAGTCGGATGTGATTGCCGATTTCTATGACGCGCCCGCCGCCTATGCGCGGCGCACAGAAGACGAAATCACCATCGCCAAGAATGGGGGCGGCGCCCATCTGGACCTGATGACCGCGGATTACATCGCAAGAACGGCGACGAATGCCTAGACGGTTCTTGCCCGTCTGCCTTGCCGCGCGGCACGCAATCGAAGGCGTTGAATAGGTGCGGGAAATTGGTCGGAGCGAGAGGATTCGAACCTCCGACCCCCTGCTCCCGAAGCAGGTGCGCTACCAGACTGCGCTACGCTCCGACCGTGGGAAACGCCGTAAACCCTTCGCGACCGCTTTGCAAGAGGGGTCGCGCGGTCAATCCTGTGACCCGCGGTCGGCGCGCCGCAGCAACAGGCTGATGCGCGGCATCAGTCCGGTTTCGGGGCGCGATTTGTTCGATAGCACCGGGCTGTTGATCGAAACCCGTCCCGTCCCTTCACGCAAGACGATGTAGATCCCCGACAGGATGATGACGCCGGTTCCAAGCAGAGTGTAGAAATCCACCGATTCGTCGAACAACAGCGCCCCGTAAATGACCGCCCAGATGATTTGCGAATATTGCATCGGCGCGACGATGATCGCGGGTGCCGTGCGATAGGCCGCGATGGAGAGCAGCGCCGCGATGAAACCAAGGCTGGCAATCACGCCGGTCAGCGCAAGATGTTCCAGCGGCATCGGCACATAGACAAAGGGCATCGTCGCCCCGGTCAGCAGAAAGGTCGCCACCATCGGGTAAAGCATCAGCACGGCAGAACGTTCCTCGGCCCCGATCTTGCGCACGATGACCGAGGTCAGCGATCCGGTGATGGCCGCCGAGAGCGCCGCAACATGCCCCCAGGACATCGGGGCCGATCCCGGCCGAAGCACGATCAACACCCCGATCAGACCCACGACAACCGCAAGCCCGCGCCGGATGCCCACCTTTTCCCCCAGCATGGGAATGGCCATGACCGTGATCAGAAGCGGCATCGCAAACAGGATGGCATAGGTCTGCGCCAGCGGCAGAACCGTAAAGGCGTAAAACCCGGCAGCCCCGGTTGACACAGCCGTGAGCGAGCGCAGCAACGACCACCACGGATGGCGCGGGATCAGGTTGCCGTCGGTGCGGTCGCTCATCAGCATGAAGGTGATGATCGGAAAGCCGAGCAGACCCGAAAAGAAGATGATCTGGAACGAGCTGTAGCTTTCGCCCAGAAACTTGATGACCACATCATGGGTGGCATAAAGCGCGAATGCCATCAGCGCCAGAAGCGCACCTTTCAGATTATGGCCCATGCTGTCCTCTCGCCGGTATCGCGCGCGGCGCGCTTCGATACTGTTTGCGCTATCCTTTGGCAGAAAGCGGCTGATGGCTCAACGGTTTCCGTGGCGCTTTGGCAAAAAGGCCCGCGCGGGGCGGGCCTCTTGCACGGTGGCGTGACAGGCGTCGGGCGCGTTACAGGCTTTTGTCCAGTGCCGCGACGATGGCATCCCCCATCTGCGTGGTCGAAATCGGCGTGCCGCCTTCGGGGCCCATCAGATCCGCGGTGCGCAGCCCGTCGGCCAGCACCTGTTCCACGGCCTTTTCGACCCGCGTCGCGTCCTCGCCCATGTCGAAGGAATACCGCAGCGCCATGGCAAAGGACAGGATGCAGGCGATCGGGTTCGCCTTGCCTTGGCCCGCGATATCGGGCGCCGATCCGTGCACCGGTTCATACAGTGCCTTGGGCCGCCCATTCGCCATCGGCGCGCCCAGCGAGGCAGAGGGCAACATCCCAAGACTGCCGGTCAGCATGGCCGCGCAATCCGACAGCACATCGCCAAACAGATTGTCAGTCACGATCACGTCGAACTGCTTTGGCCAGCGCACCAGCTGCATCGCGCCGTTGTCCGCATACATATGCGAAAGCTGAACGTCGGGATATTCCTTGTCATGGATTTCCTGCACGACATCGCGCCACAGGATGCCCGATTCCATCACATTGGCCTTTTCCATCGAGCAGACCTTGTTGGCACGCTTGCGGGCAAGCTCAAAGGCCGACCGCGCCACCCGGGCGATTTCCGATTCGGTATAGCGTTGGGTGTTGATCCCCACCCGCTCGTTTCCTTCGGTGAAAATGCCGCGCGGCTCGCCGAAATAGACGCCGCTGGTCAGTTCGCGCACGATGACGATATCAAGACCGGCCACCACATCCTTCTTCAGGCTGGAAAAATCGGCAAGCGCGTCAAAACATTGTGCCGGGCGCAGGTTGGAAAACAGGTCCATCTCCTTGCGCAGGCGCAAGAGCCCGCGTTCCGGCTTTACGCTGAAATCGAGGGTGTCGTATTTCGGGCCACCAACGGCACCAAGCAGGACCGCGTCCACCTCTTGCGCCTTGGCCATGGTGTCATCGTGCAGCGGCACGCCGTGTTTGTCATAGGCGCAGCCGCCCACCAGATCTTCGGTGACGTCGAAGGTCACGCCGCGCCGCGCCCCCATCCAATGGATGATCTTCTTCACTTCGGCCATGACTTCAGGGCCGATACCGTCTCCGGCAAGGATAAGAAGGGAAGGGTTGGCCATCGCAAAGGCTCCTGATTTATGGGCTTGCAGCGGGGTAGCCAAAGGGCTGGACAGGGTCAAGCGCTGCTTGTGCCAAGGGCGCGCGAAAGCGGGCCTTCAGGGGAATATTTCCATCCAGATCGGATGATGCCGGGCGCCCTGCGGGATCGGCGCATGGCCGGCGCCGGATATGGTGATCCCGACCGAAGGCAGGATATAGGCGACCCGCAGCCGCCCAAGCGCCCCGCCGTAATCCACCGTGTCGCCGGGCAAAGCATCTTGCAGGCGCGGATCGGCCAAAAGCGCACGCAGCGCGGCCTTGTCACCATCGCCCTTGTCGGGGTCCACATTTGCCTGCCCGATCAGAACGAAAGGCGCGGGCGGTGCCGCGGCGCTGTCCAGAAGGGACAGCCAGAATGCCGTTTCGTCATGATTGCGCTTGCCATTGCGGTCCTCTGGCCCGTCAAAGGCCGGGGGTGTTGCGTGCCATGTCAGCAGGTGCAAGGCACGTCCGTCGGCCAGCCTGACCGCCGTGTCATGGTGGCCGGTGGACGACAGGCGCAACACCTCCTCGGCGCCCTGGGGAAGGGGGGGCAGCCTTGCCCCCGGCAAATCGCGCCACAGCAGGCCGGAGTGATCGGCGCCCTGCGCCGCGTCGATCGGCAGGCGCGACAGGATTGCCATCCCGCCCTCGCCCGGAAAGCGCCCGAAGGCGAGGGCATCGCGCGCTTCGTCGCGGCGGCCATTGCCATCGAGGTCAAAGCCGCTTGCGATGCCGGTATTCGGGCGCAGCGGTGCAAGATGCGGATAGGGCCGGGCGAGTGCAGCGTTGAGCGCACCAAGGGCTGCGCCGCTTGCGTCGTAATCGATCCCCGACAGGACAAGGATATCGGCATCCAAAGCGTTGATCGTTGCAACAGCGGTGGCAATGTCATCGGCGCTTGCAGCCAGAACATCGCGCAAGAGCAGGCCGGGGCCTGCACGATTCAGATCGGTGTTCCAATAGGCAAGGCGCAGACGTTCCGCCTGCACCGGCCCCGCGCAGGCAATCAGAACACCCGCGAGGCCCGCGACAAGGCCGAGGAGTCGGTTTCGCCACGCAACCGGCGCATGTCGCGGATCATGTCGGCGATCCGCCCCATGGCAATGCCGCGCATGAACAGGCTTGCAGGAAGAAACGACCATGCAGTCATCGTCCAGATCAGGGTTTGCGGTGCGGTCAGGCTTGCGGGGTTTATCTCGGACGCGGTGAAGGTGATGA
Source organism: Cypionkella sp. (assembly GCA_025458525.1). Classification (GTDB taxonomy): domain Bacteria; phylum Pseudomonadota; class Alphaproteobacteria; order Rhodobacterales; family Rhodobacteraceae; genus Pseudotabrizicola. The sequence continues at coordinate 263 of JALOSF010000026.1, read as the reverse complement.
CAAAGGGAACCACAAAGGGCAGCAGGAACCCAAGCGCAATATTGATGCGCCCGTCACGTTCCAGACGTTCCACCACATCCATGCCGACAGTCGGATCGAAGGTCGGCAGGTTGACCCATACGTTGAAAATCCGCTCGCGCATCGGCCAGGCCCCGATCCGAAGCAGGATCACGAACACCGCAAGCGAGATCAGCGAGGTCAGATAGGCAACACCGGCAGCATCGCGCACGGCCTGAATCTGGGCGGCCGTCGCGGTTTCATCC
>JALOSF010000093.1 GCA_025458525.1 Cypionkella sp. | reverse complement strand
TGTATTCGGCACTGATCACGTTGCACGGCGCCTGGCCGCTAAACTTTCCGGCCTCGGACAGATCAAGCCGCGCCTCCGCCTCGAACGGCTGGCCATCGATCGCCACCAGTTTCCATTCGATGGCCAGATAGTCCGACGGCACCTGTTGCGCCGCGGCAGGCAAGGCCGCAAGACAAAGCGCGGCGGCAAGGGTCAGTCTTGCGGTCATGTCAGTCTCCTTCCCAAACGAGGCGACCCCGTGACGCCTCAAAAACCGCCGGGCTTGGCCTCATGCGCCATGTGATCCAGCACGGCATTGACGAACTTGGATTCTTTTCCACCCGGAAAAAACGCTTTCGCCACATCGACATATTCGGTGATCGCAACCTTGGGCGGCGTCACCATCTGCGTCAACTCGGCCCCCGCCGCGCGAAACAGCGCGCGCAGCACCGGGTCGATCCGGTCGATCGGCCATTTCGCCACCAGCGCGCGATCCGTCATCTGATCGATCAAGGCCTGAAAATTCACCGCATGATCCACAACCAACCGGAAATGATCGACATCGCCGTCGAGGAATTCGCCCTCGTCATAGGTCGCGCCAAAACGGTGCACCTCGAACTCGCGGCAGATCGCCTTGATCGTCTGGCCCGTCGTTTCCATCTGGAACAAGGCCTGCACCGCATAAAGCCGCGCGGCAGAGCGCATCTGCTTTTTCTCGGCGTTGCTGGGCTTGGCCCCCGGTCTAGAGTCTGTCATGCGCGGAACCCGATCCCTTTCGTCTGGCCCGCCCATTTGCGCGAAAGCGCGATCAGGTGCAAGGCCGCCGCCGCTGCCCCGCCGCCTTTATTCTGCCCCGCCGGATCTGCCCGCACCGCGGCCTGGGGTTTGTTTTCCACCGTCAGGATGCCATTGCCAATGCAGGCGCCTTGCAGCCCAAGCAGGCTGATCGCACGGCTGCTGTCATTGCACACCGTGTCATAATGCGTCGTCTCGCCGCGGATGACACAGCCCAGCGCGACATAGCCGTCATATTTCGCCTGCCGCTCGGCGATGGCGATCGCAGTCGGCACTTCAAGCGCGCCCGGCACCTCGATCAGGTCGCAGTCGGCCCCGCAGGCGGCAGCCACCGCCCGCGCGCCCGCGACCAGATCATCCGCGATGTCCTTGTAATAGGGCGCCACCACGATCAACAGCTTGACCGGCTTGTCAAACACCGGCAGCGGCAGGGTGTAATGCGTTTCTGTGCTGGCCATGATTTACCCCGTGATCCGGCGGGTGCCGTTGATCGACAACCCATAGCCGTCCAGCCCAACCAGCTTTGGTGTGGGCGAATTGGTCAGCAGCGTCAGATCAGACACGCCAAGCGACAGCAGGATTTGCGCGCCAATACCGTATTGCCGCAAGGTCTGGGGCGAAACCTCGGCGTCGGACGCGATTTTCTGATGCACATCGCGCAACAGAACCAACACACCCCGCCCCTCGGCGGCGATCAGTTTCATCGCCTCGCCAAATTCCGCCGTGCGCCCCTTCGGACCAAGCCCGATCACATCCAGCAGCGGGTCAAGCGTGTGCATGCGCGTCAGCACCGGCCCGGGCGTGGTGATATCGCCCTTGATCAGCACCACATGCTCGGCCCCTTCGGTCACATCGGTATAGATCCGCATGGTCCAGTCGCCGCCGAATTCGGACTGCACGGCCTGTTCATCGGTCAGCTTGACCAGATTGTCATTGCGCCGCCGATAGGCGATCAGGTCCGAAATCGTGCCGATCTTCATGCCATGCTTTTGCGCAAAGACGATCAGATCGGGCAAACGCGCCATGGACCCGTCATCGTTCATCACCTCGCAGATCACGCCCGACGGGTTCAGACCGGCAAGCCGCGCCACATCGACCGCGGCCTCGGTATGACCCGCCCGCACCAGCACCCCGCCATCGCGTGCGCGCAGCGGAAAGATATGGCCGGGTGTCGCGATGTCCTGCGGCCCCTTGGTCTGGTCGATGGCAACCGAAACGGTCCGCGCCCGGTCTGCCGCCGAAATGCCGGTGGAAATGCCGTCCCGCGCCTCGATCGACAGCGTAAAGGCCGAGGCGTGGCGCGACTGGTTCTTCGGGCTCATCGGTTGCAGGCCAAGCTGATCGACACGCTCCTCGGTCAGCGCAAGGCAGATCAGACCACGCCCATAGGTCGCCATGAAGTTGATGGCCTGCGGCGTGCACATCTGCGCCGGGATCACAAGATCGCCCTCATTCTCGCGGTCTTCATGATCGACCAGAATGAACATGCGCCCATTGCGCGCATCATCGATGATGTCTTCGACAGAGGAGATGGCGTGGGAATAATCGGTCATGGGTTCCGGTTCCTGAACGGGATATGCCCATCCTCTAGCGCGGCACGCGCGCAAAAGCCAGAGCCGGGCCGCGCAGGGCCTGTGTGCGCAATGTCAGCCCCGGGTGAAGTAACGCTCGGCCGAAAGATAGCCGCCAAGCCGCCCCGCGGCACACCACTCGGCCTCAAGCGCGTGATCGCCGATCAGCAGAACCGTATCGGCAGGCGTCTTGCCAAGGGCAGCACGCAGCCGGGCGCGGATGGCCGAAAACCCCTCCAGATGACCCGGCGCCACATGGCTTGCCGACAGCATCGGGGCCGCCGCTTGCAGCGCCTCGGGCCGCAACGGCGGGCAGGCCAGACCCTCGGCCCGCACCCCGGTGATGGCCGTCAACGCGGCCGCGTGATCCGGGGCAAGCACCTGCCCCGCGCGCAACACTCGCAAGGCGTTGGAGGAAAACAAGAAAGCCACCAGATCATGTCCGGTGCTGGCCCGGATGCCGGCATAGGTCTTGTAGTCAAGGCCAAGCTCGGCAGCGCGCCGCACCCGCAACCGCACCACTTCCAGCGGCAGGGTGGGCAAAAGCCGCGCACGCGCCGCGCGCCAGCATTGGGTGCGCCAGGCAAGGCCGGCCATCTCTGGCCCGCCGTTATGCCCGATACCCGCCGTCACTCCCACTCGCGAAGCCGCGCGACATAGCGCGCCATCGTGTCAACCTCCAGGTTGACCTTGTCCCCCAGTGCAACATCGCCCCAAGTCGTCGCCTTTTGCGTGTGCGGAATGAAGTTAATGCCGAACTCCGCCCCGTCAACCTCGTTCACCGTCAGCGACGTGCCGTTCAGCGCGACAGACCCCTTTGGCGCGATGAACCGGGCCAGATCCTCTGGCGCACGGAACGTCACCCGCAGACTGTCCCCCTCGGGTGCGATACGCACCACCTCGGCCACGCCATCGACATGGCCCGAAACGATATGCCCGCCAAGCTCGTCCCCCACCCGCAAGGCCCGTTCCAGATTGACACGGACACCCGGTCGCCAGCGCGACAGGTTGGTCTTTCGCACCGTTTCGGCCGAAATCTGCACGTCATACCAGTTGCGCGGGGTGCTGCCTGTGGCGATGACGGTCAGACACACCCCGTCCGCCGCGATGGACGCCCCGATCTCGATCCCGGCCACGTCATAGCGCGTGGCGATCCGGGCGCGCAGATCGCCCTGCTGCTCAACCTCCAGCACTTCACCGATATCGCTGATGATCCCTGTGAACATGGCAGATCTCCTTTGACGCAATGCCTAGCCCGCAGGCGCGGCGGACGCAAGGTCGTGCAGAAATTGCCTCAAATTCGCCGTGCTTTACCGGCACCAAGCGCATAAACGTTAACCGTGCCGCGCGATGGTGGTATGTGGCACATATGTTGGGTATCATGCGGTCCACGGGTGAAAATCGTCGCTTTCTGTTTCTGCAAGGGCCGCACGGGCCCTTCTTCCACCGCCTGGGCAAGATGCTCGGCGCCGCAGGGGCGCGGGTCTGGCGTGTCGGCTTCAACCGCGGCGACCGCGCATTCTGGCCCTCGAATGACAGTTTCATTGCCTTCCGCGACCGGGCAGAGGCTTGGCCAGATCGCGTAAGGGCGATCTTTGCCGAACATGCGATCACCGATCTTGTGCTTTACGGCGACACCCGCCCGATCCATGCCCAGGCCATCGTCGCCGCGCGCGAGGCGGGGATCACAATCCATGTCTTCGAAGAAGGCTACCTGCGCCCGCATTGGGTGACCTATGAACGGGGCGGCGCCAACGGCCATTCCCGCCTGATGGAGATGAGTGTGGCCGATATGCAGGCCGCCCTTGCCAAGGCCGAGATGGATCAGCCAGAGGCCCCGGCCCGCTGGGGCGACATGCGTCAACACATCTTCTGGGGGGCGCTCTACCACTGGTTCGTGCTGACCGGCTTTTGGGATTTCCGCAATTTTCGCCCGCATCGCAAACAGACGGTGTGGCAGGAATTTCTGCTGTATTGCCGCCGGCTGATCCTGCTGCCGTTTCACCGCTGGGAACGCATGATCGCGCAATACCGCATCCGCAACGGCGGCTTTCCCTATCACCTGGTCCTGCTGCAACTGGAACATGACGCCAGCTTCCAGAAGCATTCGCCCTTTAGCACGATGGCGGAATTTCTTGCCGTCGTCATCGAAGGCTTCGCCAAGGGCGCGGCCGGGCACCACCACCTTGTGTTCAAGGCCCACCCGCTCGAAGACGGGCGCGCGCCGCTGCGCGCCGAAATCCGCCGCCTGTCGCGCCTGCACGGGGTCGAAGGGCGCATTCACTTTGTCCGCGGCGGCAAACTGGCGCAGCTTTTGAACCATGCGCGCAGCGCCGTAACCGTCAATTCCACCGCCGGTCAGCAAGTTCTGTGGCGCGGCATGCCGCTCAAGACCTTTGGTGCCGCGGTCTATGCCAAGCCGGAATTCGTCTCGCATCAACCGATCGCCAAGTTCTTTGCCCGCCCGAACCGCCCCGATGCCCGCGCATATCGCGATTATCGCCACTATCTGCTGGAAACCAGCCAGATCACGGGCGGCTTCTACAGTTCGCGTGGCCGGCAAGAGGTGCTACGACAGGTGGTAGATATGATGCTCTCTCCCGAAGATCCCTATGACGCCCTGATTTCGGGAAGCGCGGCACCACGGCAACAGTTGCGGCTTGTAAACTGACCAAAAAACCCGGCGCTGGCATTTTGTCGAAGGTTTATGTAGCCTTGCAGGCAAAACTTGAGGCAAATCCAGTCAAAGGAGCCCGAGCAGTGAAAGTGCTTAATTCGAAGGGGGCAAAAGCCCTCTGTCTTGTTGCGCTGGTTGCAACCACCGCAGCCTGCGGCCTGCCTCGTTCGGGGCCGAACAAATCCGAAATCTTCAAGGGTTCGGTGATGAAAGAAGGCGATGCCTTCATCGTCACGGTGAACCAGCGTGTCACCCGGGCCACCGCCGTGATGCCGGCCTTTGGCTTTTCCTCGGCCTTCCTGAATGCGGGCGTGGTCGGGTCCGACACTATCAACCCGGGCGACACGCTGGGGTTGACCATCTTTGAAAACGTGCGCGACGATCCGCTTCTGGGCAATACCGGCCAGCGCGTCAGCGGGCTCGAGGAAGTGCAGGTCGATGGGCAAGGGTTCATTTTCGTGCCCTATGCAGGCCGGATCAAGGCCGCCGGGCAGACGCCCGAGGGCCTGCGTCAGGCGATCACCCGCAAACTTGACACCCAGACGCCGGACCCGCAGGTGACAGTGGCACGGCTGGCGGGCGACGGGTCCACCGTTTCGGTGCAAGGTGCGGTCGGGGCGACCGGCGTCTATGCCATCGAACGGCCGACGCGGACCTTGTCGGCGATGGTGGCCCGCGCGGGTGGCGTCGCCATCGAACCGGAGGTCGCGGTGGTGCGCGTCACGCGCGGCAACCACACCGGCAAGGTCTGGTTGCAGGATCTTTACGCCAACCCCGCGCTCGACATCGCCTTGCGTCCTGGTGACAAGATCGTGGTCGAACGCGACACCCGCGCTTTCGTCGCACTTGGTGCGACCGGGGCGCAGAACCGTGTGCCGTTTGAAACGCAGACCCTTTCGGCGATCGAGGCGATTGCCATCGTTGGCGGGCTGAACACCAACCTCGCCGATCCGACCGGGGTCTTCGTGTTCCGCAACGAGCCGGAGGCGATCGCCAATGCGGTCTTGGGCCGCAAGGATCTGCGCGGCGACCAGCGCATGGTCTATGTGCTCGACCTGACCGAACCGACCGGCATGTTCGAAGCGCGCGATTTCGTGGTGCGCGATGGGGACACGGTCTATGTGACCGAAGCGCCCTTCGTGCAGTGGCAGAAAACCCTGTCGGCCATCACCGGCACGGCCGGCGCGGCGGATTCGCTGTCAACGGTCGGCTCGGGCAGCTGAGGCCAAATTGGCGCCGCAGCCAGACGAAGCCGTCAAAGCCGCCGGGCCCCTGCCCCGGCGGCTTTATCATTACAATGCGGGCTTTCTGCGCGACCGGCGTCTGCGCCGTATCCTAGCGCTGTGCGGGCATCAGCTTTGCCTTGGCCGGCCTCGGCCGGAAGATGGCGTTGTCGTCTGGGGGCGCAGTCCCTATGCCCACCGGGGCGAGGCCGCAGCACGGCGTTACGGCGTGCCGCTGATCCGGCTGGAGGATGCTTTCCTGCGCTCCATTCGGCCGGGGCGCAGCGGCGAGGCTGGCATCGGGCTGATGATCGACCCGCTTGGCGTGCATTTCGACAGCAGCGCGCCCTCGCGTCTGGAGCAGATTCTGGCGACCGATTACTTAGACGATTCGAACCTTTTGCAACGCGCCCGCGACGGAATTGACCGCATTCGCACCCTGGACTTGTCAAAATACAACATTCATCGCCGGGACCATCCCCTGCCCGCCCCCGGCTATGTGCTGGTGGTGGATCAAACCGCCGGGGATGCCTCGATCCAGTATGGCGGCGCCTCTGCACAGAGTTTTGGCGCCATGCTGGCCCAAGCGATGGAGGATCACCCGGCCGCGCGGATCGTGATCAAGGTGCATCCCGAAACCGCGCTTGGCCTGCGCAAGGGCCATTTCTCGCGGCCGCTGCCCGACCGGGTCAGCCTGCTTGGCGATCCGGTGTCGCCCTGGGGGCTTCTCGACGGGGCGATTGCTGTTTACACCGTGTCGTCGCAGCTGGGCTTCGAGGCGATCCTTGCCGGACACCGTCCGCAGGTTTTTGGCCAGCCCTTCTATGCCGGTTGGGGTCTGACCATCGACCATAACCCACCGCCGCGCCGGGGCCGGACACCCAGCAAGGTGCAGCTTTTCGCCGCCGCGATGATCCTTGCGCCGGTCTGGTATGACCCGTGCCGCGACCGGCTGTGCAGCTTCGAGGAGGCGATCGATCAGCTGGAGGCAGAGCTGCGCGCCTATCGCGAGGACCGGGACGGCCACGTTGCCGTGGGGATGCGCCTGTGGAAGCGGGGGCGCCTGCAAGAGGTCTTTGGCCGCGAAAAACCGCTTGTTTTCAATGAGTCGCCGGGGGATGTTCACCCTCGCAGCCTTCTGGTCTGGGCGGCCCGGGAAACCGAGGCGCTGCATCGCCCCGGTGTGATCCTGCGACGGGTCGAGGATGGTTTCTTGCGGTCACGCGGGTTGGGGGCCGAGTTGGTGCCCCCGCTCAGTCTCGTGACGGACGATCTGGGCATCTATTACGATCCCAGCCGGGAAAGCCGGTTGGAGCGGTTGATCCTGACCCCGCCGCCTGCCGGTGGACTTGCCCGTGCTGCGCGCTTGCGCGAGCGGCTGGTTGCCCTTGGGCTGTCCAAATACAACCTGTCCGGCGCGCGGCTGGATCTGCCGCCGGGCCACCGGGTGCTGGTGCCGGGTCAGGTCGAGGATGACGCGTCGATCCTCAAGGGGGGCGGTGCGGTGCGCAGCAATCTTGCGCTGCTTCAGGCGGCACGGGCGGCGCATCCCACGGCGGTGCTGATCTACAAACCCCACCCGGATGTCGAGGCGGGCTTGCGGCCCGGGGCGATTTCAGAAAACGAAATCAGAGTCTTGGCAGACGTTGTTGCCACGCAGGCCGACCCCGTTGCCCTGATCGAAAGCTGTGATGAAGTCTGGACGATGACCAGCCTTCTGGGCTTTGAGGCTTTGTTGCGCGGCAAGCCCGTCACCTGCCTTGGCGCGCCGTTCTACGCGGGCTGGGGGTTGACGCGCGACTTGGGTCCGGTGCCGGGGCGGCGGCAGCGCGCGGCCGATGGCGCCCTGCTGCCGCGGCCCGGTCTCGACCGTCTGACCTATGCCGCGCTGATTGCCTATCCGCGCTATTACGATCCTGTCTCGCGCCGCCCCTGCCCGCCGGAGGTGGCGATAGACCGGCTGGCCAGTGGCACCCTGCCGCGTCCCGGCCTTGGCAACCGGATGCTGGCAAAGCTGCAAGGGCGCTTTGCGACCCATGCCCGGTGGTGGCGTCAGTAAATGTAGCGGATCTGATCGGTCCAGAACCGTTCCAACCGCTTGAGCGAATGGTTCACATCTTCCATCCCTGCGGCATCTATCACCGATTTCTTCAACAAGACCTCGGCATGGCGGGCAAACAGATCATTCAGGACGGCGCGCACCCTGCGCCCCTTTTCCGTCAACCGGACCCGCACGGACCGGCGGTCAAGCTCTGACCGCTGATGGTGCATATACCCCAGATCAACCAGCTTTTTCAGGTTGTAGCTGACATTGCTGCCTTGATAGTAGCCACGGCTTTTCAACTCCCCCGCCGTCACCTCATTATCGCCGATGTTGAACAGCAAAAGCGCCTGCACCGAGTTGATCTCAAGAATGCCTAGCCGCTCGAACTCATCCTTGATGACATCCAGCAGCAGACGGTGCAGCCGTTCGACCAAGGCAAGGCTTTCCAGATACCCAAGCGTCAAGAGTTTGTGCGAGCCGTCCAGAACCGGCGCCTGTTGCGTCATGCGTGATCTCCGCCTTCCAAGAAACAGGGGCAGAATCGGCACAAACAGCAAACATTCCGTAAACTAGCGCCGGTTTTTGCTCAAACCTTACGCAATCTCTCGCGGGCATAGGCGGTGATCCGAGCCAGAAGCGGGGCCAGATCCGCCGGGGGGGCCGCCTGACCGAAGATCCAGGCCATCAGGTCCTGATCGTTTTGCGACAACAGCGCCTCATAGACCTCCAGCTCCTCGGCGGACAGCTCGGCCAGATGCGCATCGGCCCAGGGGCCAAGCACCAGATCCATTTCCTTGGTCCCGCGCCGCCAGGACCGCATCTTCATGCGTTTCAGCCGCGCCTCAGCGGTTTCCGCCATCATCCCATCCCTCTGTCTCGCGCCGCATCAGGTGATGCAGCCTGTGTTCCATCTGCGCCATATCCTGCGCCAGTGCCAGCATCTGCGCCCGCATCCGCGCCAGATCGGCCAGCGCCTCCAGCGCCTGTTCGTCCAGCGTGCCGGGGGCGGCCGGGGCCTCCAGCCCATCGCCTTCGCCCGTCAGCAGCCAGCGGATCGACACGCTGAGCATTCCCGCCAGCATTTGCAAGCGGTTGGCCCGCGGCTCTGCCGCATCTTCCTCCCAGGCTTGCACCGTGGTCAGCCGCACCCCCAGCCGCTTGGCCAGATCGGCCTGCGACAGGCCCGCCGCCTCGCGCGCGCCGGCCAGCCGGTCGCCAAAGGTTGCCACCTGCGCCGAGAACCATGCCCCTGTGCCGCTGTTTTCCGCCATCTTGCCTCTCTGTCTGACCGATATCGCTTGATTGGGTTCGGGGCCACCCATAAGAGCAAAAGCCGGAAATGACAAATCAGGAGCCGATGATGCCCTTCCTGTCCGACACGCTGGCGCGCGTCAAACCTTCGCCCACCATCGCCGTCACCACCAAGGCGGCGCAGCTGAAAGCAGAAGGGAAGGACGTGATCGGCCTCGGCGCGGGCGAGCCGGATTTCGACACGCCGCAAAACATCAAGGACGCCGCCAAGCGGGCAATCGATGCCGGCCGCACCAAATACACCGCTGTCGATGGTGTCCCCGAGCTGAAGGCCGCGATCTGCGCCAAGTTCCTGCGCGAAAACGGTCTGACCTATACGCCCGCGCAAGTGACGGTGGGCACCGGCGGCAAGCAAATTCTTTACAACGCACTGATGGCGACCTGCAATCCGGGGGACGAGGTCATCATCCCCGCGCCCTATTGGGTCAGCTATCCCGACATGGTGCTCTTGGCCGGTGGAACGCCGGTTCCGGTGGTGGCGGGTATCGAGACCAACTTCAAGCTGACGCCCGCGCAGCTTGAGGCCGCGATCACCCCGAAAACCAAATGGTTCATCTTCAACAGCCCGTCCAACCCCACCGGCGCAGGCTACACCTGGGATGAGCTGCGCGGCCTGTGCGATGTGCTGCTGCGCCACCCGCATGTCTGGATCATGTCGGATGACATGTATGAACATCTGGTGTTTGGCGACTTCAAGTTCTGCACCCCGGCCCAGGTGGAACCCGCCCTTTACGACCGCACGCTGACCTGCAATGGCGTGTCGAAATCCTATGCGATGA
>JALOSF010000184.1 GCA_025458525.1 Cypionkella sp. | reverse complement strand
CCGTCCATCGCCCAGAGGTCAGGGCGAGCCTGGCTCAAGAGGCGATGATCGGGAATGATCCACTGACGATCAAGGCTCCTGAAGCCATAGCGCACAGGGGGCACGACTGGCCCATTGTCCGAGCCGACGGAAACTGCCCGAAGCGGATGCAGCCCCAAGGGAACCTTTACCGTTCGCTCCAGTGTCCGGTCTCGATCCGGATGAAACAGATCGTCCTTCAGCTTTGGATCACGGGCTGTACGGAGCTGTTCCCAACGACGGCTCAATGAGGCTGCATCCGGCGCGATGACCCACGTCCGGTGCGTCTTCACCCCCGGCGTCGACCAGTCGAACAGGTCCAGCAAGGCCGGATAGGCTCCCCAGCCAACCCCACGTTCAGGCAGAAACGGGCCGCGCAGGCTGGCTTCACCATCCTGCCATCCGTCACCCATGAGGGTTAGGTCCGCAAGTGCAAGGAACTTGTCCTCGCGGTGGCCTTCTGGCAAGGCGCGATAGCGGATGCGCGCCAGTTCTCCTGCCTTTGCATCCGGCCGGCGCAGCGCCAGGACGATGCAGATTTCCTGCTGCACGCCTTGAAACAGGCGGGTGTTGACGGCGGGCTGGTGCCCCTCTGGCGAGGCATCGATCACCCAGATGTCGGAACAGCTTTTGCGCAGGTCGGCGCGCATTTGCTGAAACCCGGGCCCGTTCAGAAAGCCCGAAGCGGTGATGAAGCAGATAATCCCGGGGCGATGAACCTCCGGCTCGCCCGTTGCCTCGGCATGGCCCGAGCCAAAGACCTTCCACGCGGCCCACCGCCAGAAGAACACATAAAGGTTTTTCAGATGCTTGGCATGCGCACCCAAACCCCACTCGGGCAAGGGTGCCCAAAGGTCCATCGGTGATGGGCGGCCGGGGCTGCCCTTTTCCACCCATCCGCCCTGCCCCGCCGCATCAACCTTGTAAGGCGGGTTACCTATGACAACGGTGATCGGCTCATCCCGCTTGATGGCATTTGCCTCTTTCCGCGAATTGCCGATGGGGGCCAGCATGGTCGAGAACTGCGTTTGCGCCGCATAGGGATCGCCAAGTGTGTCGGTGACGAACAGGCGGGGCTGCGGCAGGTTGGCGCCCGACCCGCCACCGGTGGCCGAAACGCCCATCAGCGCACGCATTTCCGCCATCAGCCGCAACTGCGCCACGGCAAAGGGGCCGAACTGTAATTCGAACCCGATCAACCGATGCGCGGCTGCGCCCAAGGCCGGGCCAACAGCGCCTGCGCCCTGATCATCGGCCACCGTCTCGGCGATCTTGCGCAGCACACCGAGAAGGAAGGTGCCGGTGCCCGTCGCCGGATCGGCGATGGTGACATCCTTGGCGGCGAGGCCCTCATGGCGGCCAAACAGGGCGGGGTCACGCAAGGCCTCGTCCGTCAGGCGGACCATGGCCTGCACCACCTCGGGCGGGGTATAGTAGCTGCCGGTCTTCTTGCGCAGGGCGTTGTCGTAGACCTCGAGGAAGTCTTCGTAGAAGTAGAGCCAGGCATCGGGCTTGCCCTTGGACAGGGTGGGCCAATGCACCTCATGCAGCACGCGGGTCAGGGTCGAGATTGCGGTAGACAGCGCCTTTTGCGTCTGCGGATCGTCCGTCAGCAGGCGCAGCGCAGTGCCGATCAGCGTGTTCGTGTCGCGGAGCGCGAGGGCGGCATGGGCAATGCCCTTGTCCAAGGGAATATCCTGCGCCCGCGCCATCAACAAACCGAAGGTAACCGCCTGCGCATAGCCATCCGCGAACTGCGCGTCGTCGGCCTGTGGGAAGAGGAGCCCCCGCCATTCGGTGGCAAGATCGGTCAGGCTTTGGGTGCCGTTTTCCAGCTCTTCCAGCACCTCATCACGCAACAACCGGCACAGGCGCGCCGAGACCTCGGCAAGTTTGCGCGGGCTGTCGGGCGGGATCGGGCTCCAGCTCAGAAAGTCCGTCAGGAGAGTGACGAGCGTGTGGGGGGCAGTAAGCTTGGCACCCGCTGTGTCGAGATCACCGGAGAGATGAATGATCTGGCCGACGAGCGCGCCGTTCTGCCAGAGGCTGAACGACTGACCGTCGCTGTAAATGAGGTTCGGCAGGGATTTCAGCTTTTGCCACTGACGCTTGTCATGCAGATCGCTGAACTTGCGCGGATCGGCCCCCTTGCCCGGGGCTTTCAGTTCGATAAAGCCCGTCAGCGCGTTGCGAACGGTGACGGCATAATCAGGTCGGGTCCCCAAAGCCGAAAGGGTGCTTTCGCCGACAAGCGTGACCCAGCCGGGCTGCTGGCCCGCGGCTTCTGCCAGCGCTGTGATCAGTTCCTCAAGCGGCGCACGGATGTTGTCCTCCGGAGCGCCCGTGATCGCAGGGCTCGAGAGCTTGGCCTTGGCGGTCGCGCCGTACTTGGAAATGATTTGGTCAAACATGAACTGCCCCGGCGTGCTTTTCTGCAACCCTAGCTGGAATGGCTGTCAAAACAAGGCATTGCTGACGCAAACCGGTGCCCCGGCGCTGTTGTCGCTTCAGACCTTTACTGCTGGTGGGATCAGCGCGGGAGGAAGGCAATAACCCCGCCTCCGCTTGATCGCCGCCAACTTCATGAGTGCGGTGATCGCCTTGCCCTCATCTTCGTGCGTCTCGATCAAAACCTGGCCGCGATACCCGATCCGGCCCCACTCCCGAATAAGGCAAGCGCCGCCAAAAAGGTCTCGCTGAACACTTAAGCGGTAGAAGCGACGCATGTTGCAGGCCG
>JALOSF010000025.1 GCA_025458525.1 Cypionkella sp. | reverse complement strand
CGCAGATCGGGCTTGTCGGACCCATACCACAGGAGCGAGTCGCGATAGGCGATGCGCGGCCAATCCTTATAGACGGTCTTTTCGGGGGCGAATTCTTCGAACAGGCCCTGAATGACCGGCTGCACCGCGGCAAAAACGTCTTCCTGCTCGACGAAACTCATTTCGATATCAAGCTGATAGAAGTCGGTGGGGCTGCGGTCGGCGCGCGGGTCCTCATCCCGGAAACAGGGGGCGATCTGGAAATAGCGGTCAAAGCCCGCGACCATGATCAGCTGCTTGAACTGCTGCGGGGCCTGCGGCAGGGCATAGAACTTGCCCGGATGCAGGCGCGAGGGCACCAGGAAATCGCGCGCACCCTCGGGGCTGCTGGCGGTGATGATCGGGGTCTGGAATTCGTTGAAGCCCTGATCCCACATGCGGTTGCGCAAGCTGCGCACCACATTGGACCGCAGCATCATGTTGCGATGCATGCTGTCGCGCCGCAGATCGAGGAAGCGATAGGTGAGGCGGGTTTCCTCGGGGTATTCGGTTTCGCCAAACACCGGCAGCGGCAGTTCCGCCGCCTCGCCCAGCACGGTCATGCCGGTGGCATAGACCTCGATCTCGCCGGTGGGAAGTTTGGGGTTCACCAGCGCCGCATCGCGCGCCTTGACCCGGCCTTCGATCTGGATGACCCATTCGGCGCGCACCCGTTCGATCGCGGCAAAGGCCGGGCTGTCGCTGTCGGCCAGCACCTGGGTGATGCCGTAATGGTCGCGCAGGTCGATGAACAGCACGCCGCCATGATCGCGCACCCGGTGAACCCATCCCGACAGGCGGACGGTCTGGCCCACATTGGTTGTGTTCAGGGCGGCGCAGGTGTGGCTGCGATAGGCGTGCATCGGTATTCCCCTTTCAAGGGCTCAAACGTCTTGGCGCCGATACACCCTTCCCAGCGGTCGAAGTCAAGCCAGACCTGTCGCTGCCAAGGATCACTCGGGCAAAAGCAGGTCTTCGACCGCCTGACCGTAGCTGAGCGCGGGATCAAAGGCCCCGCTGCGCAGGAACAGGATCGTCTCGCGGATGGCGACGGGGTTCATCATCAGAAAGGTGTGGGTGGCGGGCAGGGTCAGATGCGCGGTCATCCCTTCGATCCGGGTCGATTCAACGCTGACCTTGCCGTCATCGGGGCCCGGGATCATGCTGGAATAGACCGGGTTGAGCGACTGGTTGCCCGCGATCACGCCCAACGGAAAGTCCACCGGCGGCAGGGTCAGGGGAACCGACCCCGCATCGGTGCCAAGCTGCGCCCCGGCAGGGCCATTGACCCAGCCAAAGGGCGGCAGTTTCGCCAGCGCATCGACAAGTTCCGACCCCTGATTGGGCGGGGCCAGCATCACCACGCGGCCAAGCGCCTTGGGGCGATGATGGGCCAGATAGTGCCGCACCAGAATGCCACCCATCGAATGGGTCACGAAATGCAGCTTTTCATCCGGTTGCAAGGCGCAGGCCTCGATCCCTTCGCCGACAAAGGCGGCAAGATCGGGGATCGGCGCCGAGGTTGACGGATAGCCCTGATTGACGGTGCGAAATCCCGCGCTGTTCAACGCCTCGGCCATGAGCACAAGCGAGGCATCGCTGCGCGCCAACCCATGCAGCAGAACAACGCAATCCGCCCGCGCAGGCAGGGGCAACAGCAGCAGCAGCGTCAGGGCAAGCAGGCGGGTCATGCGGTGAAAGATGGCGCGCAGATCCTGGATTGCCAAGGGGGAGTGGACAAACGGCGCGCGACGTCACAGGTTGGCACCATGTCACACCGCACGCCCCGCCTTGCCACCCGCGCACTCATCCTGGCTGATGACCGGCTGCTTCTGGTCAACGCCTATCGCGCCGGCGTGTCCGATCTTTGGTGCGCGCCGGGCGGTGGGGCGGTGGTGGGCCAGTCCTTGCATGACAATCTGATCCGGGAAATCTGGGAAGAAACCGGGCTGAGCATCGAGGTCGGCGCGCCCTGTCTGGTCAATGAATTCCATGATCCGAAGCGTGGATTTCATCAGGTGGATCTTTACTTTCGCTGTCAGATCATCGGCGGCCAGATCACTCAAGCCTGGCGCGACCCCGAAGGCGTCGTGACCGAGCGCCGGTTCTTTTCGCGCGCGGAGCTTTCCTCCATCCGGTTCAAGCCCGACAGCCTTCCACAGGCGGCCTGGGGCAGCGGCGAAAGCCTTTACGATCCGCTGGAACTGATCGTCCGCTAAAGATCAAGCCAGATGGTCACGGGGCCATCATTGTTCAGGCTGACATCCATGTCGGCGCCGAAGATACCCTTGGCAGTCGGTATGCCAAGCGCGGCGATCCGGTCCGAAAAATAGTCGTAAAGCCGCTTGCCCTCGTCCGGGCGGGCCGCGGTGGAAAAGCCGGGGCGGTTGCCGCGCAGATCGGCCGCAAGCGTGAACTGCGACACGATCAGCGCCGCGCCGCCAGTGTCGAGGATCGAGCGGTTCATCTTGCCGGCCTCATCCTTGAAGATGCGCAGCTTGGCGATCTTTGTGGCCATCGCATCCGCCTGTGCGTCGCTATCGCCCTCCATCGCGCAGATCAGGATCAGAAGGCCGGGGCCGATTTCACCGGTGATCGCGCCATCTACCGTCACCGAGGCACGGCTGACGCGTTGAACGACCGCCCTCACAGCTCATGCGCCCAAGGCGGGTTGGCGCCCGGGCGGCTGACGGTGACGGCCGCCGCGCGTGTGCCAAGCGACAGGGCCGCATCCAGCGTGGCATCGGGCAGGGCGGCCAGCGCCGTCTTGGTCAGGCAACCCGCCTGATGCAGCGCGGCAAGGGCGCCCGCGTTGAACGTATCGCCCGCGCCGACCGTATCGGCCACCGTGACCCGGGTTGCCGCCACAAACCGGTCCTGCCCCGCGGTGACGGCCCGGGCGCCCGAAGCCCCTTCGGTGATGAAAACCACCTTCGGGCCCTTGGCGACGATCTGGCGCGCAAGCGCCGTCAGATCGCCCGCGCCCATCAGCCAGTGCAGATCCTCGTCCGACAGCTTGACGATATCGGCCCGCGCGATCATCCGCTCGATGCGGGCGCGATAGGGGGCCTCTTGCCCCGCGATGAAGCCCGGGCGGATGTTGGGGTCGATCATGGTGACGCGCGCCTGCGCCTCGCGCGCCTGAAGCGCCTCATAGGTGCTGGCTGCGGGATCGTTGACAAGGCTGATGCCGCCAAAGAACAGGGTCGAGATATCGGCGGGCAAGTCGGGCAGCTGTTCGGGCGACAGCATTCGACCCGCGGTTGCCTCGTCATAAAAGGCATAGGTCGCCTGACCGTTCACCAGCTTGACAAAAGCCACCGTCGTGGGCCTGCCCGACCGGGCAAGGAACCGCGTGTCCACCTGTGATGCCGCCAGCGTCTCGGCCAGGATCTCGCCCAGCATATCGGTCGAAACGCCGGAAAAGAACGCCGACGGCGCGCCAAGCCGCCCCAGGGCGATGGCCGTGTTGAACACCGCCCCCCCGGCATAAGGGGCAAAGCAAGCCTCGCCTTCGGTCGAGGTGCGGGGCAACATGTCGATCAGGGCTTCGCCACAGCTGAGAATCATCGGAACCTCCGGCGGATGGGGTGGGCGGTCGGGTGCCCGACCTATAGCCGTTTTGCCTTTGTTAGCGCAAACACTGTTACGCCTCGGGTGAAAACACCAGGCGCGCGACCATCTGCCCCTCGGCAAAGGTCCAGTCCAGTTGCCCCGACAGCGTGGCCGCATAAGTCTCGCAGATCAAGGAGCCAAGTCCTGCCTCGCGCGCGGTAGGGTCGGGGCGGGGGCCAGTTGCGGCATTGCGCACGCAAAGCCGGGCCACCGCCGGACCTTGGCCGATGTGATCGAGGTTGACACGGATCGGATCGCTGCCGACGCCATGGCGCGCGGCGTTTGCCACAAGCTCGCTCAGAATGATGCAAAGCGCCGAGGCGCGTTCCGACAGCATCGGCAGATCGGCCGCGTCATCGGCGGGGACATCAATCTGACGGTCCAGAGACAGGGCCAGTTCGGAACACAGCCGCCGGATCAGGGCAATCACGGGAATGCTGCGCATATCGCCGCTCGATTGCAACTGTTCGTGGACCCGGGCGATCGAGGCGACGCGGCGCGCGGCCTCGTCCAGCGCGCCGCGCGCGTCGGCGGACGAACGTCGGGCCTGCAACCGCAGGATCGAGGCCACCTGCGCCAGACTGTTCTTCACACGGTGATCCACCTCGCGCATCAGAAAATCGCGCTGGGTCAAGAGTTCGGATTTTTCGGCCAGTTCGCGCTCCAGCGTCAGGGCATAGGCGCGGCTGTCGCGTTCGCGCAGCACGCGCTCCGTGATATCGCGCGACGAGGCAAGGATCTTGTCCACCGTGCCGCCCGCATCGCGGATCGGCAGGACCGAGACATGCCACCATTTCATCGTCCCCTTGGCGGTCGGGCATTCGGCCTCGAAACTGCTGCGCTCACCCGCGCGGGCACGATCCAACGCCTCATGCAGGAGCGGGCGCAGGGGTGCAGGCCAAAGATCGGGCCATGGGCAGCTTTCGACCGATGCGAACGTGTCGATTTCCATCGCGCGCAAGCCGTTTTCAGTCATGAAGGTTATTCGGCCGTCGGGATCGAGCAGCTTCACGCATTCCTGCGATGCGGTAAGAACTGACAGTAGGAACGGACCTTCGCGCCCGCCCAATATTTCCAGTGCCCGATCATCGCCGGGCGGCGTCGAACCAGAACCGATGATACCCTGCACACCAACCATGCTGGCAGTTTACGGCGCGGCGGCAAAAATGCAAGGCGCCCGGGTCATTCGAACCACGGTGCCAGATTGGCGCGCACCCGGTCGAGCGGGCTGGGCCCGGTCATATCGGGCACGAAAGGCTGGCCCGTGATCGCCTCGAAGGCATCGATATAGGTCTGAGCCGTCTGTTCGATCATCTGGGGCGGGATCTCGGGGATTGGCTGGTGATAGGGATCGCAGCGCGCCACCACCCAGGCACGGATCACATCCTTGTCAAAGCTCGGCGGGCGCCCCCCTGTCGCCAAGGCCTCGGCATAGCCATCGGCGCGCCAGTAGCGGCTGGAGTCGGGGGTGTGGATTTCATCGGCGATCAGGATGCGCCCGTCGGGATCAAGGCCGAATTCGTATTTGGTATCGACAAGAATAAGGCCCCGCTGTGCCGCCATGCTTTGGCCGCGGGCAAAAAGCGCCAGCGCATGGGCCGAGATCTCCTCCCATTGCGCGGGGGTCAGCAGGCCCTGGTCAAGGATTTCCGCAGCGGTCAAGGGTTCGTCATGGGCGCCGTCAAAGGCCTTTGACGTTGGTGTGATGATCGGCCGGGGCAGGATTTCATTGTCGCGCAACCCGTCGGGCAAGTCATGCCCATAAAGCTTTCGCGCGCCCTTGCGGTATTGCGTGAGGATCGAGGTCGAGGTGGACCCCGCCAAATAGCCGCGCACCACGATTTCGACCGGCAGGATGGTCAGGCGCTGCCCGATGACCACATTGGGATCGGGATAGGCGATGACGTGGTTGGGGCAGATATCGGCGGTGTGGTCGAACCAGAACCGCGCAGTCTGCGTCAGCACCTGCCCCTTGAAGGGGATCGCGGCCAGGATCCGGTCGAAGGCGCTGATCCGATCAGACGAGATCAGGATGCGGGTGCCCCCCGGATGCGCCTCTGTTGCGGGCAGGTCATAGCAGTCCCGCACCTTGCCGAAATAGGGGTTGGGCAGTTCTGGAATGCGCGCATGGGGCAGAACGCGGGACAGATCGAGCATGAAAGCCTCCGGTCGGGATGCGATGGGCTATTGCGCGGGCCGGGCGGCAAGTCAACGCCCGAGTGCCCGCGCAATGCCCGGCATGGTCCGTTTGCGCCGCCGCGCGGCGTCAGCCGCGCAGCATTTGCAAAAGCTCACGCGACGGCTCGCCCGTGACCGGCAGGCCGCGGCTGCGCTGGAACGCCTCGATCGCGGCACGGGTCTTGCCGCCGATCACCCCGTCGCTGCCCCCGGTGTCGAAACCGGCGGCGGTGAGGCGGCGTTGCAGCTCTTGGCGGTCAGACATGGTCATGCCCATCGCATCGGGCGGAAAGCTGCCGCGGATCGGGCCGCCGCCGCGCAGGCGGTCTGACAGGTGGCCCACGCCGATCACATAGTTCACCGCATTGTTGTAACGGGCTATGGCGTTGAAATTGTTGAAAATCAAAAAGGCCGGGCCATTGGCGCCCTGCGGCAGGATGATGGACCCTGCGCCGTGGTTGGGCAGGCGTCCGCCCTCTGCCGTTGTCACGCCAAGGCCGGACCAGGCCTCTGCGCTGCGGCCCTTGCCGCGGCCGGTGACGCCGGTGTTGAAGCCCGCGGGCAAGCGCACCTCGATGCCCCAGGGCTGGCCCTTGCGCCAGCCCGAGCGCGAGAGATACGCAGCCGTTGAGGCCAGCGCATCAGACGGATCGTCCGACCAGATGTCGCGGCGGCCATCGCCGGTGAAATCGACGGCAAATTCCAGATAGCTGGTCGGGATGAACTGCGTATGGCCCATCGCGCCGGCCCAGCTGCCCACCATGTTTGCCGGGGTGGTGTCGCCGTTTTGCAAGATCCGCAGCGCAGCCGTCAGCTGTTGTTCAAAGAAGGCCCCGCGCCGCCCTTCATAGGCAAGCGTGGACAGCGCCGAGATGATCGGGATCGACCCGCGCCTTTCACCATATTGGCTTTCAAGGCCCCAGACGGCGGTAATCACCTCGGCCTCGACGCCATAGCGCGATTCGATGGCGGCCAGCGTGCCCCGGTGACGCGCAAGCGCCGCGCGCCCCTTGGCGACCCGTTCCGGGCTTGCCGCGATGGCAAGGTAATCTTCAAGGCTGCGTTTGAATTCGGTCTGGTTGCGGTCGCGTTCGATCACACCGGGCAAGAAGCCCGCGTTGCGAAACGCCGTGTCAATCGTGGTTTGTGCAAGGCCAAGCCCGGCGGCGCGGGATTTATACCCCGCGACCCAGGCATCGAAACCGGCATTGGGCACCGGCGACATACCGGGTTCCGGCGCGCCAGAGACCAGCGCCCCAACCGCACCACCGCCACCGCCGACACAGCCGCCAAGCCAGAGGGCCCCAAGACCCAGGATGAGTGCGCGCCGCTTTTCCTGCATGTTCTGCCTCTCTGCCTTTATTGTTGCCCTATCGTAAACGATTGCAAGGGCGGCTGAAAGGGCAGGCTGCGGCTAGCGCTGGCTCAGATAGGCGATCGCACCGGCGACAAGCGCGGCAAGGATCACCGCGAAGGCGATCTTCCAGGCGGAATAGGGCCGCTCGCCCTGAACCTTGCCGGTCTGGCCGTTGATGACAAAGCGATAGGTCTTGCCATTGTATTTATACGCGGCCATCCAGATCGGCAGCAGGATGTGCTTGAAGGTTTCTGCCGAATACGCGGTGTTGATCTGGTCGATGCGCTGTTCGTCGCCGCCGATGTCATGGCGCACATCGCTTGCGATCTGGGCAGCCATCTGTTCGCGTGCGATGATCTGGCCGTCGGCAAGACTGACCGTGTAGCCTTCGGCGGTGAAACCGGCAAGGTAATCGGGCGAATAGGGCACCAGCGCGCCCAGATCCCACGGGGCCAGCGCATCGGTATAGCGTCGGGGCAAGCTGGCCGAGGCCAGCACCAGCACATCGTCGAACCGGCGTGACACCCAGCCCGAAGCCGCGTTCCAGCGGGTTTTGCGCACCTGTTCCTGGCGCTGCTCCGACCGTCCGTTGACCTGCACGGTGACGGTGCGGCTTTCGTAATACCAGGTTCCGCGGGCACCGCTGTAACGGCTGCGGGTCGCGGCATCAAAGGTCCAGTAGGGAACGTAAAGGCCGGAAAGGGCGCGGCCCTTGCGGGCGTATTCCACCAGACCGCCCGGTGCAAACCAAAGGCTGCCCAACCATTTGCCCATCGCATCACGCCCCTGGCGTTCGGTCAGGGCAAAGGGCAAAAGGGCCTGCGGCTTGATCATCCGCTGCGTGCCGGTTCCGATCGCGACCGGGGTCGCGCAGAACGGGCATTCGGTGGCATGGGTTGCGCCCTTGAATTCGACCTGCGCCCCGCAGGACGGGCAGGGGGTGATCCGCACCTCCTCCATGGCGGCGGGTGGCAATCCGCTGCCAAGGGCTGCGTTCAGGTCAAGCTCCTCCAGCGCGGTCTGGCGTGCCGGTGGGGCCTCCGGCAGGGCCTGCACATGGCCACAGTGATCGCATTTGAGCGCCGTGTCGCCGGGCGAGAACCGCAGGTCCGCGCCGCAGCTTTCACAGGGCCAGCGGTGTTCTTCGTCGCGCATGATTTCAGTCCGTCACTGCCCCGGTGGTGGCGGCGGTGGCGGCACAGCGTCGAACAGCTGCCGAAGCGGCGTGTCTGCGGCCATCTTCCATCCGTCCTGCCCGGCGGTCCAGACCATGCTGGCCCGCGAAAGCTGGCCTGCGGCGACCAGCGTGGCGAGGGTGGCTTCGTCAAACGGCCCCTTGGTCGCGCCGTTTTCGGCGATATGCCACACGGCAGCCACGGGCGGTGGCGGGGGTGGCGGCGGTGCAACCGCGGCGGGCTGCTGGGCGGTGGGGGCGGCGCCCCAGGGGCCGACCTGCTGCGCCATCGCGGCACCAAGGCCCGCGGCCATGCCTGCCCCCATCATCGCGCCAGCGCCAGAGGCGGGGTTTGCCATGCCTTCGGCGGCATTGAACTGCATGTATTTGTTCAGATCCCCCGCGATCCCGATCGAGGTGCGCTTGTCGAGCACCTTTTCGACCTCCTCCGGCAGGCTGATGTTTTCGATATAGAATTCCGGCAGCGTCAGGCCGTAGCCGGCAATCGTCGGGTTGATGGCTGTCGTGACGATCTTGCCCAGATCGGCGGTGTTGGCCGCCATGTCGAGCACGGGGATGCCGGACCTTGCGATGGTCTGGCTGAATTCCTGCACGATGATGTTGCGGATCTGCATCGAGATTTCATCGGCGGTGTATTCGCCATCGGTGCCGACGATTTCGCGCAGGAACAGGGCGGGGTCGCTCACGCGCATCGAATAGGTGCCAAAGGCGCGGATGCGCACGGGGCCAAACTCCGGGTCCCGGCACATGATGGGGTTCTTGGTGCCCCATTTCTGATCGTTGAACCGGGTGGTGTTGACGAAATAGACTTCCGACTTGAACGGCGAATTGAAGCCGTGATCCCAGTGCTGCAGCGTGGTCATGATCGGCATGTTGTTGGTCTCGAGCATGTAAAGCCCGGGTCCGAACACATCGGCCAGTTGCCCTTCATGCACAAAGACCGCAGCCTGCCCTTCGCGCACGGTCAGCTTTGCGCCGTATTTGATGGCCTGCCCCCGGCGTTCAAAGCGCCACACCATCGTGTCGCGCGTCTCGTCGAGCCAGGAAATGACATCGATGAACTCGCCCTTGAGGAAATCAAAAACCATGGCACTTCTCCATTTTTCCCGGCCCCCGTCGAGGTGGCGGACACGGGGTCAACTGTCGCCGCCCACAAGGCTGCGCGCAAGGGATTCTACGATCGGCCGCGCCTCTGGCTCGGTCATGCCGGGGCGCAGGGCGGGGTTGTAAAGGATCCGCAGCATCAACTCGTCCTGCCCGGTCAGCAGCGCGAATTCCTCGTCATCGTTGAAGATCGACGGGCGCGCGCGCGGGCTGTCATTGGCCAGGCCAAGCCCTTGGGCGATTTCTTCGTGGATGCAGGACAGGCGCAGCAGATCGGGATGTTCCGACCGGATCACCGCGAAGGCGCGGCTGTAGCGCCCGGAACTGCCCTCTGACATCGCATAGACAAGACAATAGGTGGACAGGGGCATGGCCGTGATGCCGTTCATCTCGCTGGGCGACAGCCCTGGCAGGGCCGCGGCGGCGGTTGGCCCCAGCCCGCGGCGTTCGTCTTCGTTGACGATATAGACAAAGAAGTTGGGCGCCGAATCCGACAGGGAAATCGGATGCCCGGTCAACCGGCTGAGCCGGGCAAGGTAGGAACTGACCCGGGCGGTGTCGGTCGCACGGCTGGAGGCGCTGACCGAAGGGCCAAAGCGCAGACCCACGCGCACCGGCGCCTCCCACCGGCGCAGGCGGCTTGCCGTCTGGCGCTGCGTCGGCCCGCCGGGGCCACGCGCATATTCATCGAAAAGTGCGATGCGGATGAAGTTTTCCGCCAGCATCCGGTCGGTGAAGGGCGTGTCGCGCCCGCCGCCATCGGTGCGCAGCAACCCGTTGGCCAAAAGATCGCGTTGGACACCGGCGAAATGCTGGCGCACCGCCTCGCTCGCGGCGCTTGGCGGGGCTTGTGGTGTCACCACCGCGGCGGGGGCAGGGCGGGCCGCGGCGGCGGGGGTTGCGCGCGGCGGTGGCGGCGTCGTCACGCAGCCCGCAAGCGCCAAAGCGCAGGTCAACGACCCGACAAGATGAATGACGGCAGAACTGCGCATGGGGACGAGCTTATCCTTGGCTGGGTTGGGGGGTGGCGCGCGCACGGGCCGAGGCGAGCGTATCGCGCAGCTCGGTTTCCATCTTTTGCAGATCGGCCTCGGCGGCGGCGCGTTTGGCCTTGCCCGCATCGGCGATGGCAAGGCTGTCGTTGATCGTCGCGATCAACTGCGCATTGGCCTTTTTGACCGACTCGATATCGAACACGCCCCGTTCCATTTCCTCGCGCACCACGCGGTTGGTTTCGCGCAGATTGTCGGCATTCTTCGTCAGCAGCTCATTCGTCAGATCATTTGCGCCGCGCACCGCCTCTGCCGCCTCGCGCGAGCGTTGGATGGTAACAGCTTGCGCCAATTGGGTTTCCCACAGCGGCACGGTGTTCACCAGCGTCGAGTTGATCTTCGTCACCAGCGACTTGTCGTTTTCCTGCACCAGCCGGATCGAGGGCAGCGATTGCATCGTGACCTGACGGGTCAGTTTCAGGTCATGCACCCGGCGTTCCAGATCATCGCGTGCCGCGCGCAGATCGCGCAATTCCTGGGCGATCTTGACCTGATCGTCCTGTGCGGCTGCGGCCACCTCGGCCTCTTTGGCGGGAATGTCCTTGGCATCCAGATCGGCCAGCTTTGCCTCTCCGGCGGCGATGTAAAGCGCCAGTTCATCGTAAAAGCGCAGGGTCTTTTCATAGAGCAGATCCAGCGACTTGATGTCTTTCAGCAGCGTGTGTTCGTGGCGCAGCAGGTCTTCTGTCACCTTGTCGATCTGCGCCTGCACCGTTTCATACCGCGCGGCGAACTTGGCAAAGGGCGCGGCCCGGCCGGTCAGCTTTTCCCACCAGCTGCGCTCGCGCCGCAGGTCAAGCTCCTCGGCGCCAAAACCGCGGATCGTTGTCACGATCTGGCGCAGGCTGTCGCCGGCGGGGCCCACATCCTTGTTCTTCACATCGGCCAGCATTTCCTGGCTGATGACCTGCAATTCGGCCTGGGCCTTGGACCCGAAGGAAATGATCGACTGGGTGTTGGTCATGTCAAGCTCGGCCATCCGCGCCCTGATGTCCTGCGCCTTGTCGTCGCTTGCCGCGGCAAGCGGCACGATCTCGGTGCCCGGTTCGGGCAGGATCACGGCAGTGACTTCCTCGATCTGGGTCAGGGTCTGGGCGGCCTGGTCGCGGGTGGTCTGGGTCATGGCGTCACTCTCATTCTCGAAATTTACGGGTATGCCGGTCAGGCTTCGGTCTTCAGCCTGTCACGCAGGACAGAGATTTCGACATCAAGGTCGCTGCGGCTGTCTGTCAAAAGGCTGCGCGAGCGGTCGGCAAAGGTGGTTTCCAGATCGTCCAGCAGCGCCAGATAATCGCTGCGCGCCTGCGCATCGCGCGACCGGGCGTAAAGATCCGCAAACTTGACGGTCGCATCGCGCGCGCCCATCAGATAGACCGAAAGATACTTGCGCGCCGCCGTCAGATCACGCGGATCCTCCTCGACCATCCGGAACAGGCCGCGGGCGGCGGCGGTGAAACGGTCCACCCGCGCCTCCAGCTGGCGGTCCCCGGCGCGCTGGATCGCATCACGCATGGCCGACAGGTGCTTTTCGGCCTCGTCCACGGCCCGGGCGACACGGTCGGTCTGGAACGTGTCAACGCCCTCGGCCCCCTTGTCGCGCATGGGATCGGCGCCGAAGGTCAGAAAATGCAAAACCCCGCCGACCAGTCCGAACAGGGCAGGATAGATCACGCCGCTATGGCTCATCATCCCGCCCGCAAACAGCGCGGCCCCGGTCAGCGCGCTGCCAAAGAGCTTGCGCGGAAAGGCCGGGCGCCGGGCGATCTTGCGCGCGTCATAGGCGACATGGGCCTTGATCCCTTCGCGGGTCAGAAACGCCGCGGCCAGCATCAGCGCGGTGGCGGCCAATCCGAACAACAGCGCCCGCGGGCTGCCGGTAAAGGCGGCGGGCAGAAACACCAGCGAGGCCACGCCAAGCATCCGCGCCCGACCCGCACCCTTGAGCGGCTGTTTGCCGTCAAACGGGTGCGCCGGCAGCGACCCGCCCTTTGCCTCGGGCGCGGCACCGGGGCTGTATTTCCCGCCAAATCGCTGCGCCATTACAGGCCCCCGCCAAAGGCGACATAGCCCGTCAGACACAGCAACAGGATGAAGGACAAGGTTTGCATCCCGGTGGCGGACATGGGGCCTCTTTCCTCGTGCGGCAAGATGGTCCGAAACGACCATCGACATGACTATAGGCGATGGACGGCCCCCATGCCAGTGCCAGCAAGGGGGAAAGCGGCGCGTTGCTCCGCCCTGTGCCTGCGCCACCGGCGCCGCCCGTTACTTGCGACGGGGGGGCGGCTTTGGCGCGGTCTTGGTCGCGGTCCGTGGCGCGGGCGCGTTGCGGGTGCTGGGCTTGGGGGCCGCGGGTTTGCGGCTGCCGCGCGGCTTTGGCGCTGTGTCGCCTTCGTCGCGGGTCTTTGCACCGGCGCGGGCCGGTTTGGTTGCGCCGACCCAGGCGTCGGCCAATTGACCCAGCGCCTTGCGCCCGCGTGGCGTGCTGATCGCGCCGGGCGCCGCCTTGCCCCCAGAGCGAGACGTGGTCTTGACGCCCGACAGGGCGCGCGCCGGCTTCTCCGCGGCTTCGGTCGGCGCCTTGCGGCCAGAAGGGCGGGACTCGTCCCGGTCGGCCGCGCCGCGCCGGGGCGATGCTTTGGGGCCGCGCTCGTCGCTGCTGGTGCGGCTTGTGCTGCGCAGCCGCGCTTGGGGCTTTGCAGCCGTGTCAACCGCGTCGATCTGGCCCGAGATCAGCGCGCCAAGCTGGTCGCGCAGGATGCGGGGCTTGACCTCCTCGACGTCGCCCGGCTCCATCTCGTTCAGACGGAACGGGCCATAGCTGATGCGGATCAGGCGGTTCACGGTCAGGCCGATGGCAAACATCGCGCGGCGGATTTCGCGGTTCTTCCCCTCGCGCAGGCCAACCGTCAGCCAGGCATTTGCCCCCTGATGGCGGTCGATCTTGACCTCCATCGGCTGAAAGCGCTCACCCTCGATGGTGATGCCCTTGCGCAGGGGTTCGATGTCCGGCTCGGTCGGGTTGCCTTTGACGCGGACCCGGTATTTGCGCAGCCAGCCCGTGGAGGGGAGTTCAAGCTGCCGCTTCAACGCGCCGTCATTGGTCAGCAGCAGCAAACCTTCGGAATTGAGGTCAAGCCGCCCGATCGACATGACGCGGGGCATGTCTTCGGGCAGGTTGTCAAACACCGTGTCGCGCCCCTTTTCGTCGGAGGCCGAGGTCACAAGCCCCTCGGGCTTGTAATAGAGCCAAAGCCGCGGCGGTTCGGGTGCGCCAACGGGTTGGCCCGAAACGGTGATCTTGTCGCTGGCGGTGACGTTCAGGGCGGCAGAGGTGATGATCTTGCCGTTGACGGTGACTTCGCCCGCCTCGATCAGCCGCTCCGCCTCGCGCCGCGATGAAATCCCGGCGCGCGACAGCACCTTTGCGATGCGCTCGCCCGTTGTCGAGGCGGGTTTGGGGGCTGCCTTGCGGGCTTGCGGCTTTTCATTTGCGGCCATGACTGTCATCCTTGGCGCGGGGTGGCCAGCCCCGGAAGCTGTCTGCCTCCGGACCTGCAAGGATATTTGGGAACAGATGAAAGAGCAACGCGGGTTTGTCTCGTTCATGGGGCTGGCGCTGGACGAGGCGCGGGCAGCGGCGCGGCGCGGCGAGGTTCCGGTGGGGGCGGTGATCGTGGGTCCGGCGGGCACGGTCGTGGCACGGGCGGGCAACCGGACCCGAGAGCTGAGCGATCCCACGGCCCATGCCGAGATTCTGGCGATCCGCGAGGCGTGCCGTTTGGCAGGGTCAGAGCGGTTGGGCGGGCACGACCTTTACGTGACGCTGGAGCCTTGTCCGATGTGTGCTGCGGCGATTTCGGCTGCGCGGATCGGGCGGCTCTATTATGGGGCGGCAGACCCGAAATCGGGCGGGGTTGCGGTGGGGGCGCGGGTGTTCAGCCACCCCCAGTGCCATCACGCGCCCGAGGTGTATGACGGGATCGGCGCGGGCGAGGCAGAGGCCTTGCTGCGCGGGTTCTTTGCGCTGCGACGGAATTAGGCGCCCCGGCCTTACGCGGTGCTGGCGGCAAGGATATGACCGGGGGTCAGGGTTCCGGCCTGTTCCCACAGCGCCCCGGCCCAAGGCGCGTCCGCAGGGTCGGTCAGCACCAGCAGGTCTTGCACAGCCGGACCCAGCAGCAGCCGGTTCAGCGCGGCAGCCACGGCGGGCGCGGTTTCGGGGCGGAACATGGCAAGCGCGCGCAGGCCAAGGTGGCCATCTTGCAAAAGGCTGTGGCCAAGGCTTTCCAGAAAGCCAAGCCGGGCCTGCGCGCCGGCTTCGATGGCAAAGAGCGTATCCAGCGCGCCGAACACCGTCTCGACCGGCCATCCGCCGACCAGAAGTGTTTCGGTCAGCGCAAGCGCCGTGTGCGGCGAATGCGGGCGATGTGCCTGCGCCGGGCCGTGGTGCAACAGCATCAGGCGGCCCCAGTCCCGCATCAAGGCCTGGGTTTGCGGGTCGAAAACATCGGGGTTCTGCGCCCGAGCCGCGCCAAAGCGGCGCAGTTCCGTGCGCAGCCCGGTGCAAAACCCGGTGTCCGCATCGCCCAACAGATCCAGCACGCGGGGCAGCAGGGCGCGCAGATCCGCAGGGTCCTTGGGCACGCCATGGGCCGAGTCGAGGTAATCGCGCACCAGCGGCGCGGGCAGATCGCGCACAGGAGTGGCAATCATCAGCGCGCGCCTGTCCGGCGGCAGGCAATGCGCGCAGGAACAGGCCTCCAGCGTGGCTGGCACATGAGAGGGCGCGCGGTGATAGAGCGCCTCTTTCACCGCGCGCAGCGCCGCCGCGTGACCAAGCGGCGCGGTCGTCACAGCGTGATGGCTTCCATCACTTCGGGCTCGATCAGGTTGGTGCCGGGTGGCAATCCTGCCTTCAGCTCGGACGCATCCTGCGCGAGCGCGCCGAAGGTCTTGTAATGGCAGGGGATCACGGTCTTGAAGTTGAAATAGCGCCGCGCGGCATAGGCGGCGCGGGCCATGTCCATCGTGTAATGCCCGCCGCAGGACAGGATCCCGATATTGGGTTTGTGATAATCGGCCATCCAGTCCATGTCGGCCATGATGTCGGTGTCGCCCGACAGGTAGATCACCTGACCCTCGCCCGCGATCATGAAGCCCGCCTCCGATCCGCCCGCAATGGCATTGCCCCCGGCAAAGTCGATGCTGGAGGAATGCGAGGCGTTGACCATCGTGACACGGGCGCCCTTCGCCTCGATCGTGCCACCCTTGCCAAAGCCGATCACGTCTTTTGCGCCTTCGCGTTTCAGGTATTCCGCCAGTTCATGGATCGCGGCCAGCGTGGCCCCGGTTTCCTGTGCAATGGCCAGCGCGCCCGAGGCATGGTCGCCATGGGCATGGGTCAGGAAGATATGGGTCGCGCCCCGGATCGCCTCGGCCCGGCGATCGGCGGGAAACATCGGGTTGCCGTCAAGCCAGGGGTCAATGAGCAGGACCGCGTTTTCGATTTCGATGCGAAAGCCGGAGTGGCCAAGCCAGATGATCTGCATGGGAGACGTTCCTTGATAAGTTATGCGGGGAAATTGAGCGCGCGGCGGCGCTTTGGCAAGGCGTGGATCGGTTTGGCGGGCTTGCAGGCTGGGGGGCGGGGGGCTAAACGGAGCGGGTTATCGCATGAAAGGGGTTCTCCCATGTCCATCGACATCGACACCGCCCGCAAGGTGGCGAAACTGTCCCGCATCCGGGTGGAGGAGGGCGATTTGCTCGCCCTTGCCGACAAGCTGTCGTCGATCCTTGGCTTCATGGAGCAGTTGAAAGAGGTCGATGTCACGGGTGTGGAACCGATGACCAGCGTGACGCCCATGCGCCTGAAGCGCCGGGTCGATGTGGTGACGGACGGGGACCAGCAGGCGGCCGTGCTGAAAAACGCGCCCGATGCGCGGGAAGGGTTCTTTGCTGTGCCAAAGGTGGTGGAATGAGCGCGAACACATGGACGATTGCCTCGGCGCGCGATGCCTTGCGCAAGGGCGAGGTGACGGCGGTCGATCTGACGATGGCCTGTCTGACCGCGATGGATGCGGGCGACGGGCTGAACGCCTTTGTCCACAAGACGCCCGAACTGGCGCTGGATCAGGCGCGGGCGGCAGATGCGCGGCTGGCGGCGGGCGCGGCCCCTGCGATGTGCGGCATCCCGGTGGGGGTGAAAGACCTGTTCGCGGTCAAGGGCGTGCCCACTCAGGCCGGGTCGAACATCCTGCGCGGGTTCAAGCCGGAATACGAATCGACCGTCACGGCAAAGCTGTGGGGTGCGGGGGCGGTCTGCCTTGGCAAGCTGAACATGGACGAATTCGCGATGGGATCGTCGAACGAATCCTCCTGCTATGGCCCTGCGGTCAACCCGTGGAAGGTGGACGAACGGAAATTGACCCCGGGCGGGTCGTCCGGGGGATCGGCCGCAGCGGTGGCGGCGGACCTGTGCCTTGCCGCGACGGGCACCGATACCGGCGGATCGATCCGCCAGCCCGCGGCCTTTTGCGGGATCACGGGCATCAAGCCGACCTATGGCCGTGTCAGCCGCTGGGGCGTGGTGGCCTATGCCTCCAGCCTCGATCAGGCGGGACCGATGACCAAATCGGTGCGCGACGCGGCGATCATGCTGGGCGCGATCGCCGGGCATGACCCAAAGGATTCCACCAGTGCCGATCTGGCCGTGCCGGATTTCGAGGCAGCGCTGACAGGCGATATCCGTGGCAAGTGGATCGGCATCCCGCGCGAATACCGGCTGGACGGGATGCCGGCCGAGATTGCGGCGCTGTGGGATCGCGGCATGGACATGCTGCGCGACGCGGGCGCGCAGATTGTGGACATCAGCCTGCCACACACGAAATTCGCCTTGCCGACCTATTATGTGATCGCGCCCGCCGAGGCGTCGTCGAACCTCGCCCGCTATGATGGTGTGCGCTATGGCCACCGCGCCAAACTGGCACAGGGCGATGGCATCACCGAAATGTATGAAAAGACCCGCGCCGAAGGCTTTGGCCCCGAGGTGCAGCGCCGGATCATGGCGGGCACCTATGTGCTGTCGGCAGGGTTCTATGACGCCTATTACAACCGTGCGCGCAAGGTGCGGGCGCTGATCAAGCGTGACTTCGAACAGGCCTTCGCCGCCGGGATCGATGCGATTCTGGCGCCGACCACGCCGTCTTCGGCCTTTGGTCTGGGCGAGCAGGGCGGGGCGGACCCGGTGGAAATGTATCTGAACGATGTGTTCACCGTGACGCTGAACCTTGCCGGTCTGCCCGGGGTGGCCGTGCCTGTGGGCCTTGATTCCAAGGGGCTGCCGCTGGGTCTGCAAATGATCGGCCGGCCATGGGAGGAGGCGGATCTGCTCAATCACGCCTATGTGCTGGAGCGGGCTGCGGGCTTTGTGGCCAAACCCGCGAAATGGTGGTAGGGGCTGCGGCTGAGTTCACTTTTGGGTCCATCAGATCATGCGTTTGCCTGTCCTTCTGCTTTTGCCCCTGACCCTTGCGGCCTGCGCACCCTCTGTGCCGGACAGCGGGGCTGGCGTCGGCTTTCAGGACTACGACTCCTATGTGCGTGAGCGGGATGCCTCGGCATCGCGCCCGCAGCCGATTGTGCCGCCCGGTTTTTCCACCGACAGCATCGGCGCCGCGATCGACCGCGCGGCCGGCACCGGGGGAACGGCGCCCGCGGCTGGCCCGTCGACCGGGGCCGTGATCGGGGCGACCGCTTCGCCCGGCGCCATCGTGCCCCCCGTGGCCACCAGCCCGACCCGCCCGCGCGGCAACGCGCCCGCCGGAATCCGCGAGGAAAGCGGCGAGATGATTCATGCCTCGGGCGCGATTTCCGACGAGAATGATTTCAATGCCGTGTCGCAGCGCGAAACCATCGAAAGCGACCGCGCCCGGATCGAGCGCAATCGTGCGCAATATCAGGTGATCCAGCCCGGCGCCCTGCCGACCCGCCCGGGCGAGCTTGGGCCGAACATCGTGGATTACGCGCTGGCCACCACGCATCCCAAGGGAACGCAGCTCTATCGCCGCTCCAGCTTTGGCGTCGGCAATACGGCAGCGAAATGTGCGGGCTATGCCTCGCCCGACCTGGCGCAGGCCGCTTTCCTGGAACGCGGCGGGCCAGAACGGGACCGGCTTGGCCTTGACCCGGATGGCGACGGCTATGCCTGCGCCTGGGACCCAAGCCCCTACCGCATCCGGTGACGGCGCTGCCCTCTCCGAACTTTTCGGAGCGTCGGGGCGGCGCGCGCCCGTCGATCATCGTGATCCACTACACGGCCATGGAAAGCTGCGCCGCGGCGCGCGCACGGCTGTGCGACCCGCAGGCCGAAGTTTCGGCGCATTGGTTGATTTCGCGCAAGGGCGAGGTCGAAGCCTTGGTGGAAGAATCGATGCGCGCCTGGCATGCCGGGGCGGGGGAGTGGGCTGGCCTGACCGATGTGAACAGCCATTCCATCGGGATCGAGCTGGACAACCGGGGCTCTGAGCCGTTTCCCGAGCCGCAGATGGCGGCGCTGGAGGATACCTTGCGCGGCGTCATGGCGCGTTGGGCCATTCCTGCGCATCGGGTGATCGGCCATTCCGACATGGCGCCCGATCGCAAGACCGACCCCGGCGCCCGGTTCGATTGGCAGCGTCTGGCGCGGCAGGGTCTTTCGGTCTGGCCACGGGCCGCGGCGGGTCCGGTGCCGATTGGCGAATTTGGTGCGGCTGTCCGGCGCTTTGGCTACCCTGATCTGGATGAGCCGCTTCTGCTGCGTGCCTTTCGCCTGCGCTTTTGCCCTTGGGCCGAGGGCCCCCTGCGCCCGCACGAGGCCGCGATGGCCGCCGATCTGGCCCTGCGCTTTGGCGTTGACGCGCCGCGCCGGGAGGCGTAAGCCGCCCCCTGCGCGGATGGCTGGATGACCGCGGGCCCCGGAGCTGATCCGGGGGTCGAGGAAAGTCCGGACTCCATGAAGCAAGGGTGCCGGGTAATCCCCGGCGGGGGCAACCCCAGGGAAAGCGCCACAGAGAACAGACTTCCCCGCTGTCTGAGAGGTTCGCCTCTTGTTCCGCGGGGAACAGGTGAAACGGTGGGGTAAAAGCCCACCGCGGGACTGGCAACAGGACCGGCACGGCAAGCCCCACCCGGAGCAATGCCGAATAGGGGCCTTGCGTGGAAAGGTCTGCGACAGCCAAGGGCGCAAGCCGGCGGCGATGGCAGAGACCTCCACAGGGACGCTTCAGCCCAAAGGCCCGGGTTGGCAGCTTGACCGCTCTGGCAACAGAGGCGGCAGAGGAATGGTCATCCAACCCCGGATCACGGTCCGGGGGGGACAGAATCCGGCTTATAGGCCATCCGCGCATGTTGTTTCGGTCTGATGGGCGTGGGGCCTGCACCGTGCGCCCTTGTGCGGGGCTTGTATCACCCGGCCTGCCACAGGTCTTGGGGCCGCCGCAAAAGCCGCCAGAAACCTTTGCCCGCCCCACCCGGTCAATTAGATGCGCGGCTGTGGTGTTTGGCTGTTGACTCTGCCGGTCGCGCGGGTAAAAGGCGGGCTTCAAGGATTTCGCGGGGGAATGGTGTTTCCCCGATGCAGGAGAGATTACTATGGCCAAACCGGCGACGATCAAGATCCGTCTGAACTCGACGGCTGGCACCGGGCACTTCTATGTCACGAAAAAGAATGCCCGGACCATGACCGAAAAGATGACGGTCCGCAAATACGACCCCGTCAAGCGGGAGCATGTCGAATACAAGGAAGGCAAGATCAAGTAAGATCTGGCTTCCAGTGCCTTTCGGGCCGCCTTCGGGCGGCCCTTTGCATTTCAGGGGCGCGCATTCCCCTGTCACCCGGCGCGGCGATTGCGGGGGGGGGGGCAGGATGGCCCTGCACGCGCCTATCGCGCCGGAATTCCGGGCCGCCGCCCGGGTGCGGCACCGGGGCTGCCCGCGCTAGCTGCCCGCCCGTTCCCGCCGCATGGCGCAGCTGCCCAAACGAAAAGGGCCACCCGAAGGTGGCCCGATCCGTGGTCTGCGCTGTGCCGCTTATTCGCGGTTGCCCATGAATTGCAGCAGGAACATGAACATGTTGATGAAGTCGAGGTAGAGGCGCAGGGCGCCCATGATGGCCGACTTGCCCAGCCATTCCTGATCCATCGCAGCAGCGTGCTGCACATATTCGTTCTTGATGCTTTGCGTGTCATAGGCGGTCAGGCCTGCAAAGATCAGGATGCCGATGACCGAGATCGCGAATTGCAGGGCGGACGAGCCGAGGAAGATGTTCACGATCGACGCAACGATCAGGCCGATCAGACCCATCATCAGGAAGGTGCCCATGCCCGACAGATCACGCTTCGTGGTATAGCCGTAAAGCGACAGGCTTGCGAAGGCGATGGCCGTGGCAAAGAAGGTCTGGGCGATCGAGATGCCGGTGTAGACCGAGAAGATGAAGCTGATCGACAGGCCCATCACGGCGGCGAACACGTAGAAGAACAGCTGCGCCGCTGCGGCTGACAGGCGGTTGATCATCGCGCCAAAGGCAAAGGCCATGATCAGCGGGGCAAACATGACGACCCACTTCAGCGGTGTGCCGAAGATCGCGCCGACCATCGCCTCATTGGTGCCAACGGCCCAGGCCACACCGCCCGTCAGCACCATGCCGACGGACATCAGCCCGTAAACCTTGTTCATATGGGCGCGCAGGCCCTCGTCGATCTGGGCGGCGCGCGCACCTACGCCGGCCCTACCGATCGTTGTATAGTCAGCCATGTGAAAGCCTCCGGTTTGAACCCCTTGCCCCGCGCGTTGAATTCGCGCGGGATTTTCTGGGTTTAATATCGGAAGCTGTTTCCTTCATTTCAAGCAGCCTGTTGCAAATCCTGTGCCAAAAATTCGCCTTTCGGGCGGGCAAAAGGCCGCAGCGCAGGGTCAGGCGAGGATGCGTCCGCGCCAATTCGCCGGAATGTCCCATATCGGGCGTTCCGCTTCGGTCAACGCCTCGTCCCGGGTCAGGCCGATATCGGCCAGAGTGCGGTCGTCCAGACGGGCAAGGAACTGGCGCTGGCGATGCGCGGCAAGGGCCGAGCGCACGAGCAACAAAAGGCGCGGGGCGCTGCCAGCCGAACTCACGCGCCGGGTGGCGAGCGTGGCGGTGTGGAGCGAGGCAAACATGGTCTTTCCTTTCAGGGTCATCATCATCGGTGATGAAGCGCGACGGCGCCATCAAATCACTTGATCGAGATAGCCGAATCATCGACATTATGAAAGTGAATGGTTTTGAATTGTGGTATCAGGATTTGTGATATGGCGCGCAATCTGGATCTGACGGCCTTGCGGTCTTTCGTGGCGGTGGCCGATGCGGGCGGGGTCACGCGGGCCTCGGGGTTCTTGAACCTGACGCAATCGGCGGTGTCGATGCAGATCAAGCGGCTTGAGGAGATGCTGGGCATTGATGTGCTGGACCGTTCCGGGCGGCAGGTCGCGCTGACGGCGGCAGGGGAACAACTGCTTGGCTATGCGCGGCGCATGCTGGCCCTCAATGACGAGGTGATGGAGCGCATGACGCGCGATCCTCATGAGGGCGAGGTGGTGCTGGGCGTGCCGCATGACATTGTCTATCCGGTCATTCCGCAGGTCTTGCAGCATTTCGCGCGCGCCTTTCCGCGGATGAAGGTGTCGCTGATTTCATCCTTTACCCGCGTGCTGAAGGCGCAGTTCGGGCGCGGCGAATGCGACATCATCCTGACCACGGAAGACGGGGTTGATGCTGGTGGCACCACGCTGGCCGAACTGCCGCTGGTCTGGGTGGGCGCGCCGGGCGGGGTGGCGTGGAAGTCGCGGCCGCTCAAGCTCGCCTATGAGCACAACTGCATCTTCCGCCAAGGCGTTCAGGCTGCGTTGGATGATGCGGGCGTGCCGTGGCAGATGGCGGTTGAAAGCGACAGCACCCGCACGATCGAAGCCAGCGTCAGTGCCGATCTGGCGGTGCACACCGTGCTGGCCGGGTCAGAGCCGCCTTATGTCGAGCGGATCAGCCATGGCGGGGCCTTGCCAGAGTTGCAGCGCATGAAGGTCAATCTTTACGTGGCCGACCCCGCGCACAGCCCGGCCGTCCTTGAAATGGCGGCCATGATCCAACGCGCCTACCTGGCCCGAGGTGCGCTGCGCGTGGCGGGCTAGGCGCGCCGGGTCTGCGGGATGGGCGCTTTGGCGGTGCAGCCCGGACCTGCGCTAGCCGATCTCGATCACCACCTTGCCGGTGGCCTTGCGGTCGCGCAGCAAGGCCAAGCCTTCGGGCAACGCCTCCATCCCAAGGTGGTGCGAGATATGGGGGCGCAACCCGCCGGCCTCATACCAGCCCATAAGGGTTGACAGGCTTTGTGTGACCAGATGCGGGGCGAAATCCAGATAGGCGCCCCACCAGAAGCCGATGACCGAAACATTCTTGACCAGAAGGATATTCGCGGCGGGCCTTGGCACCTCGCCCCCGGCGAAACCGATGCACAGCATGCGCCCGTCCGGTCGCATGGCGCGCAGGGCGGCGTCAAAGCCCGCCCCGCCGACCGAGTCATAGGTGACGTCAATGCCCCCGAGGGCCTTGAGGTGCTGTTTCAGATCAGGCGTATCGCTGTCGATCACCGCGTCGGCCCCGGCGGCCAGCGCCACGGCGCCCTTCTCCGGGCCGCGTGCCGAGGCGATCACGCGCGCGCCCATCCGCTTGCCGATCTCGACCGCCGTCAGCCCGACGCCCCCCGCCGCGCCGGTGACGAACAAGGTCTCGCCCGGGCGCAGGCCCGCCTTGTGCCACAGCGCCAGATGCGAGGTGCCATAGGCAATCAGAAAGGCGCTTGCGTGGTCATGGGGCATCGACCGCGGCAAGGGGACCAGCCTGTCCACCGCAAAGCAGCCGTAATCGGCAAGGCCGCCCTGACCCGCATAGCAGGCAACGCGCGTGCCCGGCGCAGGGCCTTCGGTGTTGGGCCCCAGCGCCACCACCTCGCCCGACAGCTCCAGCCCGGGGATGAATGGCAGGGTGGGGCGCGACTGATACTTGCCTTCGGCCATCAACAGATCGGCAAAGTTGAGCGCGCAGGCGCGGATGCGCACAAGGGCCTGCCCGGGGGCCGGGCTTGGCATCGGCACGTCGATCAGGCGGGCGGGTTCCGCAAGCGAATGGATCTGCCAGGCGCGCATCAGGGACTCCATTTGGCCGAGTCGCAGGCTATGCCGAAGCCCGCCCCGGTTCCAGTCCCCGGCGTGTTTTGCGTTTTGCTGCAATCTTGGTGAATTTCGCATAATGCGATGCAAAATGCAAAACACGCGGAAAGCGAGTGGACATCCGTTTGGCTCGACCCTAGGTATGCAGCGGGCGAATGATGGCATCCGTGTCCTTCGCGCCATTTATAGCGCGCTCTGCCGATGCGGCGATTAAATTTCTTGCGCAAAGTCCGAACCCGGCTACTTTGGCATGAGTGTTGCTTGTTGTCCTGTCAGGGGACGTGTCAGTTCGGAGTATTAATATGAAGCACCCAGTCGACGCCCATGTTGGCAAACGCATCCGTCATCGGCGGTGGATGGTGGGAATGACCCAGCAGCAACTTGCCGACAAGGTGGGCATCAAGTTTCAGCAGATCCAGAAATACGAAACCGGCATGAACCGCGTCAGCGCCTCCCGGCTGTGGGATATTGCGGATACCTTGGGTGTGCAGATTTCCTTTTTCTTCGAAGGCTTGACCGCCGATGCAGCAGAGCCGGTCCCTGCTCAGGCCGGCGATTTTTTTGCCGACAAGGAAGCGTTGGAACTTGTCCGGTCCTATTACGCAATTCCCGAAGCGCAGCGCCGTCGCCTGTTCGATCTGGCCCGCGTGTTGAGCGAGGCTGCGTGACGCCACTTTCTCTTGACCCCGGTTGCAGCCCAAGTTAGCGCGCTGTGCCGGGGCGGGTGGTTGCCCCGCTAGATCGGGGGCAAACCATGACCTATCTGACCGCAGACATCAAAGAAGATCTTGTGCAGACCGCGCATGCGCTGGCAGACGCCGCGCGCGGCGCAACCTTGCTGCATTTTCGGTCGGCCGGATTGTCGGCAGACAGCAAGGAAACCCGGCGTTTTGATCCGGTCACAGTCGCGGACCGTCTGGCCGAGGAGCGGATGCGCGCCATCCTGGCGCAGCGTCGGCCGCTGGATGCCATTCTGGGCGAGGAATATGGCAGCAAGGCCGGGACATCCGGGCTGACCTGGGTGCTGGACCCGATAGATGGCACGCGCGGCTATCTGTCGGGCACGCCGACCTGGGGGGTGTTGATCTCGGTCGCGGATGACAGTGGCCCGATCTATGGCCTGATCGACCAGCCCTATATCCGTGAACGTTTCGAGGGGGGCTTTGGCCGCGCGCGGGTGTTGGGCCCGTCGGGTGAGGCGGCGCTGGCCTGCCGTGCGGCGCGCCCGCTGGGCGATGCCATCCTGCTGTCAACCTTCCCCGAGGTGGGCACGGCGGCCGAACATGCCGCCTTCCGCCGGGTGGCCGATCATGCGCGTCTGGTGCGCTATGGGATGGATTGCTATGGCTATGCGCTGCTTGCGGCGGGGCAGGTCGATCTGGTGATCGAGGCCGGATTGCAGGCCTATGACGTTCAGGCGCCGATCGCGGTGATCGCAGCCGCGGGCGGCATTGTCACCGACTGGCAGGGCCGTCCGTGCCATCAGGGCGGGCAGGTGCTTGCCGCCGCCAATGCGGCGATCCACGCGGAGGCGCTGGCGCTTTTGAACCCCTGAGCCTGTTGCGCGCATCGATTGGCCCGCCAAGATTGCCGTCTCGTCGCCGATTGCCTGCGGGCCACAGGCTTGCTAACCTGACATCGCGGAGCCCGAGTCCTTTCCCCTTCTGTCGGCCCGCCTTGGGTTCCACCGAAGGGCGGAGGAGCCGGTCTTGCGCGACATTCTGATCAGACATGCCGACGTCGTGGTAACGATGGATGACCACCGCCGCGAACTGGCGGGTTCGGATCTGTTGCTGCGCGGCGGCAAGATTGCTGCCATCGGCCACGGGTTGCAGGCGCCGGGCGCCGAAGTGATTTCGGCGCAAGGTTGCGTGGTGACGCCGGGTTTGGTGAACACGCATCATCATTTGTATCAGACCCTGACGCGGGCGGTTCCCGGCGGGCAGGATGCGCTGCTGTTCGGCTGGCTCAAGACGCTTTACCCGATCTGGGCGCGCTTTGGGCCGGAGGAGATGTTTGTTTCCGCGCAGGTCGGGCTTGCGGAACTGGCGTTGAGCGGGTGCAGCCTGTCGTCGGACCATCTCTATCTTTATCCCAACGGGTCGCGGCTGGACGATACGATTGCGGCGGCGGCAGAGGTGGGGCTGCGGTTTCACCCGACGCGGGGCGCGATGAGCATTGGCGAGTCGGAGGGCGGCTTGCCCCCCGATGCGCTGGTGGAGCGGGAAGCGGCGATCCTGGAGGATATGATCCGGGTGGTGGATGCCTTTCACGACCCGCGCGAGGGCAGCATGTGCCGCGTGGGCCTTGCGCCGTGTTCGCCGTTTTCGGTGAGCCGCGATCTGATGCGCGAGGCGGCCTTGCTTGCACGCGACAAGGGCGTGATGCTGCACACCCATCTGGCCGAGAATGACGAGGATATCGCCTATAGCCTTGCCAAGTTCGGGGTGCGCCCGGGCCAATATGCCGAAGATCTGGGCTGGACCGGCCCCGATGTCTGGCATGCGCATTGCGTAAAGCTGGATGCGGGGGAGATTGACCTCT
The DNA here is from genome assembly GCA_025458525.1 of Cypionkella sp. Classification (GTDB taxonomy): domain Bacteria; phylum Pseudomonadota; class Alphaproteobacteria; order Rhodobacterales; family Rhodobacteraceae; genus Pseudotabrizicola. The sequence goes on along the minus strand of JALOSF010000025.1, from coordinate 8,090 downwards.
TTGCCCGGTCGCGCACCGGCGTGGCGCATTGCCCCTGTTCCAACTGCCGGCTTGGGTCTGGCATCGCGCCGGTGCGGGCGATGCGGGATGCCCGGGTGCCGGTGGGCCTTGGCGTCGATGGATCGGCCAGCAATGACGCGGGAAACTTGATGGCCGAGGTGCGGCAGGCGCTTTTGTTGCAGCGCGTGGCGCGGGGGGCGGATGCGATGAGCGCGCGCGAGGTGCTGGAGATTGCGACGCGGGGCGGGGCGCAGGTTCTGGGGCGCAACGATTGCGGCGTGCTGGCTGTGGGCAAGCGGGCCGATGTGGCGATCTGGGATATGGCGGGGATCGAGGCGGCGGGCGCCTGGGACCCGGTGGCCGCGCTGGTGCTGTGCGGGCCGGGGCGGGTGCGCGATCTGCTGGTCGAGGGGCGCAGGGTGGTTGCGGGCGGGCAGATGGTTACGATAGACGTGGGCCGGATCGTCGAGCGGCAGACCGCTTTGGCGCGCAGGCTGAGGGGCTGACATGTCACATGATTTCGAGGCGCAGCGGCGCGAGACGTTCGAGAGTTTCGACGAGATGCGAAAGGGCGGCGCGACCTTGCCGCAGACATCGATTGTCGAATTCTATCTTTTGGCCGAAAGCGACGAGGCGAATTGGAAGGCCTGCGAGAAAGCCTTGCAGGCCAAGGGGTTTTCCACCCAGCGCGACGAGGAGGAGGACACGTTGATCGTGACCACCAAGACCGCCCTGCGCATCTCGCCCGAGGTGCTGTGGGAGGAGGAGCGCAAGGTGAGCGAGATTGGCGTCGCCTATGATTTCCTGCCCGACGGGTGGGAATTCGGCTTTGACTGAGGGCGCTTAGCCGCCGTGCACGCAGGCCCCTGCCACATAGGTGGCCCGGATGGCGCGGTCGTCGCCCATCATGATGGTGGGGAACAGCGCCTGCCAGATGTCATCGGCGCGACGGGTGGCCTGTTCGATCGCCGGGGTCGAGGCGAGGTTGACCACCACAAGGTCAGCCTCCATTCCCGTGGCGATGGTGCCGATCTGATGGTCGGCGTGCAGGGCGCGGGCCGACCCGGCAGTGGCAAGCCACCAGAGTTCCGACGGATGCAGGGCGCGACCCCTGAGTTGGGCCACCTCATAGGCGGCGGCCATGGTGCGCAGCATGGAAAAGGACGATCCACCCCCGGTATCGGTCGCAAGGCCGATGCGATGGCCCGCGGCCTTTAGCCCGCCCATATCGAACAGGCCCGAGCCGATGAAGGTGTTCGAGGTCGGGCAGTGGATCAGGCTGGCATCGGTTTCAAGAATGCGGGCCTTTTCGCGATCCTCCAGCCAGATGGCATGGCCAAAGAGCGCCCCCTTGCCCAGAAGTCCATGGCGTTCATAGGTATCAAGATAATCGCGGGCGGTGGGAAACAGGCTTTGGACCCACGCGATTTCGTCGGTTTGCTCGCTCAGATGCGTCTGCATCAGGCAGCTTGGGTTTTCCGCCCAAAGCGCCCCCATGGCCGAGAGTTGATCTTCGGTTGAGGTGGGAGAAAACCGCGGCGTGATGACATAGGACGCGCGACCCGCGCCATGCCATTTCGCAAGCAGGGCCTTGCTGTCATCATAGGCGGATTGCGCCGTGTCACGCAGACCTTCGGGGGCGTTGCGGTCCATGCAGGTCTTGCCGGCCCAGACCCTTTGTCCGCGCCTTGCGGCGGCGGTGAAAAAGGCGTCCACGCTTTCGGGGTGGATGGTCGCGTAGGAGCAGACCGAGGTGGTTCCGTGCGAAACTGTCAGGTCGAAATAGCGATCCGCCACATCCTGCGCATAGGAAAAGTTCGAAAACCGCATTTCCTCGGGGAAGGTGTAGCTGTTCAGCCAGTCGATCAGACGCTTCCCCCAGGAGGCGATGATCGCGGTTTGCGGGTAATGGACATGCGCATCGATGAAGCCCGCACTGATAAGATGGTCGCCGTAATCGGTGACTTGGGCCTCTGGATGGCTGCGCCGCAGCGCATCGGCGGCCCCCACGGCGATGATCTTGCCCTGATCGATCACCAGTGCCTCATCCAGCCGCGCGGCCTCTGGCCCCTCGGCAAAGGGATCGGCGGTGAAGCGGAGCACGCGGCCCAGCAAAAGCTGTGTCATGGTCTGTGTCGTCCCGTCTGGTGATCTGCACGCACAAGGGTGCGCGGGCAGCCTAGCCTCTTTCGGCCTTTGGGTAAATTTGCCCCATGCCCTCTGTTTACCGGAAACAGCTTTCGCTACTGTCGGGGTAATCGGATGGGGGTGTCATGGTCGATGACGGGCGCGACGAAGACGAGGACGGGCTGAACACGCGCCGCGTGGCCGCGATCCTTGAGGCGGTGGAGGCCGCAGACCGGGCCGCGCTGTCGCGTCTGCTGGAGCCGTTGCACCCGGCCGATGTGGCCGACCTGCTGGAGCAGATCAGCGCCGAGGATCGCCGCGCGCTGCTGGCGCTGGGCGCAGGCGACATCGACGGCGACATCTTGTCGGAAATTTCGGATTCGATCCGCGAGGAAGTGATCGAAGCCTTGCCGCCCGAAGTGGTGGCCGAGGCGATGCGCGACCTTGATACCGATGATGTCGTTGATATCCTTGAGGATCTGGAAGAACCCGCGCAACAGACCATTTTGTCGGTGCTCGATTCGGCCGACCGGGTCGCGGTGGAGCAGGCGCTGTCTTACCCGGAGTATTCCGCCGGCCGCCTGATGCAGCGCGAGGTGGTGACGGCGCCGCAGCACTGGACGGTCGGCGAGATGATCGATCACCTGCGCAGCGCCGAATGGCTGCCGGATCAGTTCTATCATGTCATTCTGGTCGATCCGCGCATGAAGCCCGTGGCCTATGTCACGCTGGGGCGGTTGCTGTCAGCCCGGCGCGAGACGCGCTTGGCCGATCTGGTCGAGGACAGCTTTCGCACCATCGAGGCGAGCGAGCCAGAGGCGGATGTCGCCTATCTGTTCAATCAATATCACCTGATTTCCTGCCCGGTGGTGGATGAATTCGGCCGTCTGGTCGGTGTGATCACGATCGATGACGCGATGAATGTGCTGGACGAGGAACATCAGGAGGACATGCTGCGGATGGCGGGCGTCAGCGATGAGGCCTCTGTCTCCGATGGGGTGTGGCAGACGCTCAAGGGCCGCTTGCCATGGTTGTTCGTGAACCTGCTGACGGCCAATCTGGCGGCGCTTGTCATCTCGCGGTTCGAGGCGACGATTTCGGCGATCGTGGTGCTGGCGGCGCTGATGCCCATCGTCGCCTCGATGGGCGGCAATGCGGGGACGCAGTCGCTGACCGTGGCGGTGCGGGCGCTGGCGACGCGGGATCTGACGGCGCAGAACGCGCTGCGCGTGGTGCGGCGTGAGGCCGTGGTCGGCCTGTTGAACGGGGCGGTGTTCGCGGCGCTGATGGGGGCGGTGGGCTGGTTGGTGTTCGGCTGGCCGATGCTGGGGCTTGTGCTGGCGCTGGCCATCATCATCAACCTTCTGGTCGCCGCCTTGGCCGGGGTTCTGGTGCCCTTGGCGATGAACCGGCTGGGCGCGGACCCGGCGCTGGCCTCGGGCACCTTTGTCACCACGGTGACGGATGTGACGGGTTTCTTTGCCTTTTTGGGGTTGGCGTCATGGATGCTGATGTAAAGGCTGCGGCGCGTCAGGCGGCCTTTGCGGCACGCAAGGCCGCCTTTGCCGCGGGGCAGGGGCAGGCCGCAGAACTGCTGGCCGATGTGCTGGCGGGCTATGCCGGGGCGGTGCTGGCGGGTTACATGCCGATGCGCACCGAGATCGACCCGCTGCCCGCGATGGCGGCGCATCAGGGGCCGGTCGGTGTGCCGGTGATCGTCGCAAAGGCGCAGCCGTTGCGCTTTCGCGAATGGACACCCGGCTGCACCATGGAGGTTGGCACGTTCGGGGCCTTGATCCCGGCGGAGGGCGGCTGGCTGGAGCCGGATGTGCTGATCGTGCCCTTGCTGGCTTTCGATGCGCGGGGCTATCGTTTGGGCTATGGCGGCGGCTTTTACGACCGCACGCTGGACCGCGCGAGGGCCCGCCGCAAGGTGGTGGCGATCGGCTTTGCTTTCGCCGCGCAAGAGGTGGCACAGGTGCCCACCGACGCCACCGACGAACGGCTTGACATGATCGTCACCGATCAGGGGATGCGGCGCTTCACCGGCTGAGCCGTGTCACGCGTGCATTTTCTGCGAAAAGCCGCTTACTTCGCGATCTTTTCGTCTCGGACGAACATGTTCCCCCAGGCCCGGTCGATCAGATCGGGACGCATCTGATAGGGGATGCCCTCGAACTCGCAGATGGCGATCATCTGGTCGATCAGGAAGGTCGGCTGATAGTTCGCGAAATTGTTCTGGATCGTCGGATACTTGGTCTTCAGCATGTAAAGCAGCGTCGCCTCATCCAGCGGCATCTTCTTCTTGCGGGCGACCATCGCAAAGATTTTCAGGAACATTTCCTGATTTGGCCCATCGACCTTGATCTTGAAAAAGATCCGGCGCAGGGCCGCGCCATCGAAAATCTCGTTCGGGTGAAAGTTGGTCGAAAAGATCACCAGCGTGTCGAAGGGCACGGTGAATTTTTCGCCCGATTGCAGCGAGAGGATATCGCGCGCCTCCTCCAGAGGCACGATCCAGCGGTTCACCAGCTTTTGCGGCGGTTCTGACTGGCGACCAAGGTCATCGACGATGAAAATCCCGCCCGAGGCCTTGAGCTGCAATGGCGCTTGATAGGTGCGGGCGACGGGGTTGTATTTCAGATCCAGCATGTCGAGCGTCAGTTCCCCGCCGGTGATCACCGTGGGACGTTCGCAATAGACATAGCGGGCGTCGAACCGGCCCGAGGTGCGGCGCAAGGAATTGGGATCGTCCACCGATTCTTCGGCGGCAGAATGCACGATGGGGTCATAGACGGTGATGACCTGACCGGAGTATTCCAGCGCGCGGGGGATATAGATCTTGTCGCCCATGGCGGCACGGATGCCATTGGAAATGGACGACTTCCCGTTGCCCGGCGGGCCATAGAGCAGGACCGACCGCCCCGATGTGATGGCGGGCCCAAGGTTGCCAAGCAAATCGGGCGGCAGGATCAAGTGGCCCATGGCGCCGGTCAATTGGTCGCGCGTCAGGCGGATATTGCGCACGGACTGGCGCTTCATCTGCTCGGCGTAAGTTGCAAGCGGCACGGGCATCGCGCCATAATATTCCGATTGCGACAGCGCATCGAGCGCGCGCGCCTTGCCACTGTCGGTCAGCTGATAGCCCATTTCATTGCCCGAGGTCGCGTGCAGGGTGCCGGTCGCCTCGATCAGCTTCTGGCCACGGGCGAGGTCGATCAGTTCCTGTGTCAGCGGCACCGAAAGCGAGATCACGCGGCTGATGTCGGACACAAGGTCCATGTTCATGCGGAAGATCGTCTTGAGCAGGATGTCCCGCATCATCACAAGCGACAGGCCAGTATCGGCAAGCGTCTTTGGCGCCGGGGGGGCGGTCACGTTCGGGGTGATCGGCATGTTCATGCGGGCACACTCGGGTTAAGGGACGCGATTGGGGGTGCGGCCAGACCGACCCAACCCCCAGATCGGGAGCCTGCCCTAGAATGCGACCGAAATTATGAGCAAAAGATGGAAAATCAGTGTTCCCGCAAGGGCAAGGCCCATGGGGAAGTCGTTGCTTGTCCAACTGATCCAGTCGGGGGTCGCGCGGCGCACCGCAGGGATGGCTCGCACGATACGGTGAAGGATGAAGGCGCCGATCAGACAAGAGGCCGCGATCACAAACACCGTGCGCCAGTCGCTGCCGACAAAGAAGGGCGCCATCGCGGTGGCAAATTTCGCATCCCCGCCGCCCACCAGCCGCATGGCATTGGCCAGAAACCCGATCACCAGAACGACGGCTGCAAGCGCCCAGCCCCAGGCCCAGGAGGCAAAGGGCAACCCCGCCAGCAGCACGGCGCCAAGCCCCACCACAAGCCAGACCGCCAGGAGGGCGATCATGGTCTTGTTCGGGATCTTCATGAACTTCATGTCCGACCACGCCACCCAGCCGCCAATCCCAAGGGCAAAGGGCAGAAAGGCCATGGCGGCACCGGGCGTCAGCGGCGCAAGGGACGGCAACTCCATGATGTCAGGCTTCCAGTGCGGCCAGCGCGCGGGCGGCCGTCTCGAAATGCTGCGGGTGGGTTTCCACCGCGTCGCGCAAGAGTTCCTTGCCCGTGTTGACATCGCCCTGCTTGATCGCTGTCAGGGCAAGGGTGTACAGTAATTCGGCCTTTTCCGCCTGGGTCATCTGCACGACCGGCAGTTGATATTTGCGCTGGGCGCCGCGGGCCATGACCAGATTGTTCTTGGTGGTGAACAGTGTCGGGTCAAAGGTCAGGGCCTGCATGAACAGCTTTTCCGCCCCCGCCGCATCACCGCGGGTCAGTTTGGAAAAGCCCCAGTTGTTCAGGACGCCCGACGGTTTTGTGGTCATACCGGCGGCGATTTCGTAGAAACTGTCGGCCTTTTTCCAGTTCTTCTTGCTGTCGGCGACCATCGCCTCCAGCCGGTAGCGTTCAAAGGATTCAAAGGTGGGCGGAACCTTGTTCAGTTCCGCTTCGGCCTGCGTCCATTCGTTCGCGCGGATCAGCGCATCGGCCAGCGCAACCCGGTCTTCATTGGTGGCTTCGGGATGGGCCACCGCCGTGCGCCAGACGGTCGCCGCCTCGGCCGGACGGCCCGCGCGCACCAAGGATTGGCCAAGCCCGCGCATCAGATCGATCCGGTCGGGGTTCGCCTGCGCCGTGCGCTGGAAATAGGTCACGGCCTCGTCCGGGTCGCCCACGGTCAGCATGATGTCCGACAGGTTCGATTCGTCGATGACGTTCACGTCTTTCAAGGCGCGCTGCATCTCGGCATCGGGGGATTTCTGACATGCACTCAGGGCGACCGCGCCAGTCAGGCACAGTGCCACAAATATCGGTCGGCGCATTTATGCGTCCTCTTGACTGCTCCGGTCCTTGGTCCCGTTTACAGTTCGGACAGCAACTCGTATGTGCTGTATCCGCGCCGCACGAGAGTGAACCTTGGTGTTTCCTCGGGCTCAACATACACGGCATCTTCGCTTTTCGCGATGGCGCGCTTCAGGTTTTCGCGAATCATGTCCGTTTGGCCACTATCTGCGGCAAAGGCGCGCTGAAAGAACAGACGCGCCTCTCCGTATTGACCGCGCTCCATCAGGACGACCCCAAGATTGTTGAGGGCGGGCACGAAATTGGGGTCTTCCTTTGCCGCATCGCGCAACAGCTGTTCGGCCTGGTTGAGCCGGCCGAGATGAAGGTTGGCCGACCCAAGCGCCGAAAGGACATCTGCGGTAAAACCCTGTTCGGCCGCGGCCCGCAGATAGGCCTTGAGCGCGAGGTCATATTCCTGTGCGGCCATCAGGCGGTGGCCAACGATAAGCCCATCCACCGACTCTTCCCGCGGGTCGATTCCGGTTGGCGCATCGCCCCGCCCGCCCAACACACCATTGCCGCCCGTGGTCCCACAGGCGGCAAGAAGAAGGGTCAGGGCCAGCGTGGCCCGCATATGACGTTGGCTTAGCGGGATCTCAACCTCCACCCCCCATCTGGGCCCCGAATTTGGCCAAAGACGGTCCAATCAGGATAACCAGAAGCGGCGGCAGGGTGAAGAGCATTGTGCCCAAAGTCAGTTTTGTCGGGATCGTGTTTGCCTTTTCTTCGGCGCGCATGATCCGTTTGTCACGCATTTCGGCGGAATAGACGCGCAAGGCATCGGCGATCGAGGTGCCAAAGCTGGCCGACTGGATCAGCGTGGTCACGAACGAGGTGATATCGGGCAGACCCACGCGTTCGGACATGTCGCGCAACACGGTCACACGTTCCTTGCCGGCCTTGACCTCTTGCGCCACGGTGTCGAATTCCTCGCCCAGGGCGGGGTATCCGGCACGCGCCTCATTGCCGACACGGATGATCGACTGGTCCAGCGATTGACCGGCCTCGACGCAGACAAGCATCATGTCCAGCGCATCGGGAAAGCCGTCGGTGATTTCCTGCTGGCGCGTGGCGATGCGGCGCGTG
>JALOSF010000183.1 GCA_025458525.1 Cypionkella sp. | reverse complement strand
ATAGGGCACCAGATCGGCCATCGGCACAAAGGTCACGCCCGCATCGAAGCCGGCCATCAGGGTCAGTCTGCGGTCAAGTTCATTGCCAGCAGGTCCACAATGCTTGATCGGTGTCGCCATCCCCGGATTGCGCATGTATCCGGCGTAAACGACCCGTGCCCCGGTTGCCCGGATGCGCGCCACATAAGACGGGATCGCCCCGCCGCGCCCATCCTTTGTGACCAGTCGATCCAGCACGCCCTGACAGAATCCGCAGCCGCATCCCAACAGCAGGTCATTGCCGCCGCCGTTCATCACGACCCAGTCCCAATCGCCCTCGCGAAACTGCGAGGTCAGGCGCAGCCCCGCGGCACCCGAGATCGGCAGGGCATGAAAATAGCGCGCCGCGATCACCGAGCGGTCCAGCACATTGGTGCGCAGTTCGGTTTCAAGCACATCGGCCACGGCCGCATTGCCGGCCCGGTTGGTGGCAAACATGGAATCGCCCACCACAAGGATGCGGGCATCGGCGCCTTGTGCGACCGGTTCGCCGCAGCCAAAAAGCGCAGCCAGCGTCAGCAGCATCATCGTGATCCGTATCATGGTAAGCCTGTTCCCGGTCGTTCAGACGTTTGACAGACCACGCAACCTTGGCGCTATGGTGGCAAGCCTTGGTCAACCCTGTGGCTTGCCCCTTTTCCAGACGCGCGGAGCGACCGGGCAGGATCGGCTGACCCCGCCCGAAGGCAGAGCCAGCGGTCCGGCCCTATTTGCTGTGATAGCTGACCGTCTTGGTGTCGTTGCCCGGCGCGGTCTTTTGCCGCCGCACGATCAGCTTGTTGAGCGCGTTGATATAGGCGCGTGTGCTGGCCACGATGGTATCGGTATCGGCGGAGGCGCCGGTCACGATACGCCCGTCCTCTTGCAGACGCACGGACACGGTGGCCTGTGCATCGGTGCCTTCGGTGACGGCATGAACCTGATACACCTCCAGCCGGGCCTTGTGCGGGAACAGCATCTTGACACAATTGAACGCCGCATCGACCGGGCCATCGCCGGTGGCGTCGATGTGGTGATCCTGCCCGTCGATGGTCAGCACCATATCGGCCTCTTGCGGGCCATCGGTGCCGCAGATCACCCGCAGCTTTTTCAGTTGCAGGTATTCATGCGCGTCATTGGTCTGCTCATCCGCGACCAAGGCGATCAGGTCGTCGTCATAGACCTCTTTCTTGCGGTCGGCGAGCGCCTTGAACCGCACGAACACATCGTTCAACTGGTTTTCGGCCAGTTCGACGCCCAGTTCCTTGAGCTTGGCGCGCAGCGCCGCGCGGCCGGAATGCTTGCCCATCGCGATGTTCTTCTGCACGAGGCCGATATCCTCGGGGCGCATGATCTCGAACGTCTCGACGTTTTTAAGCACGCCATCCTGATGGATGCCGGATTCGTGCAAGAAGGCGTTCTTGCCGACGATGGCCTTGTTGAACTGCACCTGAAAGCCCGACACCGTGGCAACACGGCGCGACAGGTTCATGATCTTGGTGGTGTCGATCCCGGTGCGATAGGGCATGATGTCATTGCGCACCTTCATGGCCATCACGACTTCTTCCAGCGCGGTATTGCCCGCCCGCTCGCCCAAGCCATTGATGGTGCATTCGATCTGCCGCGCGCCGGCATCCACCGCCGCCAAGGCATTGGCCGTCGCCATGCCCAGATCGTTGTGGCAATGCGTGGCAAAGATGATCTCATCCGCGCCTGGAACCCGTTCCAAGAGCATGCGGATCAGATCGGCGCTTTCGCGCGGCGCGGTATAGCCCACGGTGTCGGGAATGTTGATCGTCGTCGCCCCGGCCTTGATCGCAATCTCGACCACGCGGCACAGATAGTCGTGTTCGGTGCGCGTGGCATCCATCGGCGACCATTGCACGTTGTCACACAGATTGCGCGCATGGGTCACGGTGTCGTGGATACGTTCGGCCATCTGGTCCATGTCCAGATTGGGAATGGCGCGGTGCAGGGGCGAGGTGCCGATGAAGGTGTGAATGCGCGGGCTGCGCGCGTGTTTCACCGCCTCCCAGCAGCGGTCGATGTCCTTGAAATTCGCCCGCGCCAGACCGCAGATCGTGCTGTTCTTGGCCCGTTTCGCAATCTCGCTGACGGCGGCGAAATCGCCTTCGCTGGCGATCGGGAACCCGGCTTCGATGATATCGACGCCCATTTCGTCCAGCAGGCTGGCAATTTCCAGCTTTTCGTCATGGGTCATGGTCGCGCCGGGGCTTTGTTCGCCATCGCGCAACGTGGTGTCAAAGATGAAAACGCGGTCTTGCGGTGCAGCCGTGGGGGCAGATGTCATGGGATTGGTCCTTATGTGCCTTTGCTTGTCCTTTGTGGGCGCTGTTCACCTCCGAGCGGTCGCGCCCAAAGGCACGCTCAGAGGCAGCTAAGGAGAAGCAGACCACGGGTGGCGAGCAGGGCAGAAACAGCCCCGCGCAACGTTACGTTATGTGAACCCCGTGTCATGGGCGCGACGATAATCATGCAACCCGGAAAGTAAAGGGGGGAATTGTGGGGCCGCAGTCCCCCCCTTTGGGCCACGTCACGCGCCGCTCTGGTCACGAAAGCGGTTTGCAATCGGGTAACGGCGGTCGAGCCAGAAGGCCTTTTGCGTCAGCCGGGTGCCGGGGGCCGACTGGAACCGTTTGTATTCCGCGACATAAAGCAGATGCTCGACCTTTTTTACCGTGTCGCGGTCAAAGCCCAAGGCCACCAGATCGGCGACCGAGGAGTCGCGTTCCACCAGCCCCTCCAGAATTGCA
>JALOSF010000182.1 GCA_025458525.1 Cypionkella sp. | reverse complement strand
CCCACCTCGCCCGCCGACAGCGTGCCATCCGCCGAAAGTCGCCGCAGGATCTGGCGGTCAAGATCATCCAGCGCGATCATAGCGGCAACGCCTCGCTGTCCTTGATCGTGGCGATCAGCATCAGCGCCTCCAGTTCGGAAATATGCGGCAGCGCCAAAATCCGGCGGCGATAGATATCCTGATACTGCGCCATATCCCGTGCGATCACGTTCAGCCGCACATCGACACGGCCCAGAAAGGTTTCGATGCCGATCACCTCTGGCACCTCGCGGGCGGCGGCGATGAATTCGTCAAAGGCGCGCGGGTTGGTCTTGTCGAGGGTAAAGCGCAACGATACCTCGACCTCATAGCCAAGCGCCCGCCAGTTGATGACGGCCGCATCGCGCCGGATCACGCCGCTGGCGCGCAACCGCTCCAGCCGCCGCCAGCAGGTCGCGGGCGTCACCCCGGCCAGATCGGCCAGCGCCGCGGCGCCAAGGCTCGGATCGCCCAAGAGATGGCGCAGCAAGCGGCGATCCGTGTCATCAAGCATGAATTTTTCACCATCGGAACCACAGGCGCATGATCCATCGCAGGAATGGGCCCGGGCGTCAATTTCCTCAATCGCGGCGTCCCGCGTCCGCACCCGACCACAGCGGCAGACAGGGCGCGGCAAACGGGTCACAATCCTGTCAGAACCGGCGCATCGGGTCGCTTTTATCTGTGTTCCGGGGCGGATGTCCCTAAACTACAGGTTGAGGCACGCGCAACATCGGCACAAAGCCGGGGGCAGAATGGCAGAGCAGACGATCCACATCTTCGCCAAAAGCGGGGTGACAGTCACCCATGTGGGCGGTGGCGCGCCACGCAACGGCGATGTCATCGCCAACGCACTGAATGGCAACGCATTTTCCTGGGAAAACCCGAACGACCTTGCGCTGACCTTTGGCAGGCCCGATACCGCGCTCAGCTTTGACGACCGGGACGGCATTCTGGGCGATGATCCGTTTTCGGGGGCCACGGTCGTTGACCAACGGCTGACCCAGCCCGTCACCGTCAACGGTGTCACCTACACACCCAACAGTGAAACCATCCGCTGGAAATCGCCGCCGCCGGTCGCGGTCGAAAACGAATACGAAGTCACGCTTTACGACGCGGCAGGCACGCCCTACCGCATGGTCGGCGTATCGATCACCACCGGCTACACCACCCAGGTGGTCGGCGTGATGTTCGACGGCCCGGCGCCGCCGCCCGGAACCACCCTGTTCTATCGCCAAGGCGTGTCAAGCTATAGCGGCAGCGGGCAATCGCTGGTGATCCCGCCGCCGGCGGTGCCCTGTTTTCTGGCCGGAACCCGGATCGCAACCCCGACCGGCCTGCGCGCGATCGAGACGCTGCGCGCGGGCGACCGTGTCATCACCCTGTCGGGCCAAGCGGTCCCGATCCGCTGGATCGGGCGCAGCACGGTCGACGGGCGCGGCGCGCTGGCGCCGATCCGCATCGCGAAAGGCACGTTTGAAACCTTGCGCGACCTTTATCTTTCGCCCAATCACCGTGTCTTTCTGCGCTCGGCCCGGGCCGAGCTTTATCTGGGTCAGCGCGAGGTGCTGGTGGCGGCCAAGTTTCTGATCGACGGGGCCAGCGTGACCCAGGTGCCCATGGCCAGCGCGACCTATCTTCACCTGCTGCTGGACGATCATCAGCTGGTGTTTTCCGAAGGCATCGCGACCGAAAGCCTGTTCACCGGCGCGGGCGCCCTGCATGCCCTGCCCCCCGCCGCGCGGGCCGAACTGCTGGCGATTTTTCCCGATCTGGCGACACGCCCCGCAAGACTGAGCCGGCGCAGCCTCACCCGGCCCGAAGCGCGGCTGATCCTGCAAGACCCGGCCGCTCTGGCCCCGGCCTGTTTGCCCGCCACCCGCTGTGCAGCATGATTTTTTCACAAATCGCGCCCAGGCGCATGATAATTCTGCAATAGACCGGAAATCAGCAAAGTTTGCACGCAATGCTCTGTCGGTTGGCCTATGCTGCGCCCATCAACAAAGAAGGAGCGCCCCATGCGCGTGTATTACGACCGTGACTGCGACATCAACCTGATCAAGGACAAGAAGGTCGCGATCCTTGGGTATGGGTCTCAGGGCCATGCCCACGCCCTTAACCTGCGCGATTCGGGCGCGAAAAACCTTGTCGTCGCGCTGCGCGAAGGGTCGCCCTCGGCGAAAAAGGCCGAAGCCGAAGGGCTCAAGGTCATGGGCATCGCCGAAGCCGCCGCTTGGTGCGACGTGATCATGTTCACCATGCCCGACGAACTTCAGGCCGACACCTACAAGAAATACGTCCATGACAACCTGCGCGAAGGCTCCGCCATCGCCTTTGCCCATGGCCTGAACGTGCATTTCGGCCTGATCGAGCCGAAAAAGGGCGTCGATGTCATCATGATGGCCCCGAAAGGCCCGGGCCACACCGTGCGCGGCGAATATACCAAGGGCGGCGGCGTGCCCTGCCTCGTCGCTGTCCATCAGGACGCGACCGGCAAGGCGATGGAAATCGGCCTCTCCTACTGCTCGGCCATCGGTGGCGGGCGGTCCGGCATCATCGAGACCAACTTCCGTCAGGAATGCGAAACCGACCTCTTCGGCGAACAGGCCGTGCTTTGCGGTGGTCTGGTGGAACTGATCCGCATGGGCTTCGAGACGCTGGTCGAGGCGGGCTATGAGCCCGAGATGGCCTATTTCGAATGCCTGCACGAGGTGAAGCTGATCGTGGACCTGATCTACGAAGGCGGCATCGCCAACATGAACTACTCGATCTCGAAC
>JALOSF010000092.1 GCA_025458525.1 Cypionkella sp. | reverse complement strand
GAAAACGCGCTTGAACTCTGCCGATAAATAGCGTCAACACGGCGCTTAGGGTCAATCTGGGGAACGGCTCTGCCATGACGGAAGAAGATAAGGCCACGCGCATCGTGCATGGCCAGGTAAAGTGGTTTGATCCGGCCAAGGGGTTTGGCTTCATCGTTTCGGACGCGTCCGAGAGCGACATCCTGCTGCATGCGAATGTTCTGCGCAATTACGGCCAGAACTCGGTTGCCGATGGGGCGTCGATCACCGTGCGGGTGCAACAAAGCCCGCGCGGGGTGCAGGCGGTCGAAGTGGTTGCCGTTCAGGCACCGGCAGGGGGGGTGATCCCTCTGGTCGATGAAGGCACGGAAATGACGGCCGAAGACATCGCGGCCCTTGCGCTGGAACCTGCCCGCGTGAAATGGTTCGACAAGGCAAAGGGATTTGGCTTTGCCAACGTCTTTGGCCGCCATGACGATGTTTTCATTCACATCGAAGTGTTGCGCATGTCGGGCTTTGCCGATCTACAAGCAGGCGAAGCGATTTGCCTGCGGATCATCGAGGGCAAGCGCGGGCGCATGGCGGTTCAGGTGGCATCATGGGAAGCGGCTTCACGCAGCGAGGCTTAGGCGCGGCTCTGATCTGGGGCCTGACGGGTTGGATCGTGATGGCGACAGCCGCGGCTGCGGCCTGTCGCGACGATTCCGTCGATCTGCGCTGGCCCGGTGGTCAGGCGCGTTTCGCGGTCGAAGTCGCCGATGACGATGCCGAACGCAGCCGCGGCCTGATGCACCGCGAGTCCCTGCCGCGCTCGGCGGGGATGCTGTTCATCTATGAAACGCCGCGGCGCGCCACCTTCTGGATGAAGAACACCCTGATCCCGCTCGACATGATCTTTGCGGATGCCTCGGGGCGGGTGACGCATGTGCATGCCAATGCGGTGCCGCAGGATCTGACCACCATCGATGGCGGCGACGGGGTGAAGCTGGTGCTGGAAATCAACGGCGGGCTGGCCGCGCGGCTGGGCATCGCGCCGGGGGCCGAGATGCGGCATCCGTCGATTGAAAATCCTGCATGGTCCTGTGCCGAATAGGCCTTTCCATCGGCGGCGGCATTGGGTAAGACCGCGTCCAGTCGGGGCGTAGCGCAGCCTGGTAGCGCGACGGTTTTGGGTACCGTAGGTCGAGAGTTCGAATCCCTCCGCCCCGACCATTTCTCCACATCGCCTGCGAACGCCGACCCGTTTCAGGGCGGGATGCGCGCGAAAGCCGCGTAGAGTTGCATCGCAAGGTCGGGGTCCAATGCGGCCGAGTCGGCGGCATGCAGGCAATCGCACATCAGCCGATACCCCGCATGCGTCTGGACGATCCGGTCGAATTGCGCCCGATGCCAGGCACAGGCCTGCTGATGCAGCGCCTCGATGCCCGGCAAGGCGCGCAGCGTCGCGATCTCGCGCTCCAGCGCGCCAGACCAGCGCGTGATGGCCGTATTCTGCACCGTGTTGAAGTTCCGCTCGACCCAATAGCTCAGATCGATGGCCTTGACCTTGCTGTTGGCGAGGCCGCGCAGGGTCTTTACCAGGAAACTCTCGACCGAGCGCAGCGAATAGTGATTGAGCTCGATCACGCTGCGCCCTGGCGCAAGGCCGGGCAGGGCGATCTGGCCGTCGCGACGGGCAAAACTGTCGGGCAGGCGCTGCCCGGCCCCGTCAACCCATTGCGGCACCGCGGGACCCGGGCGCTGCTTGGGGCGGTGCACGCCGGGCCGCTGAAACCGGTCGGGGCGATACAACGTCTTGATATAGCGCCCCGCGATCGGATGGGACAGGGCCTCGGGCGCCGAGCGCAGGAATTGCGCGGTCACGGGCCGGTCCTCGAACCGCAGCTTGCCCGATGCGCCGAACAGGCGCCAGGGCAGGGCCACCGCCTCTGCCTCGGGGGGCAGGGCCGCAAGGGCGCAGGCCAGCGTGCCCTGTCCCGCATGCACCAGCACGAATTCATCGACATCGGTGAACATCGCCCAGTCAAAGCCCGCCGTCGCCCGCGTCCGCGCCACCTGCTGAAGCGCCGACCATTGCACGCTTTTGCCGGCGGGGGCCGCATGCGCGATGTGGCGCAGCACGCCGTGTCGCGCAAGCGCATCCAGCATCAGGTCGCTGCCATCGTCGCAGTCGTTGGAAAAGAACAGGAAATCCGTGACGCCGATCAGACGGTGATAGGCGATCCATTCCAACAGGAACGGGCCTTCGTTGCGGATACAGGTAAAGGCCAGAACGGACACGATCTTCCTCAAACGTCGCTGCCGCCCGCTGCCGGTCGAACGCAAGGGGCCATGCCCCGACCATGGCCCCCCAGTCCGCCAGAGCGCAAGAGCGCCGCAATCGCAGCTTTGGCCACCGTTGCAAGGGTGCTACCATTCCAAGCGCAGAGGCGCTGTGCAAATTGGTTGACAAAAACAGTCAGAAAGCATAGCCCGGCGGCAGCAACCCCGAGTAGGCCGATGGAACCAGAGATTTTGACCGCCGCCCCGCAAGCACAGGACGCGCTTGGCCGCCTGATCGCCTTTGTCGATATGGGCGGGGCCGCGATGTGGGCCATTGCGCTGCTTTCCGTGCTGACCATCGCGCTGATCCTGTGGAAGATCATGCGACTGTTGTCCTTTGGGGCATGGTCGGGCGGGCGGCACACGGCGCGTGCGCTTGACCTGTGGTCCGAAGGCCGGACGGCCGAGGCCATGGCGGCGCTGGCGGGGCGCCGCTCGATCCGGGCGCGCCTTGCGCATGCCGCGATGCTGGCCGCGTCCAACCCGGCGCTCGACACCGTGGCGACCGAGGCGGAAACCGGGCGCGTGGCCCGCGCCTTGCTGGCGCAGGCGCGCAGCGGGCTGCGGGGGCTGGAACTGGCCTCGACCATCGGGCCGCTGCTTGGGCTTTTGGGCACTGTCACCGGCATGATCGCGGCGTTTCAGGCCCTGCAAGAGGCCGGCGCCCGCGCCGATCCATCGGCGCTTGCCGGGGGGATATGGGAGGCGCTGTTGACCACGGCAGCCGGGATGGCGGTGGCCATCCCCGCCTCGGTCGCGCTGACCTGGTTCGAAAGCGTGGTGGATCGTCTGCGCCATGACATGGAGGATGCGGCCACCCGCATCCTGCACGGCGCGCGCCCGGCGCCCGGCTTGCGGCAGGCGGCGGAATGATGCGCTTTGGCACGGATCGTCCGCGCCGGCGGCCCAATCTGACGCCGATGATCGACGTGGTCTTTCTGCTGCTGGTGTTCTTCATGCTGGCCTCGCGCTTTGGCGTGGACCGGGCGCTGCCGATTTCGGTCGCGGGCAGCGGTGGCAGTTACAGTGGCCCGCCGCGTCTGATCGACCTGACGGCAGAGGGGCTGCGGTTGAACGGCACCCCCATCGCGCCCGAAGCCCTGGCCGAGGCGCTGCGCCCGCTGACCGAAACCCCGGCCGATGCGATCATCCTGCGCGCGGGAACGGGGGCGGATGTGCAGGCGCTGGTTGCGGTGATGGACCGGCTGACCGAAAGCGGCTTCACCCGGCTGGTTCTGGTGGAGTAGGCCATGGATTTTTCTGATCCTGCGCGCAAGAAGCCCGAAGAAAACCTGTTGCCGATGATCAATGTGGTGTTTCTGCTTCTGATCTTCTTTCTGATTTCGGCGCGGATGACCCCGCCCGAACCCTTTGCCGTGACCCCGCCCGAAGCCCGGACCGAGGCCGAGGCGCAGGGGGAATTCACGCTGTTTCTGGCCGCCGATGGCCGCATCGGCTATCGCGAGATGCTGGGCGAGGCGGCGATGCAGGCGATCGGGGCCGCGCGCGCCGATCATTGCGCGCGCCTCGATTGCACGGCAGAGCCGCCGCGTCTGACCCTGCGTGCCGATCTGGCGCTGCCTGCCGCCGATCTGGCGCGGGTGCTGCCGCAAGTTGCGGGGCTTGGCTTTGGCCAGATCGAACTGGTGGCGCAGACCGGGGCTGTGCCATGAGCGCCCGGGTTCAGGCCGGGCTGGCGCTGATGCTGGCGGCGGGGTTGCATGTGGCGGCCTTTGCCTTGCGCCCGCAGGAGGCCGGTGCCGTTGCCTCTGGTGCGGGCGGTGCGGATCTGGTGTCGCTGCAAGCCGCCGATGCAAGTCTGGCCGCCCTGGTCGAGGATTGGGACCGCCCGCCGCAGCCGCAGGTCGAGATGCCGCCCGATCTTGCCCCTCCCGCGGTGGCCGAGCTTGCCGCGCCGGAAGCGCCCGCACCGGCCCCGCCTGTGCCGCTTGCCGCGCCGGTCCTGGCCGCCCCCGACCTCGCCCTGCCGCACATGGCCGAGGCGCCGCTTGCCGCCGAAGTCAGCCTGCCACCGCCCGCGCCCGAGCCCGCACCCCAGCCCGAGCTTGCGCCCGATCACCCGCCGCAGCCCAAGGTGCGCCCCGAGCCGCGCCCGCGCGATCTGGCCCGGCCCAAGCCCGCGCCCGAGCCAAAGGCGCAGCCACAGCCGCGCGAGGCGGCCAAACCGGCCGCGACTGCGCCACGCCAGACGGCATCCGCGGGACAGGCGGCGCAACGCGCGGCCGGCACAGGGGGCGGCGCGCAGGCGGGTGACAGCGGCAGCGCGCAGGCGGCCACGCTGTCCAAGGCACGGGTGAACGATCTGAAGGCCGGGTGGGGCGCCACCATCCGCGCCCGGATCGAGCGGCGCAAATCCTATCCGGCGGCGGCGCGCGGCGCATCGGGCAGCGTCACGGTGCGCCTTACCGTATCGCGCACGGGTCAGCTGGCCGGGGTGTCGGTAGCCAAATCCTCGGGCAATGCCGCGCTGGATCAGGCGGCGCTGCGCGCGGTGCAGGCGGCAGGCAGCTTTCCTGCGGCGCCCAAGGGGCTGACCGATGCCAGCTATGCCTTTACCCTGCCGATGAAATTCTCGCGCTAGCCTGCCGCTGCGGCCTGTGCGCTGCTGGCGCGGATCAATTCGGCCATCTGCACCAGCTGGCTGGCCAACGGGTTCGACCTGCGCCAGACCAGCCCGATGGTCCGGCTGGGGCGCGGCGCGGGCAGGCGCGCGACCGACACCGCGGCCGAGCGTGTCTCGATCCCCACGGCCATCTGCGGGATCAGCGTGACGCCAATGCCCGCGCCCACCATCTGCACCAGCGTGGTCAGCGAACTGCCCTCCATCAGATCGCGGGGCAGCGCCGATCCCAGCTTGCAAAAGCTGATCGCCTGCTCGCGGAAACAATGCCCTTCCTCAAGCAGCAAAAGCCGCATCTCGCGCAGGGTTTCGGGGTTGGGCACCGGCTTTGCCGCATCCGATTGCGGGCGGACCAAGATGAATTCCTCGTCAAACAGCGGATATTCGGTCAGGCGCGGTTCCGAGACGGGCAGCGCGACCAGCGCGGTATCAAGCCGCCCCTCGATCAGATCCTCGACCAGCCGCTGGGTGATCGCCTCGCGCGGGCGCAGGTCCAGATCGGGATAGCGCGCCGACAGATCCTTGATGATGCGCGGCAAAAGATACGGGGCAACCGTCGGGATCACCCCGATGCGCAGCCGCCCCGTCAAGGGTCCGGTGGAGGCGCGGGCCAGATCGCCAAGTTCGTCCACCGCTTGCAAGATGTCGCGCACCCGCAGCGCGAAATCCACGCCCAGCGGGGTCAGGTCGATCTGGCGCGGCCCCCGTTCGATCAGCGGCGCGCCAAGGATATCTTCCAGCTCTTTCATCTGAAGCGACAAGGCGGGCTGTGAAATCGCACACGCATCCGCCGCACGCCCGAAATGGCGATGCTGGGCGAGGGCCTCGAAATAGCGCAAATGTTTGAGCGACAGAGCTTTCATAAGTTCTACATATGAAGATCATTAGAAAATGCAAATTCTAATTATGGGATTGGCATGTTAGAGCCATTCTAAGCAGCGCATGTGCGGTGGCGGCGATTCGATCCGCCGCACCTTGGCCACGGCTGTGCCACCGACATCAAACGGAGAGTTGACATGGATGGAAACGATATCAGATCGGGCGGCAAATGCCCGGTGATGCACGGGTCTTTGACGACCACGGCCGCAACCGTGATGGATTGGTGGCCAAAGTCGCTCAACCTCGACATCCTGCACCAGCATGACACCAAGTATAACCCGCTGAAAGGGTTCAACTACCGCGAGGAAGTCAAGAAGCTGGACGTGGCCGCGCTCAAGGCCGATCTGGTTGCGCTGATGACCGACAGTCAGGATTGGTGGCCGGCAGACTGGGGGCATTATGGCGGTCTGATGATCCGTCTGGCCTGGCACTCGGCAGGCACCTACCGTCTGGCCGATGGTCGCGGCGGGGCAGGGACGGGCACCATCCGCTTTGCGCCGCTGAATTCCTGGCCGGACAACGCCAACCTTGACAAGGCCCGCCGCCTGCTGTGGCCGATCAAGAAGAAATACGGCAACCGCCTGTCCTGGGCCGACCTGATCATTCTGGCGGGCAACGTTGCCTATGAATCGATGGGTCTCAAGACCTTTGGCTTCAGCTTTGGCCGCGAGGATGTGTGGCATCCCGAGAAAGACATCTACTGGGGCTCGGAAAAGGAATGGCTGGCGCCGTCCGACACCCGCTATGACGATGTGAAGAACCCCGCCACGATGGAAAACCCGCTGGCCGCCGTGCAGATGGGTCTGATCTATGTGAACCCCGAAGGTGTGAACGGCCAGCCCGACCCGGCGCTGACCGCGCTGCATGTGCGCGAAACCTTTGCCCGCATGGCGATGGATGACGAGGAAACCGCCGCCCTGACCGCGGGTGGCCATACGGTCGGCAAGACCCATGGGAATGGCGATGCGGGTGCGTTGCAAGCCGCCCCCGAAGGCGCCGACATCACCGAAGGCGGCCTGGGCTGGATGAACCACACCAGCCGCGGCATCGGGCGCAACACTGTGACCAGCGGCATCGAAGGCGCCTGGACCACCCATCCGACCAAATGGGACAACGGCTATTTCGACCTGCTGTTCGGCTATGAGTGGGAGCTGAAGAAATCCCCCGCCGGCGCCAATCAGTGGATGCCGATCAACATCCGCGAAGAAGACATGCCGGTCGATGTCGAAGACCCCTCGATCCGCACCATGCCGATCATGACGGATGCGGACATGGCGATGAAGGTCGATCCGATCTATCGCGCGATCTGCGAGCGTTTTGCCAAGGATCACGACTATTTCAGCGAAACCTTCGCCCGCGCCTGGTTCAAGCTGACCCACCGCGATCTGGGGCCAAAGGTGCGCTACATCGGGCCGGAAGTGCCGCAAGAAGACCTGATCTGGCAAGATCCGATCCCGGCGGGCACCACCGGCTATGACGTGGCCGCGCTGAAGGCCGCGATTGCCGCATCGGGCCTGTCGATCAGCGACATGGTCACGACCGCATGGGACAGCGCCCGCACCTATCGCGGGTCGGACATGCGCGGCGGGGCCAATGGCGCCCGCATCCGTCTGGCCCCGCAAAAGGATTGGGAAGGCAACGAGCCTGCCCGCCTTGCGCATGTGCTGTCGGTGCTGGAGCCGATCGCCGCCGCGCATGGCGCAAGCCTTGCCGACACGATCGTTCTGGCCGGGTCTTACGGGGTCGAGCAGGCAGCCAAGGCTGCGGGCTTCGATGTCGAAGTGCCGTTTGCGCCCGGCCGGGGCGATGCCACCGCCGAGCAGACCGATGCCGCCTCGTTCGATGTGCTGGAGCCGCTGGCCGATGGCTTCCGCAACTGGCAAAAGAAGGACTATGTCGTCAGCCCCGAGGAAATGCTCTTGGACCGGGCGCAACTGATGGGGCTGACCGCGTCGGAAATGACCTGCCTTGTCGGCGGGATGCGGGTGATCGGCACCAATCACGGCGGCACGGCGCATGGCGTCTTTACCGACCGCGTGGGCGCCCTGACCACCGATTTCTTCGTCCATCTGACCGATATGGCGTGGAAATGGAAACCGGCGGGCAACAACCTTTATCACATCACCGACCGCAAGACCGGTGCCGTGAAATGGACGGCGACCCGGGCGGATCTGGTGTTCGGCTCGAACTCGATGCTGCGCGCCTATGCCGAGGTCTATGCCCAGGACGACAACCGCGAGAAATTCGTGCGTGATTTCATCGCGGCCTGGGTCAAGGTGATGAACGCCGACCGCTTCGATCTGGCCTGAGGCCGGATGCGCGCCCCCCGCAGGCAGCCGCTTGCGGGGGGACAAACCCCTTGCCGCATGGCGCGCGGGATGGCAGGCAGAACCCGGCCATCCCCGGCAAGGAGAGTGACATGCGCCTCGTCAACCGCACCTTCGACGATTTGCAGCCCGGCGACAGTGCCGCGTTGCAGCGGCTTGTCACGCCGGATGATCTTTATGTCTTTGCCGCGTCGTCGGGCAATTACAACCCGATGAACCTGCCCAACGGCGATCTGGACGGCGATGGCACGCCCGAACAGATCGCGCCGGGCATGTTCATCGCCTCGCTGATTTCCGCGCTGCTTGGCACCCATCTGCCGGGGCCGGGCACGGTGCTGCGCCAGCAAACGCTGGTCTTTCACACCGTCGCCCGCGCCGGGGACGAGCTTTTGTGCCGAGTGACCGTGCTGGAAAAGCAGCCGGACGGCACCGTGCGCCTTAGGGCCGAGGTGCGGCGCCCGCGCGATGCCGCCCTGATCGTGACGGGCGAGGCGCTGGTGCAGGCGCCGCAGGTCCGGTTCGACCGTGATGGTCTGCATATCCCCGGCCTGATCGTGCAGCGCCACCGCCATTTCGAGGCGCTGATCGACCGCGCGCGCCCCTTGCCGCCGCTGGCCACCGCCGTGGTCTGCCCCGATGATGCCAATGCGTTGGGCGGTGCGCTGCTGGCGATGGCCGAAGGCATCCTGACCCCGATCCTGGTGGGCAAGGCCGATGCGATCGGTGCCACGGCGCAACAGACCGGCGCCGACCTGACCGGGATCGAGATTGTCGATGTGCCGGGCGACGATGCCGCCGCCGCCGCCATGGCCTGCGCTCTAGTGCGCGAGGGGCGGGCGCAAGCGGTGATGAAGGGCCATCTGCACACCGACGACCTACTGCGCCCGATGGTGGACCGCGACCTGGGCTTGCGCGTCGGGCGGCGGTTCACCCATGTGTTCGTCATGGATGTGCCGGGCCTGCCCGAACCGCTGATGGTGACGGATGCCGCGATCAACATCGCGCCCGACCTGATGACAAAGGTCGATATCGTGCAGAACGCCATCGATCTTGCGCGGTCGCTGGGGATCGATCCCCGGGTCGGGGTGCTGTCGGCGGTGGAAACCGTGACCCCCGCGATCCAGTCGTCGATCGATGCAGCACTTTTGTCGAAAATGGCCGAGCGCGGCCAGATCCGGGGGGGCGCGGTCGAGGGGCCGCTGGCGATGGACAATGCGGTCGATATGGCCGCCGCCCGCACCAAGGGCTTGTCGGGGGGTGTCGCGGGGCGCGCGAACATTCTGGTCGTGCCGGGGATCGATGCGGGCAACATGCTGGCCAAACAGCTGGCCTATATCAGCCATGCCGAAGGCGCGGGGCTGGTTCTTGGCGCGCGCGTGCCCGTCATCCTCACCTCGCGTTCCGACAGTCCGATGGCGCGGCTCGCCTCGGCTGCGGTGGCCGCGATCCACCATTTTGCGGCCCACAGGGCTTAGGTGATCTGGGCCGGGGCGATCTGGGCCTCGCGCGCCAGCGCCGTCTCATCCGCGTGCAGAATGCGTGCCATGGCGCTGCGGGCCTCCTCGCGCTGGCCGGTCTCGACAGCCGAGACAAGGGCCGCGTAAAGCGCGGTCTTTTCGGCGGCCAGCCCGCCATCTGGCGCGGTCAGATCCGGGCCAAGCCGCGCCTTTACCGCCAGCGCCACGCCGAATTCCGAAAGCCCCGACCCCGCCCTCAAGAAGGGGTTGGCCGAGGCTTCGGCCAGGATGCGGTGAATCTCGAACTCCGCCAGCGCAAAGGGTTCGGGCTGCATCTGCATCAGGCTGCGCTGGTTCAGCCAATAGTGCAGCATCCGCATCTGTTCGTTTTCGCGGTGCTGCGCGGCAAGCGTGGCACTCTCCAGCTCCAGCCCGCGGCGCACCACCAGAAAGGCGCGGACAAAAGCGGGCGAGGGCCCGCTTTCCAGCGCCCAGGACAGCACCTGGCGGTCAAACAGGCTCCAGCGCGATTGCGGCAACACGCGGGTGCCGACCTTGGCCCGCGCCTCGACCAAGCCCTTGGCCTCCAGCGTTTTCAGCGCCTCGCGCAGCACCGTGCGCGACACGCCGAAACGGTCCATCATTTCGGCATCTCCGGGCAGCACCGACCCCACCGGGATCGCCCCCGACATTATGGCAAGCCCGACCTCGTTGATGACATAGGAATGGAAATTCCGTGCCGATTGCCGCCCCGAGAGCGTCCGTATCAGGCTCCCGGGTTCGCTCATCTCAGGTTTTCCAGATCCCTTTTTTCCGGCGCGGCCCCGCGCGATAGATCAGCCGTTGCAGCAAGATGAACATAAACAAAAGCCCGCCGATGACAATCTTGGTCCACCAACTTGACAGGCTTCCGTCAAAGACGATGTAGGTCTGCACCAATCCTTGCAGC
>JALOSF010000091.1 GCA_025458525.1 Cypionkella sp. | reverse complement strand
GTCTGAAGCATCAGCTATAGACGGCTTCCTTGCCGAAATGCTTGACCAGCATGTAATAGATCACCGCACGGTGCTTGTTGCGGTTTGAGCGGCCGTAGGTGTCGAGCACGGCATCGATCGCTTCCATCAACTTGGGGCTGTCCTCCAGACCAAGTTTCTTGATCAGGAAGTTGTTCTTCACCGTTTCAAGTTCCGACGGATCACTGCCCGCAACGGTGGATGAATCCTCGTTATAGATTGCGGGGCCGCAACCGATGGTGACTTTCGTCAGCAGCGCCATGTCCGGTGTCATGTTGCACTTGGTCTGCAAATCATCTGCATATTTGGCAATCAAGTCGTCGCGTTTGCTCATGCTTGCTATCCCTGTCGTCCCTGGTTTGGTGTTGCCTTGCCCGCAAGGGCAATCGCTACATCAAACCTTAGTCGCAAAGATGCGCATCAACCAAGGGAAAAGTCTGCGATTTTTCACCCTGGCGCGGGCCGGTCAGGCGGGCCGTTGCAGACGGATCAGGTATTGGTTCGCCAGGAGACGCAGGCTTGCCATGTCGCCAAGGTCGTCAAGCAGGGCCGTGACTGCCGCCTTGACCGGGGCGCCCGAGGCTTCGGCCTGCCAGTTGTAATCGTCACCCGAAATGATGCCCTGCGGCTTGACCTTGCGAAGGCACAGCGCAAGGTCATTTCCGATAAACGGCTCGTTGTGGTTTCCATCGATGTAAACCCAATCGAGGCTGCCATCTGCCATCGCCCCAAGCGCGACATCAGACGTCGCGCGGTGAATTTTGACCCGCGGGTCATCCTTGAACCGCGCAACCACGTTCTGGTAGCGGACTTCCATCAGATGTTCGTTCTTTTTCTTGCCGAAACCGGCATTCGTGAACTCGGGCAAGTAAAGCCAGGGATCGATGAGGTGGAGCTCTTTCGGCTCACATATCTCCAGGATGCGTTGCGAAAAATCGCCCTCCCAGACACCGATTTCGGCCACGACGGCATTCTTTGGCAGCAGCTTCAGCAGCCGACCCCGCACGCGATCCCGTTTGCTGATTTCTTCCGTCATGATCTACCGCCCACCCTGTTTGGCGTGACTATATCAGCGGAAAGATGCCCTTCAAGTGGGCGTGACGAGCCCCCGCAAAAGGCGGAGGCCCGTTGGTGCCAAGCAGAGGCTTAGTAGCGGTAATGTTCCGATTTGAACGGGCCTTCGGGCTTTACGCCGATGTAATCAGCCTGATCTTTGCGCAGCTCGGTCAGTTTGACGCCGATCTTCTTCAGATGCAGACGCGCCACCTTTTCATCCAGCGCCTTTGGCAGGATGTAAACGCCGGGGGCATAATCCTGACCCTTGGTCCAAAGCTCGATCTGCGCCAGCACCTGGTTGGTAAAGCTGGCCGACATCACAAAGGACGGATGCCCCGTCGCGTTGCCAAGGTTCAACAGGCGGCCTTCGGACAGAAGGATGATCCGGTTGCCCGAGGGCATTTCGATCATGTCCACCTGTTCCTTGATGTTGGTCCACTTGTGGTTCTTGAGCGCGGCAACCTGAATCTCGTTGTCGAAATGGCCGATATTGCCGACGATGGCCATATCCTTCATCTCGCGCAGATGTTCGATGCGGATGACATCCTTGTTGCCCGTCGTGGTGATGAAGATGTCGGCGGTGGACACGACATCTTCCAGAAGGACAACTTCAAAGCCATCCATCGCGGCTTGCAGAGCGCAGATCGGATCAACCTCTGTCACCTTGACGCGGGCACCGGCGCCCTGAAGCGATGCGGCAGAGCCTTTGCCCACGTCGCCATAACCGCAAACCACGGCAACCTTGCCCGCCATCATGGTGTCAGTGGCGCGGCGGATACCGTCCACCAGAGATTCCTTGCAGCCGTATTTGTTGTCAAACTTCGACTTGGTGACGGAGTCGTTGACGTTGATCGCCGGGAAGGGAAGCAACCCCTTTTTGTGCAGATCATAAAGCCGGTGAACGCCTGTGGTGGTTTCTTCGGAAACGCCCTTGATCGCGGCCTTGGTCTTGGCGAACCAACCGGGCGACTCCTTCATCCGCTTCTGGATCTGAAGTTTGATGACTTCTTCTTCTTCGGATTGCGGAACCGCCAGCACGTCCTCGCCGGCCTCCATCCGTGCGCCCAGCAGGACATAGAGCGTGGCATCGCCGCCATCATCGAGGATCATGTTGGCGCCTTCGGGGAACAGGAAGGACTTGTCGAGGTAATCCCAATGCTCGGTCAGGGTCTGGCCCTTGACCGCAAAGACCGGGATGCCTGCCTTTGCGATCGCGGCGGCGGCATGATCTTGCGTCGAGAAAATGTTGCACGACGCCCAGCGCACATCCGCGCCCAGCGCAACCAGCGTTTCGATCAGAACAGCCGTCTGGATGGTCATGTGAAGCGAGCCGACAATCCGCGCACCCTTCAGGGGCTTTGCCTCTCCGAATTCCTCACGGCAGGCCATCAGGCCGGGCATTTCCGTTTCTGCAATGGTCAGTTCCTTGCGGCCAAAATCCGCAAGATTGATGTCTTTAACGATGTAGTCAGGCATGTCCAAATGTCTCCTGTCATTTGCACACGCCCTTACCATCCAAAGCCGTTGGAAACAACGTCGGAACGCAGCAAAGTCAGCTCGACACCGGGGCAGATTGAAGCACGTCTTGGGCGGTCATGCCCTCGCTCCAGCCAAAACCCGAGGCGACGATGCAGGCCAACGCATCGCTTTCGACATGAACAAGCGTCCAGGTGCCCATAAGGTCTGAGGCCCAAAGTTCCATTTCCTTTGATCCGGAATTGGACCAACTTGCCTGTTTTGTTTCGGCAAAATCCTGGTCCAGCGCGGCGGTGATGGCTTGAACGGTGTCGCAATGCGGGTCTTGAACCGTTTCGGGAAGCCGCGCGACGAAATCCTGCACCGACAGGTTGGGCGCTGCGGTAAAGGCCGCAATGCTTGGTGCGGGCTGTTCCGCAAACTGGCGATCGGTGTGATCGATTGCCCCAAAATAGCCGATGGCCACCGCACCAAGTGCCAAAAAAGGAACCGGATTGAACATTTCTTGAGCTTTCCGTTCTTGATCTGTCGCAAGGCAAACGAAAGGGCGGCGCGAAAAGTTCCATCCCCCGCCAAAGCTGCCACCGCGATCCGAGCTGACGCTGCTTCATTTTCTGCGTGGTCGCCTGACCAAGGCCAAGCGGCGGCGCATGCAGGGGTTGCCGCGGCGCAAATTCGAAATGAACTCGCCAACGCTTTGCGTTAGACAGCGGGCAAGAACGGGCACAGGACGGAGGATTGAGGTGGCAGTAAAGCGTGCATGGCAGCGCATGCTGTCGGGTCGGCGGCTGGACTTGCTCGACCCGACGCCCATGGACATCGAGATCGAGGATATCGCCCACGGACTTGCCTTCGTGGCGCGCTGGAACGGTCAGACGCGGGGTGACTGGCCCTATTCCGTTGCCGAACATTCGCTTCTGGTTGAACGGATCTTCACCCGACAGGCCCCTGCCTTGGCGCCAAAGTGGCGCCTGGCGGCCTTGCTGCACGATGCGCCGGAATATGTGATCGGCGACATGATTTCGCCGGTCAAATCGGCTGTCGGGCCGGGTTATGGGGTGCTGGATGAACGGCTGACTGGCGCGATCCATCTGCGCTTTGGCTTGCCCGCGGTCTTGCCAGTGCAAATCAAGACACAGATCAAGGCGGCGGACAAGATTTCCGCTTGGCTAGAGGCGGTGCGCATCGCCGGATTTTCAGAGGCCGAGGCGAACAAACTGTTTGGCCGCCCTGCCGCGTCGCTGCTTGCGGATCTGGACATTCACCTGCGGCCGCCCGCAATCGTGCGGGCCGATTTCATCAAGCGACATGCCGAACTTCTGGACGTCGTCGCGTAAAAAAGCCACCCGCAAGGATGGCTTTCAGGTCAAATCGAAAGATCGTCCGGCGACTTTCCGGCGGCAAGCGCCTCGGCATACCAGCGGGGTTTGCGCCCGCGCCCCGACCAGGTATCTGCGGGATTGGCCGGGTTGGCATATTTCGCCGCAGCGGGCGCGCGTTTGCGGCTTGGCGCCACCCCTGTCAGTTCAGCAAGCGAAAAGCCCATCGCACGCGCCCGTTCTTCCAGTTCGGCCAAGGCTTCTTTCTTGCGACGATCTTCATATCCGTTGATCGCTTTGGCGACCTGCGTCTGAAGATCCTTCAACTCTTTAAGAGACAGAGAATTCAGATCGATGTCCAAGATATTTATCCTTCAACAGAACACTGATCTGCTTTTATGACCAATTCAGCCGGAATTCAACAATTGCAATGCGACATGTTTCATTTGGGACTGCGCTTGGCCAGAATCCGCTGCAATGTGCGCCGATGCATCGAAAGACGCCGCGCCGTTTCAGACACATTGCGGTCACACATTTCATAGACGCGCTGGATATGCTCCCACCGGACACGGTCGGCTGACATCGGGTTTTCGGGCGGCGTTGGCATCGCCTCGCCTTTTGACAGCAACGCATTCATCACGTCATTTGCATCGGCGGGTTTCGACAGATAATCGATCGCGCCGATCTTCACAGCCGCCACCGCGGTTGCAATGGCACCATAGCCGGTCAGAACCACGATGCGGCTGTCGGGCCGACGCTCTCGCAGGGCTTCGACCACATCAAGGCCGTTTCCATCCTCCAGCCGAAGATCGACAACGGCATAGGCGGGGGGCCGCGATTGCACGATCGCCTTGCCAGCCGCGACACTTTCCGCCGTTTCCGGCACAAAGCCGCGCTTTTCCATCGCCCGCGCCAAGCGCTTCACGAAAGGTTCGTCATCATCGACAAGCAGCAGAGAGCGGTCCGGACCAAGGTCCGCTGTCACATCATCTGCCATGTTTTTCCCCTTTTATTTCTTGTATCTGCTCTAAAGGTAGGGTCTTTGCCCTGCGGGGTCAATTTTTCTGCTGCGACTCATTGACCATGGCAAAACAGGCAACCTTTTGCGCGACCGCATCGGCCGTTTCATCGCGCCGAAAGACGTCGATAAACCCCCGTTGCGGAAGGATCAGATAGGTCAACGTCATGTGATCCATCAGATAGAATTCGGGGTCATCCTGGATGCGCTTTTGATAAACCGTCTTGTAGGCATCTGCGGCACGCTTTACCCCAGCCTCGGTGCCAGTAAGGCCGATCATCCGGGGGTGGAACTGTTCGGTATAGGCTGCCAGAACCTCGGGCGTGTCGCGGGCAGGGTCGACCGATACAAAGACCGGGGTCACGTCGAAGCCCTGCTCCTCCAGGATATCGACCGCCTCAGCATTGCGGGCGGCATCAATCGGACAGACATCGGGGCAGGAGGTATAGCCGAAATAGAGCAGCGTCGGCCCCGACAGAACGTCGTCCTGCGTGACCGTCTGGCCGGTTTCATCGACAAGGGTGAAAGGGCCGCCGATATCTCCGCCAACGGGTTGGCCATCCCTGCATTGGGCAAACGCGTCTTGGCTTTGGCGCAGATAGATATAGCCTGCGGTTCCCGCCAAGAGGCCCACGACCGCGGCGGCGGCCAATGCCGCATAGAGTTTTGTCATCATTAAAACCCACCCTCAAAAGAACAGCGCATTGATCAAGGGCCTTCGCACACCTAACACTGGCCATCATAATCGTTTTGAAGAAGGGACACCATGCTTTCGCCCAGTGCCGGTCTGCTTTCGCGAAACACGCGCGGTGATTGGGTGCGCCTTCGCACGCTGATTTTTCTGCGCTGGATGGCAATTCTGGGTCAGTTGGCAGCGATCACGGTCGCAGACAGATATTACGATATGCAGATGCCTTTGGGCCTGTGCTATCTGGCCGTTGGCGCCTCGATCATCGCCAACCTGGTATCGATGTTCGTTTTTCCGGTGAACAAGCGTCTGTCAGAGGCCGAGGCGATGCTGACAATGCTGTTCGACTTGTCGCAGCTTTCGTTTCTGCTTTACCTGACGGGGGGCCTTGCCAACCCGTTTGCCTTGCTGATCCTTGCCCCTGTCACCATTTCGGCCTCGGCGCTTGAACTGCGCACAACGCTGTTTCTGGGCAGCCTGTCGATCCTTTTCATCACCTTGATCGCCTTTGTGCACGTGCCCCTGCGCTATGCGGATGGGTCGATCCTTTCGGTGCCCGTGCTGTTCGAGTTCGGGTTCTGGCTGTCGATCGTGATTGGGATCCTGTTTCTGGGGCTGTATTCGCGCCGGATATCGACCGAAATCAGATCCATGTCGGATGCGCTGCTTGCGACCCAGATGGCACTGGCGCGGGAACAGAAGTTGACGGATCTTGGCGGGGTGGTGGCGGCAGCGGCACATGAGCTTGGCACGCCTTTGGCGACGATCAAACTGGTCTCGTCCGAGATGATGGATGATCTGGCCGACCAGCCCGATCTGCTTGAGGACGCGCGCCTGATCCGCGAACAGGCCGACAGGTGCCGCGACATCCTGCGTTCCATGGGGCGCGCCGGAAAGGACGACCTGCACATGCGCGGTGTGCCCCTTGCCTCTCTGGTGTCAGAGGCCGCCGAGCCACATCAGGGTCGCGGGAAGGACCTTGTGCTGAATTTTGAACCGGGCGCGGGTGGCGCGGACCGCCAGCCCCTGGTCAGCCGCGCGCCAGAGGTGATCCATGGGCTTCGCAATCTGGTTCAGAACGCGGTGGATTTCGCGCGGCAGACCGTCTGGATCGAAGGCGAATGGACGGACAGCACGATCAGGATCCGCATAACCGACGATGGCAACGGCTTTCCGTCGGATGTGATCGGGCGCATTGGCGATCCCTTTGTGCGCAGCCGCCATTCCGCGCAGGATGTCGCAAAGCGACCCGATTACGAAGGGATGGGCCTTGGTCTTTTCATCGCCAAGACGCTGCTGGAGCGGACAGGCGCAGAGCTTACCTTTTCAAACGCGTCGGACCCCTTTCTTGCGCCAAAGGAAAGGCCGCTCCGCAGCGGCGCGGTTGTCGAGGTTGTTTGGCCTCTCCAGCAGCTTGAATTCACCACGGAAGGCGGGTTGGGTGAGAACCAGCCGATAAAACTGTGACACAATTGCAGCATTTTCCGTTGCAGGGGGATTTATCCACAACACGCGCCACGGGTTAACGAATCGTTAACGAACTACTCCATAGGTTGTTCTTGAAACCCACCGCGAGTGCTGGATGGATCCTACGATTTTCTTGGGCCTTGGCCTTGGTCTTGCCGCCGTTTTTTCTGCCTTGGGCGGGTTGATGTTGATGGCCGCGCTGCACGGCTCCAGACGTCCTCCCTATACCAGCATCTTTGACGAACGGCAGAAGGGAACGCTGTTTCTGTTTGATGGTGAAACGCTGGTGGATTGCACCCCCGGCGGGCGGGCGGTTCTTGCCGCCTCCCCCGCACCCGGGCCGCCATGGGCCAAGCTCTTGGCTTACCTGTCGAAATCTTTTCCGACAATCGAAGAACATCTTGCCAGACTTCCCGCAGAAGGGGCGCTGACCCTCGCATCAGAAGACACGGCAGGTCTGCCCCTCTTGCTTCTGGCCGAGTTTCGGGGGGGCCTGTCGAGGATCACGCTGGTCGATCCTGAATCCGATGGCGCGTCATTCGGTCATGACACCCTCACCTATCGGTCGATGTCCGAGGAATTGGCGTTCCTGCAATCCATGCTGTCCCACGCGCCGTTTCTTGCCTGGCGCGAAAAGGACAATGGCGACGTCATCTGGGCCAATACCGCCTATCTGATCTGCGCGGGAGAGTTGCTTCCCCCGGGGCAAGACCTGTCCTGGCCCTTGCCAAGACTGTTTGACCGCACCGCAACGCTGCAAGGGATCAGTGGCCAGCGTCAAAGCCTGCGCCTGCGTGATGGGTCTGTGGCCTGGTTCGACCTGATCAGCACCGCCGAAGGAAATGGCCACAGGGTCTATGCCTTGCGCGCGGATTCGGCGGTGAACGCCGAAACGGTGCTGCGGGATTTCATGCAAACCCTGACAAAGACCTTTGCCCATCTGTCGATCGGCCTTGCGATCTTTGACAGCAAGCGGCAGTTGCAACTGTTCAACCCCGCCTTGCTTGACCTCACGGGTCTGCCACCCGACTTTCTTTCGATGCGCCCCTCGCTTTTGTCGGTTCTGGATGCGCTGCGCGACAAGAACATCGTCCCCGAGCCCAAGGATTATCGTGGCTGGCGCCGCCAGATTACAGATTTGGAACGCGCCGCCTCCAGCGGTGTTTATGAAGAAACCTGGAACCTGCCCGGCGGTCAGACCTACAAGGTGATCGGTCGCCCGCATCCAAACGGCGCGCTGGCCCTGATGATCGAAGACATCTCGACCGAGATCACCCGGACACGGCGCTATCGTGCCGATCTGGAACTGGGCCAATCCGTCATCGACTCGATGGCAGAAGCGGTTGCCGTCTTTTCCGAAACCGGGCTGCTGGTGATGACCAATTCTGCCTATGCGCGCCTGTGGGCGCATGACCCCGCCGAGACTTTGGCCGGGGGTGGCATAAAGGCGTTGTCGCGGCATTGGCGCGCCCAAACGGCCCCGAACCCGCTTTGGGCCGAGGTCGAGGACTTTGTCTCGACCATTGGCGACCGGGACTCTTGGGTGGGAGAGGCACGGTTGCTTGACGGGCGACTGCTTGCCTGCCGGTTCACGCCCCTGGCCGGGGGGGCAACCCTTGTCGGCTTCGCGGTTCAGGGGTCCTCGGCCGAACCAGTGCCGCTGTTGACATCAGAACGTCGCTCTGCCTGAGCGGTTCAGCTTGCGGCGGCGGATGGGGCCGGTAAAACTGGCGCCATGTCCGTGCAAATGCGCCTTTCTCTTTTTCTTGAAAACGAACAGGCAACCGATGCCCTCGGCGCGGTTCTGGCGCGGCACTTGCAGCCGGGCGACACGGTGTTGCTCAGCGGGCCGATCGGTGCCGGCAAATCGCATCTGAGCCGTGCGCTGATCCGCGCCCGCCTTGGCCGGGACGAGGAGGTGCCCTCCCCGACCTTCACGCTGGTGCAAACCTATGAGGACCCCCAGGGCGACATATGGCATGCCGATCTCTATCGTCTGACCCATCCGCATGACGTGCTTGAACTGGGGCTGGACGATGCCTTTGACCAAGCGATCTGCCTGATCGAATGGCCTGACAGGCTTGGCGCGTCCGTGCCACAGGAGGCGATCCGGATTTCACTTTCCGCCAAGGGCGACGGGCGGCAAGCAGACATTTCATTCTCGGGTCGGCCCGGCCTTGCAAAGGCCATGCAGGATGTCTGATCGCAAAGCGCTTTCCACATCATTTCTGATCGCAGAAGGCTGGGGCACGGCCCTGCGCCGGTTTCTGGCGGGCGATGCCTCTGACCGAAGCTATGATCGGCTGACACGCGGGGCGCAGACGGCGGTGCTGATGGACGCGCCACCCGGCAAGGGCGACGATCCGGCGACATTCATTGCCATCGCAGACCATTTGCGCGGCATCGGCCTGTCCGCGCCGCAGATCTATGCACGGGATTTGCAGAACGGGTTTCTTCTGATCGAGGATCTGGGCGACGATCTGTTTGCCCGCGTTCTGCGGGACGCGCCCACACGGGAACCCGAGCTTTACCGTCTGGCCACCGATGTGCTGTTGCATCTGCAATCCCATCCGGCCCCGCAAGGCCTTGGCGATCTGTCGGCGCGCGACTGGGCCAAGGCGGCCAGCTTTGCGCTTGACTGGTATGTCTATGCGGCAACGGATCACCGCCCCGACGCGGCAGGGTTCATAGACACGCTGGGCACGCTGCTCAGCCGCTATGCCGATGGGCCGCGCGTGATGATCCTGCGCGATTATCACGCGGAAAATCTGCTTGTGCTTGCGGGGCGTGAGGGCGTGGCCTCGGTTGGCATTCTTGACTTTCAGTTGGCCCAGATGGGACAGCCCGGCTATGATCTGGTGTCCTTGCTGCAAGATGCCCGGCGGGATGTGGCGCCCGCGGTCGAGGCAGAGATGATCCGCCGTTTCGCCGACAGCAAGGCCCTCGACCTTGCGACCTTTCAGACCGCCTATGCCGTTCTGGGTGCGCAGCGCGCCTTGCGCATCCTGGGCATCTTTGCGCGGCTGTGCCTCGTATCCGGCAAACCGGGCTATCTGACGCTTGTCCCCCGGGTCTGGGGTCAGTTGCAGGCCAATCTGTCGCACCCGGCGCTGCATGATCTGCGGCGCTTGTGCGATGCGCTCTTGCCGGAGCCGACGCCCCAAATCCTGCAAACGATAGGGAAAAAATGCGTAACCCCTTCCCCCTGATGCTGTTTGCAGCCGGGTTTGGCACCCGGATGGGCGCGTTGACCAAGGATTGTCCAAAGCCACTGATCAAGGTGGCCGGGATACCCCTGATCGATCATGCACGGCGGATCGCGAATGCGGCAGGTGTGGGGCCAAAGGTCGCCAACCTGCATTATCTGGGCGATCAGCTTGCCGCGCATCTGGCGGGCAGCGATGTCGCCCTGTCTTGGGAACGGGGCCACATTCTTGATACCGGGGGCGGCCTGCGCGCGGCCCTGCCGCAGCTTGGGCCGGGGCCGGTTCTGACATTGAACACCGATGCTGTCTGGACCGGGGCCAACCCGCTGTTGCAACTGATGGCCGCCTGGGACGAGACACGCATGGATCAGCTTTTTCTGGTGCTGCCCGCGGC
>JALOSF010000090.1 GCA_025458525.1 Cypionkella sp. | reverse complement strand
CGCGGATCGCCCGCCACATCCAGCGCGCGAAAGAACGTCAGATCGCGAATTTCGAAGGCATCGCTCTCGCCTTGCGCGCGCCAGGCCTCGGCCATCAGCTCCAGATAGCCGGTGCCGGGGATCAGCGCCGTGCCATCCTTGGTGCGGTGCCCGTCCAGCACCCAGCGGTCAAGGCCATAGGTGGCCCAGAACATCCGGTTGCCGCGCGCGTCAAACCCGGCTTCGTCCAGCATCGGCGCGTGCATCGGCACGCGCGGCGCAAGCGGCCGCCCCGTGCGCTCGGCCAGCGCCTCGGCCGCCATGCCCACGCCCTGCCAGATGCCCCAGTTCAGCGCGACCACCTGCGTTTTCCCGCCCGCCCGATGCTTGGCATAGGCGTTCAGATATTCGTTCGCCGCGACGTAATCGATCTGCCCCGCAGGTCCGGTCACGGTCGAGGTCGAGGAGAACAGCACCACAAGCGCAACCGAGCCATCGGGGAACAACCGCTCCAGCACCTGCGTGCCATGCAGCTTTGGCGCAAACACGTCTTCCACCTCGGCAGGCGATTTCATCAGCAAGGGGCCGTCATCCACCACCCCCGCCGCATGGATCACCGCATGAACCGGGCCAAAGCGCGTCTCGCCCTCGGCCTTTGCTGCCGCCATCTCGGCCAGGTTTGCCACATCGGCGCGGGCAACCATCACCTCGCCACCCATGGCTTCAAGCCGTTGCAGCGCCAGAATGCGCCGCGCGACCGGATCCTCGGGGCCCGCCTTGGCCAGAACCGCCGGCCAAAGCCCGCGTTCGGGCAACCGCCTGCGCGCGATCAACGTGATCCTGACGCCAAAGCGCCGGATCAGGTCTTCGGCCACTGTCAAACCGATGCCGCCGAACCCGCCGGTGATCAACACATGGCAGCCCTGCGGCAGGTCCAGCCCGGCCTGCGGCAAGGCGACCGGCCGCACCCCGGCCTCATAGCGGCGCCCCTTGCGCAAGGCGGCAATCGCGGGGGCGTCCGACAACACCTCCTCCAACACCGCATCCGGCGCAACCCCAGGCTCCAGATCGAGCAAACCGACCTGCACCCCCGGCACCTCGCGCGGGATCACCCGCGCCGGACCCAGCACCATTGCCTTTTCAGGGTAGCGCAGCGCCTCGGCACGCACCTGCGCCGCCCCGGTGGTCAGGACCGTGATCCGAATGGGGCGCGGCAGGTTCTCCTCGGCCAGTGCCTGGCCCAGGAACATCAGCGCATAGAAGCCCTGCTCGATGTTGCGGTGCAGAAAGCTGGAGCCGGGACGGAAGGTTTCCTTGCCCGTCACCAGCCAACCAAGCACGATCCGGCTGGGTGCAAGACCGCGGGCCACCAGATCGCGGATCAGCGCATCATAGCCCTCGCGCCCGCGCTCTGGCGACAGACGGTAATCGCCCGAGGCGTCGCGGGCAAAGGCATCCCCCGCCCGCACCCGCACTACACGGTGCCCCGCCTGCGCCAGACGGTCCGCCACCGCAGCGCAAAGCCCGGTGTCATCGGTAAAGATCAGCCATGTCTCGACCGGCGCCTCGGCCAGATCGTCCAGATCGAACCCCGCCGATACGGGCCGCCAATGCGGAGCCCAGCCCCAGCCTGACAGATCCTCGATCCGTGCGGGCGGCGCCTCGGCCTCGACCACCGCGCTGGTGGCGGGGGCGATGAAATAGGGTTTGCGCTGAAAGGCATAGCCGGGCAAGGGCACCCGCTGGCGCGGGCTTTCGCCCCAGATCTGCTCCCAATCCACGGCCACGCCGCAGGCCCAGAGCCGCGCGAGCGTAACCATGTGCCAGGCATCATCGGCAATCTTCTGGTCAGGATGGCGCAGCGCCGGGATGACCTGCCCCGAGGGCAGGCCATTGGCCTGCGCCAGCGAAGACAAGGCGCGCCCCGGACCCATTTCCATGTAAACCCGGCCCGGTTCTGCCATCAGCGTGCCCATGCAGGCCCGGAAATTCACTGTATTGCGCAGATGCTGCACCCAATAGTCCGGGTCCGTCGCCTGTGCCGCGGTCAGTTCCACACCCGTGCGGTTGGAAATGATCGGCAACCGGGGCGCGTGCAACGGGATCGACCGAAGGTAATCGCCAAAGCGCCGCAGGATCGGGTCAAGCATCGCGGAATGGGCGGCGATGTCGATGGCGATGCGCTGCGTCTCGGTGCCTTCGGCCAACAGCTTGTCGGCAAGGGCCGCGAGGGCCGCATCCGGGCCCGAGACGACACACAAGTCAGGCGCATTGACCGAGGCGATGTCGATCGCGCCGGGCCCGCCCGCCGGGATCGCCCCCGCAGCAAACCCAAGGCGATCGAGCGCCGCGCGCAGGGCAGATTCCGACATCGGCACCGACAGCATGCCGCCGGGCGCGACCGTATCGAACAACGTGCCGCGCAGATGGACAAGGCCGATGCAATCCTCAAAGCTCATCACCCCGGCCAGCGCGGCGGCGGTATTCTCGCCCATCGAATGGCCGACCAGCGCCGTGGGGCTGACGCCCCAGGAGCCGAACAGTTTGGCCAGTGCAAATTCGGTGATCATGATCAGCGGCAATTGCACCGAAGGGCGTTTGAGCGCGGCATCGGCGGCGGCCTCGCCCCCCTTTTCGGGCAACCACAGGGCGCGGATGTCATAATCCAGCTTGGGTTCAAGCACCGCCAGACCCCGGTTCATCCAATCGGCAAAGACGGGTTCGGTTTCGTAAAGATCGCGCGCCATGCCCGCATATTGCGCGCCCCCGCCGGGGAACATGAACACGACCTGCGGGTCATCGCCAAGGTGGTCGTGCGTGAACACCCGACGCGGATCGCCGCTTTCCAGAATGTCGGCGGCCTGCGCATGGGTTTCGGCCACCAGCACGCGGCGCTTGTCAAAGGCGCGGCGGCCCTCCTTCAAGGTAAAGGCGACATCGGCCAGCGGCTGCTCTGGATGCGCGCGCAGATGACTGGCCAGCCGGGCGCTTGCGGCATCCAGTGCCGCCTTGCTGCGCGCCGACAGGACCAGCGGCTGAAACGGCCAATCGCTTGGCGCGCTGTCCGGGCGGTCTGGCGCCGCTTCGAGCACTGCATGGGCATTGGTGCCGCCAACGCCAAGACTGTTGACCCCGGCCCGCAGCACCGGCGCGACCCAGGGCGTCAGCCGGTCGTTCACCCGGAAGGGCGACGTGTCAAAATCAATCGCCGGATTGGGCGCCTCATAGCCGAGCGAGGGCGGAAGTTCCCGATGATGGAGCACCAGCGCGACCTTGATCAGGCTGGCCACACCCGCCGCGGTGTCCAGATGGCCGATGTTGGTCTTGACGCTTCCGATGCGGCAATGGCCCACGGCATCGGTGCTTTCGCGAAAGGCCGCCGTCAGGGCCGCCACCTCGATCGGATCGCCAAGATAGGTGCCGGTGCCATGGCATTCGACATAAGTGACGCTGTCTGCGCGCACCCCGGCAATCGCCTGCGCCTCGGCGATGCAGCGGGCCTGACCTTCGACCGAAGGCGCCAGATACCCCGCCTTGGCCGCGCCATCGTTGTTCACCGCCGACCCTTTCAGGATCGCCCAGATATGATCGCCGTCGCGCAGCGCATCCTTGGCCCGGCGCAGCACCACGCAGCCCGCGCCCGACCCAAACACCGTGCCTTGCGCACGGTGGTCAAAGGCGTGGCAATGGCCATCGGGCGACAGGATTTCGCCTTCGGTGTAAAGATAGCCGCGCGCATGGGGCAATTCGATCGTCACGCCCCCCGCCAGCGCCATGTCGCATTCGCCGGTCAGCAGGGCCTGCGCCGCATAATGCACCGCAACAAGGCTGGTGGAACAGGCGGTCTGCACGTTGATGCTTGGGCCTTTCAGATCAAGGATATGGCTGACGCGGGTGGCCAGAAAATCCTTGTCATTCCCGGTATGGCGCAGCAGGAACATGCCGGTTTGATCGACCAGATCCTTGTTGGAACACAGGTTGAAATAGAAATAGCTGCCCATCCCGCAGCCGGCCCAGACCCCAATCTGGCCCGCGAATTTTTCCGGCGGGTGGCCCGCGTTTTCCAAAGCCTCCCACGCCACTTCCAGAAAATGACGGTGCTGCGGATCAAGGATCGCGGCCTCTTTCGGGGAAAAACCGAAGAAGTCGGCATCGAATCCTTCGACCCCCTCCAACACGGCCGCGGCGGGCACGTAATTGGGCTTTGCCATGCGCGCAGGCGACTCTCCTGCCGCAAGCAGATCCGCCTCGCTCAGCACGCGGATCGATTCAACGCCTGCGCGCAGGTTTTCCCAATACGCACCGATATCACCAGCCCCCGGAACATGCGCCGCCATCCCGACAATCGCGATGTCGTTGTCTGAAAATTCGGCAGGCAACACGGAATCGGGCATGAGGCAGGTCACTCGGTCGGCAGGGATCTTTCATCCCCTAAGTATCAAACTTGGCCAAAATAAGGAACCAAAGCCACCAAGACCCTACCGGAACGGGGTGGGTTTTCCGCCGCTGCCGGTCACAACCCA
Source organism: Cypionkella sp. (assembly GCA_025458525.1). GTDB lineage: Bacteria > Pseudomonadota > Alphaproteobacteria > Rhodobacterales > Rhodobacteraceae > Pseudotabrizicola. The sequence goes on along the minus strand of JALOSF010000090.1, from coordinate 6,157 downwards.
GTGATAGACCTCCAGCACCTGCTCGGCCTTGCGCGCCCAGGTAAAGGCCTCGGCCACCCGCGCCCGCGCCGCCGCCCCCCGCCGCGCCACCTCCTCGGGGTGATCGACGCACCAGGCCAGCCGCTCGGCCATCCCCGCGATCAGGCCCGCGCGCGACGGGGCGGGCACCTTCCACCCCACGGCGTCGGTCACAAGTTCGCCCGGGCCCGCATAATCGGCCACCACCGGCGCAAGGCCAAGCGCCATCGCCTCCAGCACCACGCCGCCCCCGAATTCGCGAATCGACGGAAAGGCCAGGATCTGGCAACGCGCGGCAATATCCTGCACCTGCCCATGCGGCTGCCAGCCATGAAACACCACCGCATCCCCATAAGGCGCCGCCTGCGCACGCAGATCGGCCATCATCTCGCCATCCCCGATGATATCAAGCACCAGCCGCCCCTGCCGCAGCAGTGGGGCAGCCGCCTCGATAAGCATATGCGCGCCCTTATAGGGCACCAGCCGCCCGATAAAGCAGGCGCGCATCGGCCCCGGCCCGCCATGCACTGCCCGCGCATTGAACCGCGCCGGATCGATCCCGTTTTCGGGCAGATAGATCACCCGCCCCTGATGCTGCTCGGGCACCTCGCCCGCCGTATGGCGCGACCCGCACAGGATGGCGTCGGCACCCAAGGTCGCCCGCCGCCCGGGCAGCAACCGATAGGCGCCGCGCACCTTGGACAGCCATTCGCGCTCACGCCGCATCTCGGCGGCAAAGGCCGTGGGCCATGGCACGCCTCCGTTCAGCGGGCCAAGCACGAACGGCACCCCCGCCCGCCGACAGCGTGCGGCAATGGAACTTTGCTGAACCGGCGACAGCGGCGTCACGCGATGCACGATGTCGAACCGCCCGGCGCGGATGTCGGCCCCAAAACGCCGCCACACCAGATGTTCGAAATAGGGGTAGCTGATCGCCGCTACCGCCTGCTGAAGGGTCCAGCCCAGCCCTTTGCCGCCCGAAAGCCAGACGCCAAGCCGCCAGAACGGCCGCGCCACGGCCTCTGAGTCAATCGCGGTGAAATCCTCGCCCTCGCGCAGCCCCGCCCGCAGGAAAGCGTCGCGGTTGCGGATCTGCGTCACGATATGCACATCCGCCACATCGCGCAGCGCCTGCGCCAGCGACCAGCCCACCAGCGGCACCGAAACCCATTCCGGGTTCGCAGCCTCGGCCATCACCAGAACGCGCAGCCGTCTTTGCGTCACAAGACGGTCCTTCCTGCGGGCAGCCGCGCCTCGAACGCAGCCTTGCGCTGCGCGTCATAGGCAGCGCGCAGCGCCTCGGCCCGGCCCAAGATCGCCCCGGCCATCAACCAGGTGAAGGGGATATGCGTGTCATTTGGCAAAAGATCGACCAGATTGAACGCCAACAGCAGACAGACCGCTGCGGTATAGGGCGAAATCGCCGCCTTGTCCTGACGCAACGCCTCACGCGCCAAAAGCGCAACCGGCAGGGCAAGCAGGCCGAACAGCCCGATATAGCCAAACCAGCCGAAGGCCCCAAGCACAATGATCCAGCCCCCGTCGGCAATGATGCTGATCCGCCCCGTCACCGGATCATGCAGAAGGCCGCGCCCGTAAAGACCCCAGCCGAACAGCGGCCGCTCCTCGGCGCGCGCCAGCAGCAACTCCTCATTGCGCAGACGGAATTCAAGCGACCTGCCCCGTTCCTCGTTCACACTCAGCGCAAGGTTCAACAGATCATCGACCGGCACCAGATGCAGCCCGCGCAGCAACGGATAGCCGATCACCACCGCCACAAGCGCCGCCGAAATCAGCACCTGCCAGCGGCGCGAGACGAAAAGCACAAGCGGCACCAGCGCCATGGCATAGACGACAGGCCCCGCACTGCGGCAAAACAGAAGCACCACAGCCAGATACAGCAGGATGACGAGCTGCCTGGGCCGCTCGGGCGCCGGCCCCACCCGGAACAGCGCCACAGCAGCGACAAAGCACATCAGCGCAAAGAACGCGACCCAAAGCCCGTGCGGCATGAACACGAAAGGACGAAAGCCGCCAAAGCGGATGGCCTGACTGAAATCATGCTGGAAAAATCCATAAATCCGCAAGTTGAGCTGCGGCGACATCCTTGCTTCCCACAGCATGGGCACAGAGTAGATCAGCCCTGCGATCACCAGCGCCACCAGAATGGCCCGCATCCCTTCATCCGTGGCCAGAAACTTCCGGGCGAGCAGGAAAGGCAGCAGCGCGATGAACTGTGTCGCGCTGACGGCGAGCGAATCGTAGATCCGCATCGCAGGCAAGGCCGCCTGAAAGAAATAGATGGCGTCCGTGTTGGTCAGCACGGTGGCGATCGGGCTAAGGGTAAAGATCACCAGAAAACCCTGCCCCAGTCGCGACTTTGGCCAGATGTCGAACCGTTCACCCAACAGGAACAGAACGGCGGCCGCCGCCGACAGGTTGGCGATCGAGTATTTGTTGAAGTCCGGCACCATCGGAAGATCGATGGCAATCACCGGCGGAAGCAGCATATAGGCGCCCAGAATGGTCCAGATCAGCGCGCGTGCCGGATCAAGTTTCGTGAACAGGATCCACGAAGCCACTGGCCAAAGGCACAGCATGAGATAGGCAAGCGGGTTCGCGACGGGCATGGGCCTTGGCTGTGGGTCTTGGGGCTCGGGTCTTTGGATTACTACAAATCGGCCGTCATGTCTTGACCGCGCAAAAGGGCAAAGCCATGCCACGATTGGGGCAGGCCTGCGGCACGCGTGCACAGCGCAGGTGCGGTTTGCGCCAAGACAGCATGGGGGGCAGGACGTTTCCGATCCGGCACAAGGCGCCGACAAAAGGCATCTTCGAACAGGGATCGGGATTTTCCCCCCTTAACCTGCAACCCATGTTAAGAGACCGCGATCATATCCAAGGGCCGCCCGTGCAGTTCCGTTTTCCAGATCAGACCCTCCGTGTGAACATGCCCGATCAGCCCGGCCTGATGGCCGAGATCAAGGCGCGGCTGCGGGACGGGGACGGGTTTTCCCTTGCCACGCTCAACCTCGACCATATGGTGAAACTGCGCGCCTCGCCTGCCTACCGGGCGGCCTATGCGGCGCAGGATCTGGTCGTGGCGGACGGGAACCCCATCGTGTGGTTGTCCCGCCTTGCCGGTCGCCCTGTATCGCTTGTCCCCGGGTCCGATCTGCTGCGGCCCGTGCTGCACCTTGCCGCGGCCGAGGGGATGCCGGTCGCCTTCTTCGGCTCCTCGCCCGAGGTGCTGGACCGCGCCGCGGCCCGCCTTACGCAAGAGATCGCAAACCTGACGGTCGTCTGGACCGGCGCGCCATCCATGGGCTTTGATCCGACCGGCCCCGAGGCAGAAGCGGCGGTTGCAGCCATGCAGGCTGCGGGCGCGCGCTTGTGCATCGTGTCGCTGTCGGCCCCCCGGCAAGAGACATTCGCAGCCTTTGGCAGAACCCGCGCGCAGGCCATCGGCTTTTGCTGCTTTGGCGCGGGGCTTGATTTCGTTGCCGGACAGCAGCATCGCGCGCCAGAGTGGATGCGGCGGCTGGCGCTGGAATGGCTGTGGCGGGCGCTGTCGTCGCCCCGTCGCCTGATCCCGCGCTATGCCGCCTGTGCCGCGATCCTGCCAGCCCTGATCCGCGACGCGTGGCACCTGCGCCGGGCCTGACGTCACTTGTATTCGATCAGCCCGCGCCGACGCCCCAAGACCCGATTGAAGTGAAAGCCAAGCGCCCCGCGTGCCTCGGCAAAGCGCCCGATGACCGTAAGGGCCGCCCAGCGCCAGCCCCCCCGCCGCGCAAGCCGAACCACCTGCGCAGGATAGGCCAGGGCCAGGGCAAAGCCCGCCGGATGAACCAGCCCGGCCCCGACGATCACCGCAGGGCCAAGCGCGCCCCAGACCAAGGCGCGCCGGGTTTCGGCAACCCAATGCCGCTCGGGCCCGGCGCCATGCAGGTCGGCCCCCTCGGCAAAGGCATGGCCAGACCGGACCATCCGCCGCCACCATTGCCCAAAACGCAGCAGGGCCGCGTCGTGCAGGGTCATCTCGGCATCGATGCGCCAGATCTCGCCCCCCGCGCGACGCAACCGAAGGCAAAGCTCCGGCTCCTCGCCCGCGATCAGATCGTCGCGATAACCGCCCACCGCCATGACAGCGTCATAGCGCATCAGCGCATCGCCGCCGCAAGCCAGGGCAAGGCCCAGGGGCGTGTCCCATTCGCGGTCCGCCATCGCGTTATAGACTGAGGCTTGCGGAGACCGTTCGCGCCGGCGCCCGCAGACCACCACAGCCGTCGGGCGCGCGGCAAATGTGGCAAGCGCCTGCCCGATCCAGCCGGGCTGCAACACACAGTCGCCGTCCACCAATTGCACAAACTCGGGCGCGCCTTGCGCCAGTGCCAGCAGCCCCGCGTTTCTGGCGCGCGCGGCAGTAAAGGCTTGCGTCAGGTCAAGCGCCACAACCTCGGCCCCCGCGGCCCGCGCCGCCGCGACCGAGCCATCGGTGGAGCCGCTATCCACATAGACAATGCGCCGCACCTGACCGCGCAACGCCGCAAGACAAGCGACCAGACGCGGGCCTTCGTTCCGGCCAATCACCACCGCATCTATGGTGCTTTTCATCTTGCACTCATCCTTTCGACCGCACAAATCCTAGCCACAGACCGGCGCGTTGGCCATCGTTTCCACCCGGCCGATGCACCGGGGATGACGGGCAAACTCTTTCATTTCCTGACATTATCTGCTAATTGCTAGGCAGACTGGGCGGGGGCCCGGCGATTCTGGCAAAGACAGGCTGGCCTTGCAAGGCTGGCATCCGCCCCAGAGGACCCGAATAGGTCGCGGCCTGCTGCAAGGCGGGTTTGAATATCCGGACGCAGCCCGCGCGCTGCCCTTTGCAGGAGCGTGCCAGTCAATGGCCCGAGACAACATTTTGGTGCAACGCCCGGAAGACCTGCTGGATATGGGATATTTGCCGATGACGGACAACGGCGAGACCCAGCCGAGGACGGGCCGAACCATTTCGGTTTCGGTGTTCCGGCGCGGGCGTCCGACCGAGGCAATCTTGCCCGCGGCCGATCCGGATCTGGGGCGCGAAATCTTTTCGGACGCCTATCCGCTGGCGCTGTTCAATCCGGCGCGGGTCTGGGAATCGCTCTCGCCCGTCACGCTGAACGCGGATCATCTGGCCGGAAACGGTTTGTTTACCAACCCGGACCAAAGCCCCGCCGGCCCCGCCTTCGACATCTTGCGCACCCGGGTCGCGCAAGCCATGGCCGACCGGGGATGGCGGCGGATCGGCGTGACCTCACCGACGCATGGCTGCGGCAAATCCTTTACCGCCGCCAATCTGGCGATGGCGCTGGGGCGTCGGCCCGGCAGCCGCACCGTCCTGCTTGACCTCGATCTGCGGCGGCCCAACCTGCACAACCTGTTTGGCGTGACCCCGAACGGCGCGCTGCGCGATTTTCTGGACGGCAGCCAGCCGATGGAATCGCTGTTTGTCCGCGTCGGCAAGACGCTGGCCATCGGGTTCAACGGCGAAGCCGCGCCCGATGCCGGCGATATCCTGCACAGCCCCGATACCGCCGAAGCCCTTGAGGCGATGGAGGTGCAGCTTGACCCCGAAATCACGGTGATGGACCTGCCGCCCGCGCTGGTCAGCGATGACGTGCTGGCGCTGAAGGGCAAGGTGGATGCGGTGCTTGTCGTGGCCGATGGCACACAGACCTTGGCCAGGGACATCCGCGCCTGCGAGGCGCTGTTCGAACATCAGATCCCGTTGATGGGGGTGGTTCTGAACCGAGCGCAGGACATCGGCCTTGGCCGCCGTCGGTATGGGCGGGAGTAGAGCATGGGGCCGATCCAGACGATGGAAGACCTGATCGGCCTGCTGCGTCGGCGTGCGGCATTGATCCTTGCGATCGGGCTGCTCGGCACGCTGGTTGCAGCATGGTATGCCAAGACCCGGCCCGATGTGTTCGAGGCTGCCGCGGTGTTGCAGGTGGAACTGCCCATGGTGACAGAGGGCGGGCAAGCCCCGGCCTTGCCGGTGAACGTTCTGCAATTGCTGACCAGCATCGAACAGCGTCTGACCACGCGCGACAACATGATCGCCATGATCGAACGGCATGGGCTGTTTGCC
>JALOSF010000024.1 GCA_025458525.1 Cypionkella sp. | reverse complement strand
GCTTGCCCTGTCCGATCTGATGCTGCCCGAAGGCGATCGCGCGCCTTTGGCGCAGGGTCTGATGGTGCTGGAGGCATCGCTGCCACTTGGCGATGGCACCGTCTTGCTGGAATGGCATCAGGATGATGGCGTGCGGCGCACCTTTTCGATCTTTGCCGATCCCAAGGCGGGGCTGATCCTGTTGCACAGAACGGGCAAGATTGTGCGGCGCCTTGTGCTGCCCGGCCCTTTGCCCTTTGGGCTGGGCACTGCGCGCATGACCTATGGTTGGAACCGGCGCACGGGGCGCTGGACGCTTGGCTTTGGTCGCATCGGCCGCGGGGAGGAATGCCAAAGCAGCGGGATCGGCCCGATTGAACTGTCGCCCCACGAACTTGCCGCGCTCTGCCGCCATGATGGTGCGGCGTTGCGCCACCGCTCTGTGCTGTGGTTTGGGGTCACGCAAGGCGACACTCCGCCGGAACGCGCGCCCTGGCTTGGCCTGCGCACTCCGATCGAGACGGCGCGTGGCCCTGTCGCCGCCGGCAGCTTGCGGCCCGGCGATCTGATCCATACCGCCGACAACGGGCTGCAACCCGTGTTGCGCGTCACGCGCCTGCGCCTGCCCAGCCGCGGGAGTTTCGCGCCGATCCTCATGCGGGCGCCTTTCCTTGGCCAGGGCAGCGATGTGCTGCTGTCGGCGGATCAGTTGGTCGCGCTGCGCGGCGCGGAAGTCGAGTATATGTTCGGTGTCGAGGAGGTCTTGCTGCGCGCCCATGCGCTGGCGAACGGAACCATCGCGCGCACGGATGAACGGCAGGCTGCGATAGATTGCGTCTCCATCGACCTTGGCTTGCCCGAGATGGTGCAGGCCGACGGGCTGCGGCTGCTGAGCCATGGCTACGCTGGGGCCGCGCCGCTCCCGGTGCTGAAAGCGTTCGAAGCCCAGCAACTGGTCAGCATGTTGGCACGCCGCAGCCTGTTCGGCGCCGCCTAGGGATCAGTCATAGAGCGCCGTCATCTGGGCCACCACCACCGAGTTTTCCTCCAGCGCGCGCAGCATCAACGCCTCCTCCTCGGGGTCGATCTCGGCCCCGGCCTCGCGTTGCTCCTCCAGCGAGCCGTGACCTTCCACTTCCAGAACGGCAAGATCGGCCTGCTTGAGGATTGCCACAGTCTCGCGCACCGCCTCGGCCTCGTCCACGCCACTGGCATAGCACATCAGCGCGCCCCCTGTGGCCTTGGCGGGCAAGCCATCGCCGGGCTTGCGACCGACTTGCACCAAAAGGGTATAGACCTGCTGGCGGCTGGTGCGGGCAGGCTTTTCATCGGACATCGGGCAACCTTTCGGGGAAAGCCCCCCGTTCTTTGCAAGACGAGGGTAAGGAACAGCTGTTCGTCTTGGGGGAGTCTGGCGCCGCACCTCACGGTTGTCCGAGAGGTCGCGGCCCCCGCCTCAGTCGCGCAAAAGCTCGTTGATCGAGGTTTTGGACCGCGTCTGCGCGTCAACCTTTTTCACGATCACCGCGCAGTAAAGGTTCACTCCGCCCTTGGAGGGCATGGAGCCCGCCACCACGACCGATCCTGCCGGCACCTCGCCATACATCACTTCGCCGATTTCGCGATCGACGATCTTGGTCGATTTGCCGATGAACACGCCCATGCCCAGCACCGAACCTTCACGGATGATGCAGCCTTCGACGACTTCAGACCGCGCACCGATGAAGCAGTTGTCCTCGATGATGGTCGGGCCTGCCTGCATCGGCTCCAGCACGCCGCCGATGCCAACCCCGCCCGACAGGTGGACGTTCTTGCCGATCTGGGCGCAGGAACCGACCGTGGCCCAGCCATCGACCATCGTGCCCTCATCGACATAGGCGCCAAGGTTCACAAAGGACGGCATCAGCACGACGCCCTTGCCGATATAGGCCGACCGGCGGACGATAGAGCCGGGCACCGCGCGAAAGCCGGCGGCGCGCCAATCGGCTTCGGTCCAGCCCTGCCATTTCGATGGCACCTTGTCCCACCAGTTTGCGCCGCCGTTGGACCCCGAAATCTCATACATGTCGGTCAGGCGGAAAGACAGCAGCACGGCCTTCTTGGCCCATTGGTTCACATGCCAATCGGCCCCGCGCTTTTCGGCCACGCGCAAGGCGCCGCTGTCCAGCGCGGCCAGAGTGGCCTCGATCGCATCACGGACCTCGCCCTTGGTGGCGGGGCTGATACTGTCGCGGGTGTCCCACGCGGCTTCGATGGCTGTTTCCAAGGCGGCGTTCGACATGGTGTCACCCTTTTTGGTTGGTCCTGTTGCGCCCTGCCTATAAGGCTTGGGCACAGGTCACGCAATGCAAAGGCAGCTTATGAAAGACGAACCCCGCGCCCATCCGTTCCGCGACAGCGTCGAAGACGTAAAGGCCGCCCACAAGGCGCCGGATACGCCCCAAACCCGCGCGCCCGCCTATCGGCTGGCCTTTGCCGACCCCGATTTCATGACGCGCGAGGATCTGCGGCCCGTGCGGCTGCAACTGGAGTTGCTCAAGCCACAACTGGTGATGGATGAACGCGGTATAGAATCGACCATCGTTCTGTTCGGCGGGGCGCGCATTCCGGCCCGGCCCGAGGACGGGCGCACCCCTGCCCTGTCAGCCTTGTCAGCCTATTACGACGAAGCACGACGCTTTGCCCGGATGATGACGCAACGCAGTCTGGAAAGCTATGGCCGCGAGAATGTGATCATCACCGGCGGCGGGCCCGGGGTGATGGAGGCCGGAAACCTTGGCGCACAAGAGGCGGGTGGGCAATCGATCGGGTTGAATATCGTCCTGCCGCATGAACAGGCGCCCAACCCCTATGTGACGCCGGACCTGTGCTTCAACTTTCACTATTTCGCCATCCGCAAGATGCATTTCCTGATGCGGGCCAAGGCGATCTGCGTCTTCCCCGGTGGGTTTGGCACCCTGGACGAGATGTTCGAGGCCCTGACGCTGATCCAGACCAAGCGCATGAAAGTGATCCCCTTTCTTTTGTTCGGCCAGAGTTTCTGGGAGAAGATCATCAACTGGGAGGCCCTTGCCGAGGCAGGAACGATCAGCCGCGAAGACCTTGATCTGTTTCGCTATGTCGAAACCGCCGAGGAGGCTTTGGCCGCAATCGACGGCTGGCGCTGACCGGCCCTTTGCGCGCTGCCCAAGCCTTGGGCGCGGCGGCGCAAAACCCGCTGCGCCGGCGTGCACAAAAAACAATCTGCGGATGTCAGACCAAATGGTTTGACAGAATGGATTATCCTCGCGTCAACTTGTCACAGACGGGACAATGACCGGGGGTGAGTCCATGGTGCGACAGGAACGCAAGACCGGGCGAGGCGCAGCATGAAGCACCGGTTCTGGGCTGACTACACGGCTCGAGATTTTGCCGCGCTGCCCCGCGACAAGGTGATCGCGGTGTTGCCAGTTGGCGCGGTCGAGCAGCACGGCCCGCACCTGCCCCTGTCCGTTGACCAAGCCATTGTGGACGGGATGGTCGCGGCGGTGATCCCACGCCTGCCTGCGGATTTGCCGGTGCTGTTCCTGCCCACGATGCCGGTCGGCAAATCGAATGAGCATTCGCATTGGCCCGGCACATTGACGTTTTCAGCGGCCACACTGATGGCGATGTGGGGCGAGATCGGCGATTGCGTGGCGGCGGCGGGGGTGCGCAAGCTGGTGATCCTCAACAGTCACGGCGGGCAGATCGCGCCGATGGACATCGTGGCGCGGGATCTGCGGATCAAGCACAAGATGCTGGTCGTGTCGGCCAACTGGTTCGCGATGGGCCTGCCCGAGGGGCTGATTTCGCCAGAGGAGGATCGCCATGGCATTCATGCCGGTGATCTGGAAACCAGCGTGATGCTGGCGCTGCGCCCCGATCTGGTGCAGATGGACCAGGCCCGCGATTTCGTGCCGCAGAACGCGCGGCTGGCGGCTGAAAACCGGCTGTTGGGCCTGACCCCGGCGGGGCGTTTGGCCTGGATGATGCAGGATATCAACGCGGCGGGGGCGGCGGGCAATGCCACGCTGGCCACCGCTGACAAGGGGCAGCGCGCGATTGACCATGCGGCCACGCAGATCGTGACGCTGCTGCGCGAGGTGCACCGCATGCCGCTGTCCTTTCTGGACACAAAGGCCAACCCGGAGGCCTTTGCATGAAGGGCGATCCGATCATCCGGCTGGCGCGGGTGTCGAAGCGGTTCGGCAATGACACGCTGGCGGTGTCGGACATGACGCTGACGATCAACGAGGGCGATTTCATCAGTTTCCTTGGCCCCTCGGGCTGCGGGAAATCAACCGCGCTCAAGATGATCGCCGGGCTTTTGCCGGTGACATCGGGCACGATCACCATCGCCCCTGCGACGGGCCAGACCGAGCATGACCTTGGGTTCGTATTTCAGGAGCCGACGCTGATGCCCTGGGCCACGGTAGAGGACAATGTGTTCCTGCCCTTGCGTCTGGCGGGCGTCGGGCGTGAGGCGGCCGCACCGCGGATCGCGCAGGCGCTGCGGGATGTGGGGCTGACGAAATTCGCGCAAGCCTATCCGCGAGAGCTGTCTGGCGGCATGAAGATGCGGGTGTCGATTGCGCGCGCCATGGTCACGCGGCCGCGGATTCTGCTGATGGATGAACCCTTTGCGGCCCTGGACGAGATGACCCGGGCCAAGCTGAACAATGATGTGGTGCGGCTGGCGGCAGAGCAGGGGCTGACGGTGATCTTTGTCACGCATTCGGTGTTCGAGAGCGTGTTCCTGTCCAGCCGCGTGGTGGTGATGGCGGCGCGGCCTGGGCGGGTGGCGGCCGATCTGACCATCGATGTGCCTTGGCCAAGGGCCGAGGATTGGCGCGTGTCGCAAGAGTTTTCCGCCGAGGCGCGGCGGGTGTCCGAGACATTGAAGGGGACGCTGGATGCAGAGCATATCGACCATTGACGCGGGGCCTGAGGCGCCGGTCAACGCGGCGGCGATTGCGCGCGAGCGGCGAGAAAAAGTGCTGACATGGCTGCTGCCGGTGGTCACTCTGGTGGCGGCGATTGGCGGCTGGGAATGGGCGGTGCGGGCCTATGAGATCCCGCATTACCTTATTCCCGCGCCAAGCCGGATCGCGCAGACGCTGTGGACCGATGGCCCGTCGCTGATGGGGTCGGCGTGGTTCACGGTAAAGCTGACGGTGTTTTCGCTGGGCCTTGCGATCCTTGGCGGGGTGCTGCTTGGCGCCCTCTTTGCGCTGTCGCGGGCGGTGGAGATGAGCCTGTTTCCCTTCGCGGTGATCTTGCAGGTGACGCCGGTCGTGGCGATTGCGCCCTTGATCCTGATCTATGTCGACAGCACCTTTGCGGCCCTGCTGATCTGCGCGTGGATCGTGGCGTTTTTCCCGATCCTGTCCGGCACGGTGATCGGGTTGCGCAGTGCGGACCACAATCTGCGCGACCTGTTCACCCTGTATCGCGCAACGCCATGGCAGCGGTTGCGGTTCCTGCTGGCCCCCTCGGCTTTGCCCTCTTTCATGGCGGCGCTAAAGGTTGCCGGCGGGCTGAGCCTGATTGGCGCCGTGGTGGCGGAGTTTGTGGCAGGCGCCGCGGGGCAGAATACGGGGCTTGCCAGCCGCATTATCGAATCCTCGTTCAGGAATGAGATTCCGCGGATGTTCGCGGCACTGGTTCTGGTGTCGGTGCTGGGGGTGGTGATCTTTCTGGCGACCGCTTGGCTGTCGCGGCGGGTGCTGGGGCATTGGCACGAAAGCGAGATCCGCCGTGAGCAATGATCTGACCCATGTTCTGGTCGACGGACGGGTGGTGCAGATCACGCTGGCCGGGGGGCGGATCGCGGCGATGACGCCCGCCGTCGGGCCGGCGCGGTCGGTTGCAATCCCGCTCGTGGTGGATGCGCATGTGCATCTGGACAAATGCTTTACCGCGCATCGGACGCGGGCGGAAAAGCCGGGGCTGTTTGGCGCGATCGAAGCGATGGCGGCGGACAAGGCGGCCTGGACCGAGGTCGATCTGCGCGCCCGCATCACGCGAGGGTTGCAGGATGCGGCAGCGCATGGGGCGGCCTTGGTGCGCAGCCATGTGGACTGGACCGAGCCTGCCGTGCCGCTGGCGTGGAGCGTGATGGGCGAGGTCGCGGCAGAAGGGGTGCATCTGCAACGGGCGGCGCTGGTGTCGCTGGAGGTGCTGGGCGACGCGGATCACGGGCCGCGGATTGCCACAAAGGTGGCGGCGGATGGTGGGGTTCTGGGCAGTTTCATCTATCGCCATGCCAACTATGCCGACCATCTGGGCCGGGTGTTCCGGTTGGCGGCGGAGCATGGGTTGACCCTCGATTTCCATGTGGATGAGGGGCTGGATGCCGATGCGGTGGGGGTGGATGAGATTGCCCAGCTGACCCGGCAGCACGGCATGGCGGGCCGCGTGTTGTGCGGGCACGCCTGTGCGCTGTCGATCCGGGAGGATGCGGGCCGGGCCATTGCCATGATGGCCGAGGCGGGGCTCGCGCTGACCATTTTGCCGACCACCAACCTGCATTTGCAGGATATGGCGCCGGGGCGCAGCCCCCGGTTGCGCGGTCTGGCCCCGGCGCAGGAATTGCGCGCGGCGGGCGTGACGGTGCTGTTCGCGTCCGACAATGTGCGTGACCCGTTCTACCCTTACGGCACCCATGACCCGCTGGAGATGCTGCGGCTGGCAAGCCTGACGCTGCACCTTGACCCGGGCGACTGGCTGGGGGCGATCACGACGGACGCCGCTCGCGTGCTTGGGGCTGCGCCCGCGCCGCTCGCTGTGGGGCGACCGGCGGATTTCATGACCATCGGCGGGGCCGATTGGCGGGAGGCGTTGGCCGACCCGCGTGCGCCGCGCCGGATTTACCGGGCCGGGATGGCCCAAAGCCAAGGATATGCTGCATGAGCGTGAGCGCTGAGACCCTTGCCGCCTTTTGCGCCGAGATCGGGGATATTCCCCATTCGGCGGACACAAAGCTGGTGGAGGCGAAATCCAAGGATTACTTCTGGTATTCCCCTATCCTTAAGGAATTGCTGGACAATCGCGCCGCCCAACTGGTGGTGACCCCGAGGACCGAGGCCGAGGTGATCGTGGTGGCAGCCGCCGCCGCGCGCCACCGCCTGCCCGTCACCGTGCGCGGCGGCGGCACCGGGAACTACGGCCAATGCGTGCCGATGGAGGGCGGGATCATCCTGGAGATGACCAAGCTGGACCGGATCATCAGCATCGCGCCGGGCCGGGTGGTCTGCGAGGCGGGCGCGCGGATGGAACGGGTAGAGACGGCCGTCGGCGAGAGCGGCCAGATGCTGTCGATGTTCCCGTCAACCAAGCGCTTTGCCACGATGGGCGGCTTTGTCTCGGGCGGGTCGGGGGGCATCGGGTCCTTGCGCCACGGGATGCTGCGCGATGGCGAGAACATCACCTGGCTGCGGCTGGTGACGGTAGAGGAGACGCCGCGCATCATCGAATTGCACGGGGCCGACATCATGAAGGTGCAGCATGCCTATGGCACCAACGGGATCATCACGGCGATGGATTACGCGCTCGTGCCCGCAACCGACTGGGTCCACACGATTGCGCTGTTCGATGGCTACGACACCGCGCTGCGCTTTGCGGCACAGGCGCAGGCCGAGGGGGTGGACGCCTATCTGATGACGGTGGTCGAGGGGCGGATCGCCCCCTTCTACAAGCGGTTGGCCGCGCATTTTCCCGCCGACAAGGACGCGGTGTTTTCAATGATCGCGCCCGAGGCGATGGCGGATTTTCACGCCCGCGTGGCGGCGATGGGGGGGCGGGTGTCCCTGACCGGGACGCTGCACGAGCTTGAGGCGCAGAACCTGCCCGCCGCCTGGGAATGTGGCTGGAACCACACGACCTTGCAGGCGCTGAAGCATGAGCCGGGGGTCTGGACCTATCTGCAAACCGCCTATCCCAGCCCGTTCGACCCCGCGCTGGTGATGCGCCAGATGGCGCGTTACGGCGACGAGGTTTTGATGCATCACGAAATGGCGCGGCTGGGCGGCGAGGTGCAGATTTTCGCCCTGCCGCTCGTGCGTTGGACCACCCGCGCGCGGATGTATGAAATCATCGCCGAGATGGAGCAGCTGGATGGCTGCACGATCTTTGACCCGCATGTCATCACCATCGAGGATGGCGGGATGAAGGAAATCGACACCACGCAGATCGACTTCAAACGCGAGGCCGATCCGCATGGTTTGATGAATCCGGGAAAAACCCGGGGCTGGACGCCGGATATGGCCAAGGCGTGATTTGGCACAACAGGGAAAGGGTTTGACATGAAGGCAATTCTTCTGGCCGCAGTGGCGGCAACCGTGGTCGCCAGTGGCGCCATGGCACAAGACAAGGTGGTGTTCGCCACCAACTGGTTGGCGCAAGGCGGGCATGGCGGGTTCTATCAGGCGATGGCCGATGGCACCTATGCCAAATACGGGCTGGAGGTGGAGATTCAGCAAGGCGGGCCGCAGGTCAACAACCGCCCGATGCTGCCGGCCGGCAAGGTGGATTTCCTGATGGCGGGCAACCTGCTCTTGTCGATGGACAACGTGCGCAACGGCATTCCGACGGTGGTGGTGGCCTCCTATTTCGAGAAGGACCCGCAGGTGATGCTGACCCACAAGGGGGAATATGCGTCCTTCGACGATCTGGTGAACGCGCCGACGATCCTTGTGTCGAAGGATGGGCAGTTCAGCTATTGGCAGTGGATGGTCAAGGCCAAGGGGTTCAAGGATGAACAGCTGAAACCCTATGGTTTCAACCTTGCCGAATACCTGACCGACAAGAAAATGGTGCAGCAGGGCTATGGCACCGCAGAACCGATCTATGCCAAAGCCGAAGGCGCGGACCCGGAATGGTTCCTGCTTGCCGACAATGGCTGGAACACCTATTCCACCACGATCGAGGCGCGGGTGGAGATGGTGGAAAACAACCCCGATCTGGTGCAGCGCTTTGTCGATGCATCGACCATCGGCTGGTATAACTACCTGTATAACGACAATTCGGCTGGCAATGCGGCGATCATTGCCGACAACCCGGAACAGACGGTCGAAAAGCTGAACCAGGAGGTCGAGCAGATGAAGGCGCTTGGCATCATCGGCACCGGCTATCAGGCCGAGGTCGGGATCGGCGCGATCGACATGGCGCGCGTGCAGGCGTTCTACGATCTGGCGGTGAACGCCGGCATTCTCGAGGCAGGGTCGGTTGACATTGCCAAGGTCGCAACCGACCAGTTCGTCAACAAGAAGGTCGGCATGGATTTGCTGCCAAAGTAAGGGGTTATGCGCCATGCGCCTTCTGGTCGTTTTCTCGCATCCGTGCCCGGAAAGTTTTGGCGCGGCGCTTTATGAGACCGCCTGTCGCACGCTTCGTGCGGCGGGCCACGAACTGCGCTGCCATGATCTTTACGCCGAGAACTTCAACCCGGTGCTTTCGACCGAGGAACGTCGACAATATCTGACCGATACCGCAGCAATCATCGCAAAGCACCCGGACCATGTGGAGAACCTGCAATGGGCCGAGGGTTTGGTGGTGATCTATCCGACCTGGTATTACGGCCCCCCTGCCATGCTGAAAGGCTGGCTGGAGCGGGTCTGGCTGCCGGGGATCACCTTCGAGGTGGCCGACGGCAAACAGAAACGCACCAAGCCAAAGTTGCAGAACATCCGGCTGATGGTGGGGATCACCACCTCGGGCAGTCCGTGGTGGTGGATCAGGATGATCCGCGATCCGGGGCGGTCGTTGTGGACGCGCGGGCTGCGGCCCTTGTTCAGCCCGCGCTGCCGGGTGATCTGGAAGCAGCTTTACAACATGAACCACGTGACCGAGGACGAGCGGAAGACCTTTCTGGGCAAGGTCGAGCGCAGTCTGAAAACCATTCCGGTGTAAGCGATGAATGATGCAGCACGCCCCCTTGCCCGCTATTCCGCCTGGGTGCGGCGCGGCGATTTCATCTTTCTGTCCGGCGTCATCGCGGTGGACGCGGCCGCTGGGCGGGTGATCCGGGGGTTTGGCGATCTGCCCGACGGGATCGGCCCGACGATTGGTCAGACCGGGGAATTCTCGGTCGATGCCAAGGATGGGCCGATCCTCGCGCAGTCCTGGTATGTGCTGGACCGTATCCGCGCCACGGTGGAACAGGCCGGCGGGTCGATGGCGGATGTGTTCAAGTTGGTGCAATATTTCAAGAATCTGAATGACTTCCCCCGCTATAACGCGGTGCGGCGGCAGTTCTTTCCCGGGACCCCGCCCGTGTCCACGGTGGTAGAGGTCAGCGCGATGATGCCTTCGCCCGATATCCTGATCGAAGTGGAGGCGACGGCATGGCTGCCCCAGAAGCCCTGAGCCTGCGCCATGTGGGGCGCGGTGATCTTGCCCGCAAACGGGGCGAGTTGCGCGACCATATTCGCGCGGCGGCCATCGTGGAATTTGCCGAACATGGCCTGCGCGGTGCCTCGACCCAAGGCATTGCCGACCGGGCGGGCATCTCGAAAACCAAATTGCACTATTACATCGACAGCAAGGAGGAGCTTTACGCCGAGGCTCTGACCCATATCACCGGAATCTGGGCCGATCTGTTCGAAGGCATTGCACTGGACAAGGGGCCAGAGGCGTTCCTGTCGGATTACATCGCCCGCAAGGTGCGGTTTTCGCTGACCCACCCCGCAGAGGTGCGGATGTTCACCGGCGAGGTGATGCGCGGCGCGCCGATGCTGCACGCCGTCTGGGCCGGATCGCGTGAGGCGACGCTGCGGGCCTCACGCCTGATTGGCGCCTGGGCCGATCAGGGGCTGATCCGCCGGGTGGACCCTTTGCTGCTTCAGTTTCATATCTGGGCCATGACCGAAGCCTATGCCGTCATGGCCAGCGAGGCCCGCTTCATGTCGGGCCTTGGCCCTGACGACCCGTTGGACGAAGCCCATATCGTGGCCGAAATCACGGCCTTGGTGTTGAACGGGTTGCGGGTTCAGTAATCGCGTTCAAAGAACAAACCAAGCCCCGTCCCCCCATCACCGCCAACCCGTCCCTTGAGCGTCAGGTTATCGGTGATGTCCAAGTTCAGGTTGATCTGGCTTTTGCCGGACTGATCCACGACCACCTCGGAATAGATGTTCTCGCTCAGATACTTGCCGGCGGTCAGCTGCGTATCGCCCGAGGCACTGGTCTGAACGTCCAGATCATCGAGGCCAAAGCCGGTGCGCAAGCGACTGACAATGCCCTCGCCCCCGCGTCCGGCCAGGGTGGCCACTGCGCTGGCCAGTTGCAGCGCCTGTAGCGCCGAAAGCGATTCAAGACGCCGCCCGAACAGAAGCTGTGCCAAGACCTCCTCTTGCGGGAGTTGCGGGGTCGATGTGAACGTGACCTGCGGGTCGCTGACCGCCCCCTCGATGACAACCGCGCTGGTGACATCGTCATTCTGCGAACTGGCCACAATCCGCAAAGTTGCGTCAAAATCGCCTTCAAGCTGAAGCGAGGCCTCGGTCAGGGTCAAGCGGCGGCCCAGAATATCCAGACGCCCCCGGATCAGGTTGAACGCGCCAGAAGGAACGATGGCATCGGTGGTGCCCGTTACCAGCAGCGTGCCGCCCAGCTCTGCATCCAGCCCGCGGCCCCGGATGAACAGCTGATTTGGGGCCGAGATTTCAACGTTCAGTTCAAAGGGCTGGCTGCGCGCGCTGCCCCCGCCTGTGCCGCCCGCCGTCCCGTCATCCAGAAGACCGGCACGGCGGCGGGTTTCCCGCACGGGCGCGGGCTCACCGACATGGCGCAACCCGTCAATCAATTCCTGTCCACCAAGCCCGGTGGCGGCGATGCGGATCTCGGTCTGCGGCAGCGCGATGCGGCCCGAGATCAGCGCGCCCCCCGTCAGCGGGCCGGTGATGCGCAATTGTCCGTTGGCCAGCGTTTCGTAAAGCTGCGGATCACGCAGAACGACCCCTGACAGGGTCAGGCCAAGATCGCCGCGATAAGGCGCCGTCAAGGCAACCGGGCCGGACAGGACAAGCCGCCCCCCGGTGGACACAGCGGCCGCGGTCGCAACCTGCGCCGAGCCATTCGAAAGCGTGGCGCTGGCCTCGATCCCCTGCAACGAAAAGGGCAACGCCGGATCGGCCAAGGTGCCCCCCGACAGACCGACGCGGCCCGAAAGAGAGGACAGCGCAATGGGCCCGTTCAGACGCAGATCGACAGTGACCGGGCCAGAAACCACACGGCTGCCCAGGAACGGATTGGCCAGCCCGGCTTGCGCCGATCCGGTCACGGTCAGATTGGCACTGCCAAGGTTTTGCGCGACCGTCCCCGCCACACGGGCGTTGATGCTGCCCGGCCCGGTGCCAGAGAGCGACACGGTATATCCCGCGCCGGTATCGACCGCGGTGCCCGAAACGGTGACGGGGCCCGGAAACTCCGGCAAGATCAGGCCAAGATTGACCAGACGTGCCGACAGATCAATATCCCGGCGGGTTCCGGCGATGCGCCCGGTGGCCTGGACCGAAAGCTGCGGGTTGTTCAACCGCAGGTCATCGACCCGCAGCGCGCCGTTTTCAAGCCGAAGCGCCGCCGTCACCTGTGACGCCCCCGCAAGCACGCGATCCGCCTCGGGCACACCCAAACGCAGGTCGGCGGCATTGGCCGAAAGCGTCAGCGCCGCGGTTTGCGCGGTGCCGCGAAACGCGGCATCCGCCGTGACACGCCCGCCAAATTCGGGCCGCAGCCGCGATAGATCGGCCAGCGACATGCGCGCCGTGACATCGCTGCCTTCTGCGGCCAACAGGCCGCTGGCCGAAACGCTGGCCACGGGGGCCGTGATGGAAAGCTGCTCCACGCGCAGCTGCGCACCGTCGAGATCGGCAAGGAGCGAGACCTTCGACGCGCCGCGCAGCAGGCGGTCAGCTTCAGCCACCCCCACGCGCAGATCGGACGCGTTCAGATCGGCCACAATGCGCGCCCGCCCCTCCGTCAGCGGGCCGGCAAGTTGCACCTGCCCATCGATCCGCCCGCCATAAGCCGACCCAAGCCGCGCAAGATTTTCCATGCGCAAGGTAAGGTCCAGATCGGCGCGATCCGAGGTGACAGTGCCCGCGCCATCGGCGGCCAGATCGGCCGCGCGCAAGGCAAAACTGCGCAAAACCGTGCCCGTGGTATCGCGCCGGATATCGACCGCAAGGCTGGACGGGCCGCGCAGCAGGTTGTCGGCCTCGGGGATATCGACCGTCAGGTCTTGCCCGTCCACTCGCGCCTGCACATCGAAATCGCCGCCCAAGGGGCTGCCGGTGCCGCTGGCCGTGATCGTGCCGCGCCCCGACAACGGCCGGTCGGCAAGGCCGGACAGCGGCGCAAGATCCTCTGCGTCGATCCGAAGCCGGCCTGTGATGCGCAAACCGTCGCTCGGCCCCGCAACCTCGCCCCCCGCTGACAGGGTCAGCGGCCCGGCGGCCAGATCAAGCGCACCGATGCGCACAAGGCCCGTCCCCTCTTGCCAGGACAATCGCGCGGCGGCTGTCGCCGAATCGCCAAGCGCCATGGCCAGGCTTGGATCGGCAAGGGCGATGCCAGTGCCGCTTGCGGTAAAGCTGCCCCCCACCACATTGCCCGCCGCCGTCCGGCTGATCCGGCCCGAGCCGCGCAGATCAACCGTGGCAAGGCTTGCGTCCGGGGTCGTGACGCCCTCGGCCGCAATCAGCGCGCGCCATGCGGTATCGGTGGCCGCGTTGTATGCGATATCGATCTGCGCCGCGCGGATCGACACCCCTGCGTCAAAGCCCGGGATAAGCACCGGCGCACCATCCGGCCCGCGCAGCGCGCCGGTCAGGGCGATCGCCTCGGGCAGACCATCGGCGGCAAAGGTCGTCTGGCCTTGCAAGGACAGCGATTGCGTGCGCAGGTTCAGGTCCGACAGATCGACCCGGCCCAGCGCGCTGCGCTGCCCCGTCACGTCAAGCGCCACGGAATTCCCAAGGAAATCAGCGTATTCAGGCAAGAACAGCGGGGCAAGATCGCCCGCCACCTCGGCGGCAAAACGGGTGCCACCCGCATCTGCCCCCATCAGTGTGACCGTGCCTGCCAAACGCTCGACACCATCGCTGGACAGGCCAAGGGTGGCGGTGAAATCGTCAATCGGCCCTTCGCCCTGCACCTCGAGCGAGACGGCGGGCGTGCCCGGCAGACCCAGCAAGGTGGCGGCAATGCCCCCTTCCCCTTCGACCGCGGTCAGATCGATGGCAAGCTGGCGGCTTTCGTTGGCATAGGACGCGGCAAGCGTGACCTGCCCCTCAGGCCCGCTGTCTGTCCGGGTCATGGTCAACTCGGCAGAGCCTTCCCCGCCCGCAAGGGACAGCGCGGCCTCGATGCTGCCCTCGACCGTCTGGCCCAACAGCGACTCGCCCAATTCGACCCGGGCCGCTGCCACCTTGGAAATCTGTATCGAAACCGGCAATTCCGGCAGGGCAAAGCCCGTCGCCTCTGGCGAAGGAACGCCGGGTTCCGGTATCGGGGCCCGCGCCACGATGATTTCGCCAGCCGAGAGTTCGGAGATCGTGATCTGCCCGGTCAACAGGGCAGACCGGCTCCAGTCAAGGACGATGTCATTGAGCGTGAGCCAGACCCCTTCGGAATCGGCAATGGTCAGCTGGGTCGCAGTCGCGCGCGACGACAGGGCCCCGGCAAAGCCACGCAAGGTGATCTGGCGACCGGGCGTGGACAGATTATCCTCAAGAAAGGCGACGATGGTGCCGCGATCTGTGCGTTCCGCCTCGGTTTCCTGGGCAAAGGCGGCGAGCGGGGCGGCGATGAGGGCGGTGGCCAAGAACAGGTGACGCATCAGAAGGCTTGCCCCAGACCAACGTAAAGCTGCACACCCTTGCCCGTAGTGCCGCGCACCGGGGCTGCCACGTCAAGGCGGATCGGGCCAAATCCGGTGTCATAGCGCAGGCCCAACCCCGCCCCGGCATGCCAGTCGCCCGAGGCGTCAAAAAAGCTGCCCACATCGATGCGGCCCGCATCGACAAAGCCGACCACCCCGATCTTGCCCGATACCCGCGCGCGCAGTTCGACAGACGCGCCGAGAAAATGATTTCCGCCGATCTGAAACCTTTGTGGCCCCCGTGCGAGATTCACGCCAAGCGATTGAAACGGTTGCCCGCGCACAGTGCCGCCGCCGCCGGAATAGAACAGGTCATCGCGTGGCGTTTCAAGAAGATCGGCCCCGGTGACGATCCCCGCCTGCGCGCGCGCCGCCACGACAAAGCGATCCGCCTCGCCAAAGCCGCGATAGGCGCGCAGATCGGCCGTCGCGCGCAGGCCCGACCCGGTGGTGCCAAAGCCAAGGAAGGGCTTCACCTCTGCCTCGACATAGAACCCGCGCTTGGCATCGGTCTTGTTGTCGCGCCGGTCCCAGATCAGGCCGACCGGCAGCGCAAGGCTACGAAACCGAAAATCGGACGACACCGCGCGGTCTTCGGAAAACTCGGTCCCGTCGATGATGCTATAGGCCAGATCGACACGGCCCGTCAGGCTGTCGCTGAACACATGGGTGAAACCGATCCCAAGGCTGAAAGAATTTGCCCGGAAATCGGCCTCGTCCAGATGATCGACTTCGGTGACAAAACGCGCCGTGGTATCCGGGGTCAGCGTGGCAGGACGGTCGATCGACAGTTTCAGCCC
Source organism: Cypionkella sp. (assembly GCA_025458525.1). GTDB lineage: Bacteria > Pseudomonadota > Alphaproteobacteria > Rhodobacterales > Rhodobacteraceae > Pseudotabrizicola. The sequence goes on along the minus strand of JALOSF010000024.1, from coordinate 38,691 downwards.
GTAATCGACCCCGCTGTCCGATGCGCCGATATTGGTGATCGCCCCCTCAAGCCGAAGCCGCTCGGCCCCGCCCAGCAGATTGCGGTGCATCCACGCGCCGGTCAGGTCAAGGCCCTCAAGGCTGGAGATTTCGGCGCCGAAGCTCAGGTGCCTCGGCTTTTCCTCGACCACTGTTATGGTGGTGCCCAGCAGATCGGGCCGCGTGATGCCCTCATCCTCGGTGATGGTTACGGATGAAAATGTGCCGGTGCGCCGCAGACGGTTTTCGGCGCGGGTCACTTCGGCAGGATCAAACACCTCGCCTTGCGGAAGGCCGGCAATCTTGCGCACGCGGTTTTCGCGGGTGCGCTGATTGCCCACCACATCGACCGGGCCAAAGCGCAACCTCGGGCCGGGCTCCAGCGTGACGCGCGCCGACAGCGTGCTGTTCGGGTGGTCGGCGACCACGTCCTGCCCGCCGACCCGGGCCTTGGCGTGCCCAAGGGCGCGCCACCCATCCACCCCGGCAGTCACGGCCTGCCGCACGGTGCCGCTTTGCGCGACCGCGCCACGGGCAAACCCCTCGGGCAATTCGGTGCCCCGCGCAAGCGGCGTCACCGCGGCCTCGCCAAAGCGGAACTGCGGGCCGGGGGTCACGCGCACCTCGATGCGGCCCACGCGCTGCGGCGCATCGAGCGGCGCGATGCCCGCCGCCTCGCGCCCATCAAGCAGCACGGAAATGACGGGCGAGTAATGGCCTTGTGCATAGAGCGCGCCGATCAGCCGTCCATATTCGGCACGGGCCGCGGCCAAGACCTGATCGGGTTGGTCTTCGGCGTTGGACAGCGCGAGCAGCGCCGACGCCCCCCGCAGCGCATCGCCCAAGGCGGCATCGGCACCGCTGACCGAGAATTGCACCCGGTCCAGCGCGTGACCGGCCTGACCCAGGGTCAAGGCAGCCGCAAGGCACGCGACGAAGCTCAGGCGGGACAGGACGGGTCTGCGCTGTTTCAAATCGGACCTCACGGACAGGTGGGTCGAGTATCGCAACAGCCGACCCGATGTGCAATCAACTGCTTGTCCGTCGGGGCCTTGCAGACATCACATTTTGCGCCGGCCCGCCGGTCTTGCAGATTTCGCGGCCATCGGAATGTCCTGTGACATTCGGGCAGGCCGGTTATTGCGCGGCAATGTCACGGTTGGCGGCAAGAAGCCCTTCGCTGACCGCCGAAAGCGCCAGCGCCGCCGCACCATGCGCCCACAGCAGATCGCCCCAGGCATGGATTTCGATGGGGGGCCGCGGGCGCCCGGTGTTGATGGCCAGATTGTCCATCTCGGCCAGGGTTTCGGCGGCATAAAGGTAGTCATAGCGCATCCGTTCGCCCGACAGGATGATCAGCGCGGGGTCGAACAGATTGACGACATTGGACAAACCAACCGCCAGATACCGCCCCGCGCGGCGAAAGATGCTGCGCGCAGTGGCATTGCCGGCCTTGGCGTGGTCATAGAGGCTTTCGAGCAGCACTGCGATGCTCTGGCCTTCCTTGTGGCCCCAGTTCAGCGCGGTCGTCGCCTCGCGCGCAAGGGCATAGTCGGCGATATACGCCTCCAGACAGCCGCGCTGGCCGCAGCGGCACAGCGCGCCATCAAGCTGCACCTTGGTGTGGCCCAGTTCCAGCCCAAGCCGTTGCGACCCACGATAGATGCGGTGGTTCAGCACCAGCCCCATACCCACACCATGTTCAATGGTGACAACCGCAAAATCCGAAAGCTCGCGACCGGCGCCGAACCACAACTCGGCCAGCGCCACCAGATTGGCATCGTTATCGACCCAGACCGGCAGTCCAAGCCGATTGCCCGCAAGCGACGCCAGCGCAACATTGCGGTCATTGAGGACGGATGACCAAAGCACCACGCCATCGGCGCAATCGACAAAGCCCGGAACGCCAAGACCGATGGCCGACAGGTCCGCCCGGCTGATCCCGGCCTTGGCGCAAACACGGTCGAGCAGGGTTTCGACAGCGGCCAGTAATTCGGTCACTGTCATCGGGCCGGGTCGGCGCGGGATGGCATCGTCGGCAATCAGATTGCCTGCAAAATCAACGATGACCGCGGTATGTTCGCGATCCGACAGCTTCATGCCCGCCACGCGATGCGCCACGGCCCGCACACCAAGCGCCACGGCGGGCCGGCCGCGCACCCCCTCGCCTTCGCGCGGGGCGGCAACTTCCTCGATCAGACCCGAATCAATCAGCTCCGAGGTGATGGTGGTGACAGAGGCCGGGCTGATCCCCAGATCCTTTGCCACCTGCACACGGGGAATCAGTCCGGCTGCCCGGACACATTCGAAAACTTGTTGCCGCATGGGGCGCAAGGTGTCGGACAACGGGGGAATCAGAGGGCCCACGCCTTTGCGGGCCTCTGGCGTGTCGCCTGCCGTGTATTGGGTCAGCATTTCTTTGGCTTCCTAACAAATTAGCGCCGACACGCTTTGCGAACCGCCCAAGAATTGCTGCAAAGCAGCATTTCCGGGATCGATCCTTGCGCTACCCTAGGTTTCATCACAATTTTTATTTTGACAACTGAAATTAATAAGGGCAATTTTCGCCCGTATCGACGAATCTGTCGAACCAGCCATACGCTGGCTGCATCCATAGGGAGGATACATATGCGTAACGCAATCGTGCTCGCCGTGATCGCGGCGGCAGGTTTTTCGTCTGCCGCATTGGCAGAGGGCAAGAAAATCGGCGTGTCGTGGGGCAGCTTTCAGGAAGAGCGCTGGAAGATCGACGAAGCAGCCGTGAAGGCCGCTCTGGAAGCCGCTGGCAACGAATACGTCTCGGCCGATGCCGAATCGTCCTCGGCCAAGCAGCTGACCGACATCGAGGCGCTGATCGCACAGGGCGTGGACGCCCTGATCATCAACGCCTGGGACAAGGACGCCATCGGGCCGGCCATCGAACTGGCTGCCAACGAAGGCATTCCGGTCGTCGGCTATGACCGCCTGATCGAAGATGACCGCACCTTCTATCTGACCTTCGACAACGTCGGCGTCGGCAAGATCATTGCGGAATCGGTGTTCGCCGAAGTGCCGGAAGGCAACTATGCGATCATCAAGGGCGACCCGGGCGACCCGAACGCAGGCTTCTTGCTGCAAGGCATGATGTCGGTGATCCAGCCGGCGATCGACGCGGGCAAGATCACCATCGTCGGCGAGGCCTTCTCGGACGGCTGGAAGCCGGAGAACGCCCAGAAGAACATGGAGCAGATCCTGACCTCGGCCAACAACGACGTGGACGCGGTGCTGAGCCAGAACGACGGCATGGCCGGTGGCGTGGTCGCGGCACTGGGCGCTCAGGGCCTGACCATTCCGGTCGGCGGCCAGGACGGCGACCTTGCAGCGATCAACCGTGTGGCCCGCGGCACCCAGACCGTGTCGGTCTGGAAGGACGCGCGCCAGCTGGGCAAGGCTGCGGGCGAAATCGCCTCGGCTCTGGCCGACGGGGCCGCTCTGGACTCGATCCCCGGCGCGACCAAGTTCTCGGGCGGCGAGAAGGGCGTTGAAATGAACGCCATCCTGCTGGCACCGACCCCGCTGACCCGTGCCAACCTGAACGTCGCCATCGACGCAGGTCACATCACCAAGGAAGCCGCCTGCGAAGGCGCGATTGCCGGCGTGGTGGGCTGCGAGTAAGCCCTGACCTATCGCGTGGCGCCCGGACCCCGGGCGCCGCGCAGAGGCCTTGCCCTGCCGGACCCGCCTTGCATGACAAGGCCGTTCCGGCAGCTTGCACAGATGCAGGCCCGCCCTGACCGCTTTGCCCCCAGTTTCCGGAGGATGCCATGAGCAAGTCACCCCAAACTTCCCCCGCCACAGCGCCGCTTGCCGGCGCCACGGAGGGCAATCCGGTCAAACGCTTTCTGGCCGCCACTGAAATCGACACCCGCCTTCTGGGCATGCTGGGCGCGCTGGCGCTGATCTGGATCGGGTTTCACCTCTATGGGGCCATCGTCAACGGCAACGGCGCCTTTCTGACGCCGCGCAACCTGTGGAACCTGTCGGTGCAGACCTCCAGCATCGCGATCATGGCGACGGGCATGGTGCTGGTCATCATCACGCGCAACATCGACCTGTCGGTGGGGTCGATCATCGGCGTGACCGGGATGATGATGGGTATCCTTCAGGTGGATGTGCTGCCGCAGATCCTGGGTCTGGGGCATTGGTCGATCTGGATCATCACCTGCGTGGTGGGCATTGCACTGGGGGCGCTGATCGGGGCGTTCCATGGCTGGCTGATCGCGTTCCGCGGCATTCCGTCCTTTATCGTTACACTCGGCGGGTTGATGGTCTGGCGCGGCATGGCGTTCATCGCCAATGGCGGCAAGACGATTTCCCCGGTGGACAGCACATTCGCGCTTCTGGGCGGTGGCCCGGGCGGCAATGTGGGCGCGATGGGCAGCTGGATCGTCGGCCTGCTGGCCTGCGCCGGTGTGGTCTGGCTGCTGGTCAACGGGCGCAAGCAGCGCCGCAAGCACGACTTCCCGCTCCGCCCGATGTGGGCCGAGGTGACGCTGGGCGCCATCGGTTGCGGCGCGATCATCGGGTCGGTCCTCTTGATGAACGCCTATCCGCTGCCCAAGGGCATCCTGCGCCAGATGGGCCTGCCGGAAGACGCCTTTGTCTCGCACGGCTTTGCCATTCCGGTGCTGATCATGATCGCGGTGGGCATCGGCATGACCATCCTGATGACCCGCACCCGCTTTGGCCGCTATGTGTTCGCCATCGGCGGCAACCCCGAGGCAGCCGCACTTGCGGGCATCAACACCCGCTGGATGACACTGAAGATTTTCGCACTGATGGGGGCCTTGACCGGGATCGCGGCGGTGATCGCCTCGGCCCGCCTGAACTCGGCCACCAACGCGCTTGGCACGCTCGACGAATTGTATGTGATCGCCGCGGCCGTGATCGGAGGCACGTCGCTGGCCGGTGGGGTGGGCACGATTTACGGCGCGATCCTTGGGGCGCTGGTGATGCAGTCGCTGCAATCGGGGATGGTGCTGATCGGCTTTGACGCCGCAATCCAGCGGATCGTCGTGGGTCTGGTGCTGGTCCTCGCCGTCTATCTCGACAATCTTTACAACGCCAAGACCAAGTGAGGGCGCAGCCATGACCGCAAGCAAAGGAACTCCGTTGGTCGAGATGCGCGACATCTCGATCTCGTTCGGCGGGATCAAGGCCGTCGATCACGTCAGCATCGACCTGTATCCGGGTGAAGTCGTGGGCCTGCTGGGCCACAACGGCGCGGGCAAATCGACGCTGATCAAATGCCTGTCGGGCGCTTATCAGAAAGACGCGGGCGAGATCTACATCAACGGCGCGCGGGCCGAGATCAACAATCCGCGCGACGCCCGCCATTACAACATCGAGACGATCTACCAGACACTGGCCTTGGCCGACAATCTGGATGCGGCCTCGAACCTGTTTCTGGGGCGCGAGCTGGTGACAGCCGCCGGTTTCGTCGATGACGCGCGGATGGAGGCAGAGACGCGCAAGATCATGGCGCGGCTGAACCCCAACTTCCGTAAGTTCAACGTGCCGGTGTCGGCACTTTCGGGCGGGCAGCGGCAGTCGGTCGCCATCGCGCGGGCGGTGTATTTCAACGCCAAGATCCTGATCATGGACGAACCCACCGCCGCCCTTGGCCCGCAGGAAACGCAGATGGTGGCCGAACTGATCCAGGAGCTGAAGCGTCAGGGTCTGGGCATCTTCCTGATCGAGCATGACATTCACGCCGTGATGGACCTGTGCGACCGCGCCGTGGTGATGAAGAACGGCCAGCGCGTCGGCACGGTGAATGTGGGCGAGGTCACCGATGACGATATCCTTGGCATGATCATCATGGGCAAGAAGCCTGCCGCGGCCTACTGATGTTCATCGGGCTTGATCTTGGCACCTCGGGGCTGAAGGGTATCCTGATGTCCGAGGATCAGGCGGTGGTGGCAGAAGCCACCGCCCCGCTGACCGTGCAGCGCCCTCATGACGGGTGGAGCGAGCAATCCCCCAGCGACTGGATCACCGCCGCCGAGACGGTGATGGATGCGCTGGCGGTGCATGGCCTTGGCGCGGTGCGCGGCATCGGGTTGTCGGGGCACATGCATGGGGCGACGCTGCTGGATGCGTCGGATCAGGTGCTGCGGCCCTGCATCCTGTGGAACGATACCCGGAGTGCTGCCGAGGCCGCCGAGATGGACGGCGACCCGATGTTCCGCCGATTGACCGGCAATATCGTCTTCCCGGGCTTTACCGCGCCCAAGCTGATGTGGGTGCAGGCGCATGAGCCAAGCCTGTGGGACAAGGTCGCCAAGGTGCTGCTGCCCAAGGATTATCTGCGGCTGTGGCTGTCTGGCAACCATGTGTCCGAAATGTCGGATGCGGCGGGCACGGCGTGGCTTGATACCGGGGCGCGCGACTGGTCGGATGATCTGCTGACCGCCTGCGGGCTGACGCGCGGCCACATGCCGGCGCTGGTCGAGGGGTCAGAAGTTTCGGGCACCTTGCGGCCCGATCTTGCGGCGCGCTGGGGCCTGCCGAAGGGCGTGGTGATCGCAGGCGGTGGCGGCGACAATGCGGCGTCGGGCGTCGGTGTGGGCGTGGTGCGCGCGGGTGAGGCGTTTGTGTCGCTGGGCACCAGCGGGGTGCTTTTTGCCGCCAATGACGGCTATCAGCCGGACGCGGCGACGGCCGTGCACACATTCTGCCACGCCTTGCCGAACACCTGGCACCAGATGGGCGTGATCCTGGCCTGCACTGATGCGCTGAACTGGTTTGCGCGGCTGACCGGCACCGATGCGGCGGGGCTGACGGGGGGCCTTGGCGCCTTGCAAGCACCCGGCAAGACCCTGTTCCTGCCCTATCTGGGCGGCGAGCGCACGCCGCTGAACTCGGCTTCGGTGCGCGGGGCCTTTGTCGGGCTGGAACATGCGACCGACCGCGATGCCGCGACGCGCGCGCTGCTCGAAGGCGTGACCTTCGCTTTCCGCGATTGCCGCGACGCGCTGGCCGCGACCGGCACGCGGATCGACAGCCTGCTCGCCGTGGGCGGCGGGTCGCGGTCTGACTACTGGCTGCGCGCGATTGCCACCGCGCTGAACTGTCCGGTGCAGGTGCCGGTGGCGGGCGATTTCGGCGGGGCTTTTGGCGCCGCGCGCCTTGCACTGATGGCCGCGACCGGGGCCGGGGCCGAGATCGCCACCCTGCCCGCCATCGCCCGCGTCATCGAACCTGATGCCGCGCTCAAAGACGCTTTCGATGCGGGCCACGCCCGCCACCTTTCCGCTCAATCCGCCATCAAGGGCCTGACATGACCGAGTTTTTCAAGGATATCCCCGCCGTCACCTATCAAGGCGCGGATGCCAGCACCGAATTCGCCTTTCGCCATTACAATCCCGACGAGGTGATCCTTGGCAAGCGGATGGAGGACCATCTGCGCTTTGCCGTCGCCTATTGGCACAGCTTCGCCTGGCCCGGCGGTGACCCGTTCGGCGGACAGACCTTTGATCGCCCGTGGTTTGGCGACACGATGGATCTGGCGCGGCTGAAGGCTGATGTGGCCTTCGAGATGTTCGATATTCTGGGCGTGCCGTTCTATTGCTTCCACGACGCCGACATGCGCCCCGAAGGTGCGACATTCGCCGAGAGCAAGCGCAATCTGGACGTCATGGTCGATCACCTGGCCGCCAAGCAGGAAAGCCACAAGGCCAAGCTGCTCTGGGGCACCGCCAACCTGTTTTCCAACCGCCGCTGGATGAGTGGGGCCGCCACCAACCCCGATCCGGATGTCTATGCCTATGCGGCTGCCACCGTGAAGGCCAACATGGACGCCACGATGAAACTGGGCGGGCAGAACTATGTGCTGTGGGGCGGGCGCGAAGGCTATGAGACGCTTTTGAACACCGACCTGAAGGCCGAGCGCGCCCATGCCGGGCGGTTCCTGCAACAGGTGGTGGAATACAAGCACAAGATCGGCTTCAAGGGCGCGATCCTGATCGAGCCAAAGCCGCAGGAGCCGAGCAAGCATCAGTATGATTACGATGTGGCAACGGTTTACGGCTTCCTGAAGGATTTCGGGCTGGAAAAAGAGGTTCAGACCAATATCGAACAGGGCCACGCCATCCTTGCCGGCCATTCGTTCGAGCATGAGATCGCCATGGCGGCCAGCCTTGGGATCTTCGGGTCGATCGACATGAACCGCAACGATTACCAGTCGGGCTGGGACACCGACCAGTTCCCGAACAACCACGCCGAAAAGGCCCTCGCCTTTTATGAAATCCTGCGGGCAGGTGGCTACACCACCGGCGGCACAAACTTTGACGCCAAGGTGCGGCGCCAGAGCCTTGACCCCGAGGATCTGATCCTCGCCCATGTCGGCGGGATGGACACCTGCGCGCGGGCGCTGAAATGCGCGGCGGCCATGCTGGAGTCGGATGAGCTGGAGGCCAATCGCCGCGCCCGCTATGCCGGGTGGGAGACGCCCGCGGCCAAGGCCATGCTGACCGGCGGGCTGGAGGCGGCAGCCGCCCGCGTGACCGCCGAAGGGCTGGAGCCGCAGCCGAAATCGGGCAGGCAGGAACGGCTCGAGAACCTGTGGAACAAGTATATCTGACGGGGTGATGATGCAGCGGCGCGGGTTTCTGACACTGGGGGCGGCGGGGCTTGCGCTGGCGGCCCTTCCTGCCCGCGCGCAAACCGGGGTCGATCCGGTGCCGGTGCTGACCAACTGGTACAAGCTGACGCTGCAACTGGTGCGGCACACGGCGACCTATTCGCCGCCCGTGGCCGCACGGGCCTTTGGCTATCTGGGCGTCATCGGCTATGAGTCGGTGGCGGCCTGCGACCCAAGCCTGACCAGCCTTGCGGGGCAGCTCAATGGGCTGGCGCCCCTGCCCCGGCCCGAGGCGGGGGCGCATGATATGGCGGCGGTGCTGCAAGCGGCGCTGTCCACGGCTGTGGCGCATTTCTTTTCCAACACCGGGCCGTCGGGGCAGCGCGCCAAGGCCACGATGACCCGCACGCAAGACGCCCGTGTGGCCGAGGGGCTGGCCCCCGATGTGCTGGCGCGCAGCACCGCCCTCGGGCAGGCCATCGCCGCCCATGTCATCGCCTGGGCCGATGCCGATGGCGGGGCGGTGATTGAAAACATGGGCTTTCCCATGACCTATGTTCCGAAAGACGACCCGTCGGCCTGGGTGCCGACCAGCCTGATCCGCCAGCAGCAGGCGCCCTTGCTGCCCGGCTGGGGCCAGATCCGCCCCTTTGCCATGCCCGCGGGCGACACCTGCGCCCTGCCCCCGCCCCCCGCCTATAGCGAGGAACCGGGGTCGGCCTTCCATGCCGAGGCGATGGAGGTTTACACGACCTCAAAGTCGCTGACCGCAGAGCAAAAGCTGATCGCGCGGTTCTGGTCGGATGACCCGATGCTGTCCTCCACCCCGCCGGGGCACTGGATATTCATCGCCAATGACCTGATCACCCGGCGCGGGCTGTCGCTTTCGGTGAGTGTCGACATGATGGCGCGGCTTGGCATCGGAATGGCCGATGCCTTCATCGGTTGCTGGCAGGCCAAGTCCGAATACAACCTGCTGCGGCCTGTGACCTATATCAAGCGGGTGATTGATCCGGCCTGGACGCCCTTGATCAACACCCCGCCGTTCCCCGAATACCCCTCGGGCCATTCGACCGTGTCGGGGGCGGCGGCGACGGTGCTGACGGCGGTGCTGGGTGACGGCTATGCCTTTGACGACCACACGCATGAGCGTGAAGGGATGGCACCGCGCCGCTATGACAGTTTCTGGCAGGCGGCGGATGAGGCGGGCATTTCCCGCCTGTATGGCGGGATCCACTTCCGCGCGGCGATCGAGCAGGGGCTGGCGCAGGGCCGCTGCATCGGGGCCTTTGCCGCCGGGCTGAGGACATTGTCATGAGGTTGGCGCTTGCCGTGCTGCTGCTCGCCACGCCTGCCGCTGCGCAGGACGTGCCGCTGTTTGCCGAGGAGACCACCTCGTCGGGGCTGGCGCACCAGTTCACCGGCGAGTGGGAGTATATGGTTGGCGGCGGCGTCGCGGCCTTTGACTGCAACGCCGATGCGCTGCCTGATCTCGCGCTGGCGGGCGGCACGGGCAAGGCGGTGCTGATGGTCAACCGCAGCACACCCGGCGGCGCGCTGGCCTTTGCGCCCGAACCTTCGGGGATAGAGATGGAGGCCGTCACCGGCGCCTACCCCATCGACATCGACAGCGACGGGATCACCGATCTGGTGCTGCTGCGGGTGGGCGAGAATGTGGTGATGCGCGGCCTTGGCGATTGCCGGTTCGAACGCGCGAACGAGGCCTGGGGCCTTGACGGCGGCGATGCGTGGTCCACAGCCCTTGCCGCGACATGGGAGGCGGGAGCGACGCTGCCCACCATCGCCATCGGCAATTACATCAACCAGCGCGAGGAAGCCTATCCCTGGGGGTCGTGCACCGCCAACTGGCTGCACCGGCCCGAGGGGGATCGCTATGGCGCGCCCATCGAGCTGACCCCCAGCCATTGCGCGCTGTCGATCCTGTTCACAGACTGGAACGGGTCGGGGAAAAAATCGCTGCGGGTGTCGAATGACCGCGAGTATTACGAGGGCGGGCAGGAGCAGATGTGGCATCTGGAGCCGGGCCAGCCCCCGCGGCTTTACACCGAGGCCGAGGGGTGGAAGCGCCTGCGCATCTGGGGCATGGGGATCGCCAGCACCGATCTGGATGCAGACGGCTACCCCGAATTCTACCTCACCAGCATGGCCGACAACAAGCTTCAGCGCCTTGTGGCCCCGGGGCCGGGCGCGACGCCCGACTATACCGACATCGCCTGGGCGCGCGGGGTGACGGCGCATCGGCCGTTCATGGGCGAGGATCTGCGCCCCTCCACCGGCTGGCATGCGCAGTTTGCCGATGTGAACAATGACGCGCGGGCCGATCTGTTCGTGGCCAAGGGCAATGTCTGGGAGATGCCGGATTTCGCGATGGCCGACCCCAACAACCTGCTGCTGCAAGGCGTGGACGGGGTGTTTACCGAGGCCGCCGACCGCGCCGGGGTGGCCAGCATCCAGCCCAGCCGGGGCGGCGCGGTGGTGGACCTGAACGCCGATGGGGCGCTTGATCTGGTGGTCGTCAACCGCAACGCCCTGGCGCAGGTCTGGCGCAATACGGGGCCGGTGGGGAACTGGCTGACGGTGGCCTTGTCGCAGCCGGGGCCGAACCCGACAGCCATCGGCGCCTGGGTCGAGGTGCGCACGGGCGACCATCTGCAACGGCACGAGATCACGGTGGGCGGCGGCCATGTCAGCGGCATCTGGGGGCCGCAGCATTTCGGCCTTGGGCAGGCGTCAGAGGCCGAGGTGCGGGTGATCTGGCCCGATGGCAGCGCGTCAGACTGGACCCGGGCACAAGCGAACCAGCCTGTCACGATCACGCGCTGAGGGCGTCTGCGCGATCCTTGTCTGCCGCCGCGCGGGGGGCTGAAAGTTCGGCATTGACCGCGCCCCCCAAAAGCACGGCCAGCACGCCCAGATACAGCCACATCAAAAGCGCCACCACCGCCCCGATGGACCCGTAAACCCGGTTATAGCTGTCGAAATTCGCAAGATAGGCCGAAAAGGCAAAGCTGACCGCCGACCATGTGACGGCAGCGACCACCACCCCGACACTGACCCAGGGCCGCCCTGCCTCGGGGGGCAGGTTGGGGCCGAAGTGATACAGGATCGACAGGCAGGACAGCACAAGCGCAAACATCGCAACCCAAGGCAGCACGCCCAGAAACCATTCCTCGGCCGGGCCAAGGTCGATGTATTGCAGCACGAACGGCACCAGAACGATGGTGGCCAGGCCGACCAGGATCGCAAGGATCAGCGCAAGCGTCAGCGCGATATCGACCACCCAACCCCAGACCCAGCCACGCGGCTGCGCGCGGTTGACAACATCGAGCCCGGTGATCAGCGCCGAAACCCCGGCACGCGCCGAATAAAGCGCGATCATCAGCGACACAAAGGTGGCCCAGCCCAGCGTGGCCCGCGGCGTCGCAAGCAGACCCATCACCTGATCATGCACCAGAACCGCGGCGTCATCGGGCAGGAATTGCTCACCCACCTCCAGATATTCGGCAATCACCGCGGGATCGGCCATCAAGCTCCAGAGTGCGACACTGGCGGCAAGGCCGGGGAACACCGCGAACATGGCGTAAAAGGCCACGCCCGCCGCGATCAGGCCAAAATGGCCATCGGTGATGCGGCTCCAGACGGCCATGGCAAAGGCTGCGCAGGATTTGATCTGATCCATCATGCCTCATCTATGCCAGTTGACCCGACCAGTGCAACTTGCACAGGCGGCGCTCGGGTGAAAGGATAGACCGATCAGGAGGCTTGCCAATGACCTATACCCCCCACCCCGACCGCTATTCCCGCATGACCTATCGCCGCTGCGGCGCCTCGGGTTTGAAGCTGCCCGCAATCAGCCTGGGCCTGTGGCACAATTTTGGCCATGACACCCCGCATCAGGTCAAGCGCGACATCTGCCGCACCGCCTTTGACCACGGGATCACCCATTTCGACCTTGCCAACAATTACGGCCCGCCTCCGGGCAGCGCCGAGGAGGCGTTTGGCGAGATCTTGCGGACGGATTTCGCCGGGCATCGGGATGAGCTGATCATCAGTTCGAAAGCCGGATATCTGATGTGGAACGGCCCCTATGGCGAATGGGGCAGCCGCAAGAGCCTGATCGCGTCCTGCGATCAGAGCCTGAAGCGGATGGGTCTGGACTATGTCGATATCTTCTATTCGCACCGCTTTGACCCGGCCACCCCGCTTGAGGAAACGATGGGTGCGCTTGACCACATCGTGCGGTCGGGCCGGGCGCTGTATGTGGGCATTTCAAGCTATTCCAGCGCGAAAACCCGTGAAGCCGCGGCGATTCTGAAAGACCTTGGCACGCCCTGCGTGATCCATCAGCCCAGCTATAACCTCCTGAACCGTTGGGTGGAAAAGGATGGGTTGCGGGAAACGCTGGCAGACCTGGGGATCGGCTCGATTGCCTTTACCCCGCTGGCGCAAGGCATCCTGACCAAGAAATATCTTGGCGGCATTCCGGAGGGGAGCCGCGCCACGCAAGGGAAAAGCCTCAACCCCGCAACGATTACCCCCCGCGCGCTTGAAAGCGTGCGCGCACTGGATGCCATTGCCCAGGCCCGGGGTCAGACCCTGGCACAAATGGCGATTGCCTGGGTGCTGCGCGAAGAAAAGATCACAACGGCCTTGATCGGCGCCTCGCGGCCAGAACAGGTGGTGGATTGTGCGGGCGCCATCGGCAACCTGACTTTCAGCGCGGCCGAACTTGCCGAAATCGACCGGGTATCGGCCGAGGAAGACATCAACCTGTGGGCCCGATCATCTGCCCAGTGATCGGCCCAGTGATCGGCAAAGATAGCTAAAACCCCATTCTTTAAGCACCCGTTCACCGCGCTTCTATATCGCTGGGAACGGGTGTGAAACATGGGTGTGTGATGGCAGGGCAATCAAATGCCGCGCCAGTCATCATCAAGCGGAAGAAGAAAGTCATTGGCGGCGGCCACCACGGGGGTGCGTGGAAGGTTGCCTATGCCGATTTCGTGACGGCCATGATGGCCTTCTTCATGCTGATGTGGCTGTTGAACGCGACGACAGAAAAGCAACGCAAGGGAATCGCGGATTATTTCAACCCGACGATCCCGATCAACCGCGTTTCTGGCGGTGGGGATGGCGCTTTTGGCGGCGAGTCTGTCATGTCCGAAAACACGCTCGCCCAGAACGGCACCGGGGCGGCGGCGGGCAAGCCGACCGAAGACCGGCAGGCGCGGGGCGATTCTGAAACCGCCGAGAGGGCCCGCGCCGCCGAGGAAGAACGGCTGGCCGAGGTGGAAAAATCCCTGCTGGCCCGCAGCGGCGAAAGCATGACGATGCAGCGGTTGCTGCGCCATGTCGTGACGCGCGTCACCGACGAAGGCCTGGTGATCGAGCTGTTCGATCTGGAAGATGCCCCCTTGTTCGAGGTCGATCAGGCGACCCCGACCCAAACGCTGCGCGATCTGTCCTCGGTCTTGGCCGATGTGCTGCTGGCGACCCGGAACCAGATCGCCATCGGGGGCTATGTGCGCAGCTACCCCTTGATGATGATGAACAATCCTGTCTGGACCCTCTCGGCAGAGCGCGCGCAGGCCGGGCGCAAGCTCTTGGGCGACGAAGGGGTGCCCGATGCCCGCTTTGCCCGCGTGACGGGCTTTGCCGACCGCAAGCCGCTGACGCCCGACCCGTCCGTGATCCGCAACAACCGGCTGGAGGTGATCCTGCTTCGAACCGATCGCTAGCTTGATCGTTCAAATTGAAGGCATTAGCGGGCTGTTAATCGCCATGCTGCAGGTTGGGGGCACATAGAGGCATCGACCTGTAGAAAGGCGGCATTGATGACCATTTCTTCCTCGCTGAACGCGGGGGTGGCGGGCTTGAACGCGAATGCGACCCGGCTTGCCACCATCTCCGACAACATCGCCAACTCATCGACCTTTGGCTACAAACGGGCTGCGGCCGAGTTTGAAAGCATGGTCATCACCAATTCGCGCGGGGCTGGGAAATACTCGGCCGGGGGCGTGCGGGCTTCGACCCACCGCCTGATCGAGGAACGGGGCGCCATCGTCGGCACGTCAAATGCGCTGGACCTTGCGGTATCGGGGCGCGGCATGCTGCCCGTGATACCCTCTGTCCGCATGGGCGAGGGCGGGATCGGATCTCAGCCCATGATGATGACCACAACCGGCGCCTTCCGCACCGATGCCGCGGGCGTCTTACGCACCGAATCGGGGTTGGTGCTGCTGGGCTGGCCTGCCAATGCCGATGGCGAAATCCCGACCTATCCGCGCGACACCATGTCGGGCCTGCAACCTGTGGTGATCAACGCCAACCAGACGGCGGGCGATCCTACCACCCAGATGCGGCTGGGCGTGAACCTGCCCGCGACCGCCACCGAAACCGGCGCCTCGGGCGACACCCTGCCGCTTTCGGTCGAATACTTCGGCAACCTTGGCACGTCGGAAACGCTCGACATCACCTTCACGCCCACCGTTCCCGCGACGGGTTCGTCCAACACCTGGACGATGGTGATCCGCGACAGCGCCTCCGCCAATGCGGTGGTGGGCGAATACACGCTGACTTTTGACGACACGCGCGGGTCTGGCGGCACGCTTGCCTCTGTCACCACCGTGTCGGGCGGGGCCTATAACGCGGTGGACGGGTCCCTTGCGCTGACGGTGGCGGGCGGGCCCATCACCATGACGATCGGCCGCACCGGCGACCCCAACGGTCTGACCCAGTTGTCCGATACCTTCGCCCCGACCGCCATCACCAAGGATGGCTCGCCGGTCGGCAACCTGACCGCGGTGGAGGTGGATGAAAACGGCTTCATCATGGCGACCTACGACACCGGGTTCATCCGCCGCATCTATCAGATTCCCCTGGTCGATGTGCCAAATGTGAACGGGCTGACCCCGCTCAACAACCAGACCTTTCAGGTGTCTCCGATTTCGGGATCGTTCTTCCTGTGGAACGCAGGCGATGGCCCCACAGGCAGCGTGGTGGGCTATGCCCGTGAAGGATCGACCACCGATGTCGCGGCTGAACTGACCGCCCTGATCACCACCCAGCGGGCCTATTCATCCAACGCCAAGGTCATTCAGACCGTGGATGAAATGCTGCAGGAAACCACCAACATCAAACGCTGAGGAACTGGTAGATGAGCATCTCATCCGCGCTGTCCACCGCCCTCACCGGCCTTGCCGCATCGTCGCGCATGGCCGAGGTGACGGCGTCGAACGTGTCAAATGCCCTGACCGAAGGTTATGCGCGGCGTGAGGTGCAACTGTCGGCCCGCACATTGGGCGGCACCGGCGTGGGCGTGGCGATCAAGGGCATCACGCGCCACGTCAACCATGTGCTGCTGCAAGATCTGCGCCTGTCGACATCGGGCCAGGGCGCGCGCGACATGACCGCAGGCTTCCTGTCGCGTGTCGAGGCGTCGGTCGGCACGCCCGATAACCCTGCCTCGCTCTCGGCGCGCATCGCCGCGCTGGAGCGTAGCCTGCAAGAGGCGAGCGCGCGACCCGAGGTGGACGCGCGGCTGGCCTCTGTTGTCGATGCGGCCCGTTCCCTCACGCTTGGCCTCAACGACATGGCGCGCAGTCTGCAATCGGAACGGCAGACCGCCGACGCGGCAATTGCGTCAGACGTCAAGCGGGTCAATGATGCGCTGTCAGGCGTCGCCGAGCTTAACATCCAGATCCGCAGCTTCAAAAGCGCGGGGCGCGACACCTCGGGCCTGATCGATCAGCGCCAGCAGCTGATCGATTCGATTGCGGCCATCGTGCCGGTCAAGGAAGTGGCTCGCGAGCACGACCAGGTCGCCTTGTTCACCACGGGGGGGGCCGTCCTCCTCGAAGGGCGTGCCGCAGAGCTCAGCTTTACACCCACCGGCCTGATTACGGCGGACATGACACTTGCCTCGGGCGCGCTCTCGGGCCTGTCGCTGAACGGGCAGCCGGTTGCCACGGCACCGGCGGGTGGCCGGCTTGGCGAAGGGCGGCTTTCGGCCCTGTTTGACCTGCGCGACCGGCTTGCACCTGCGGCTCAGTCCGATCTGGATGCACTGGCCCGCGACCTGATCGCCCGCTTTGCAAACCCGACGACCGATCCGACCCTTGCGCCAACAGCGCCGGGCTTGTTCACCGACCGGGGCGCCGTCTTTGACCCGGCGGATGAGGCTGGCCTGGCCGGGCGGCTGCAACTCAACGCGCTTGTCATTCCCGAACAGGGCGGCGCGCTATGGAAACTGCGCGACGGTCTGGGCGCTACGTCACCCGGCCCTGCCGCGGTGTCCGACCGCCTGACCGCTTATGCCACCGCCTTGTCCGACCGTCGCCCCCAGATCAGTGGCACCCTGGCCCCCGGATCGCGGAGCCTTGCGGAATTCGCGTCCGACATTCTGTCGTCGCAATCGGTCAAACGGCTCGGGGCCGAAACGTCGGCTGCCTTTGCCGCCGCGCGCAGCGACAGTCTTCGGTCTGAAATGCTGCGCGATGGCGTCGATACCGATCAGGAATTGCAGAACCTGCTTTTGATCGAACAGGCTTATGCCGCCAATGCAAAGGTCATCCAGACCGCGGATGACATGCTTCAGGTTTTGTTGGGAATTTGACATGACAACAGTGTCTTTTGGCGATCTGGCCCAGTCGTTCCTGCTCAAGTCACAATCCTCGCGGCTGAGGGGAGAGGTTGGGCGGCTGACGCAGGAACTGAGCAGTGGAAAGACCGCAGATCCTGCCTTGGGTCTGTCGGGGGATTTCACACGCCTGTCGGCGCTGACCCGCGCCCGCACCATCACCGAGGGGTATCAGTCCGCCGCGCGCGAAGCGGCGGCACAGGCCAGCGCCACCCAGGCAGCACTTGGCACGATGTCGGACAAGGTGCAGGAATTGATCGCGCCGCTGCTGACCGCGTCGCAGATGGAAATACCCGAACAGCGCGCGCTGATCGGGTCCGACGCGCGCAACCGCCTGAACGATGTTCTGTCCAGCATGAACACATCGGTCGGAGGACGGGCACTTTTCGCCGGGGTTCGGATCGAAGGCCCCGCGATCACCGATTCCGACAGCCTGCTTGCGGCGGTGCGCGGGGCGATGGCGGGCGCAACAACTGCCGAGGCTGCGATGGCACAGATTTCCAACTGGTTTGACGACCCGGCTGGTTTTGCCGCGCTGGCCTATCTGGGGGATCAGCCCTTGGCCGATGTCGCCGTCGCGCAAACCGACAAGGTCTGGATGGGGGTTACGGCAAACGACCCCGCGTTTCGTGCCATGCTCACCGGGCTGACCGCGGCGGCGCTGACGGCAGACGCGGGCAATCCCCTGCCGACGGCAGAGCGCAGGGCCTTTGCGCAGGCCGCTGGGACTGCTCTGCTTGGCGCGCAGGCGGAAATGACCCAGCTTGCGGCCAAGGTCGGGGTCAGCGAAAGCCGCATCGATACCGCCCAAAGCCGCAACGCCGCCGATCTGCTGACCCTTGAGATGGCCGAGGCCGAGCTGGTGACCAGTGACCCCTATCGCACGGCGACCGAGCTTGAGGCGGTGCAGACCAATCTGGAAACCGTCTATGCCATCACCGCGCGCCTGTCGCGCCTGACGCTGACGGATTTCCTGCGATGATCTGGCGTCTGATGCTGCTTATGGCCCTGATCTGGCCCAGTCTCGCCGCGGCCGAGGATATCCGGCTGAAGGATCTTGTCGAATTTGACGGGGTGCGCGGCAACGATCTGGTGGGCTATGGTCTGGTGGTCGGATTGAACGGCACGGGCGATGGCATCCGAAACGCGCCCTTCACCGAAGAAATCATGTCGAACCTGCTGGAACGCCTTGGCGTGAACGTCGCGGGCGAGGCTTACCGCCCGAAGAACGTCGCCGCGGTCTTTGTCACCGGCACGCTGCCCCCTTTTGCGCGGGCCGGCGGACGCATCGATGTGACGGTTTCGGCCATCGGGGATTCCAGCAGTCTGCTTGGCGGCACCTTGATCATGACCCCGCTCAACGGGGCAGATGGCCAGATCTATGCCGTGGCGCAAGGCACCATCATCGCGGGCGGCATTTCAGCCGAAGGCGAGGCGGCGCGGGTGGTGCAGGGCGTGCCGACCGCAGGGGTCATCCCCTCGGGCGCGCGTGTGGAACGGGAGGTGGAGTTTGATTTCACCACCCTGCAATCCGTGCGGCTTGCCTTGCGCAGTCCCGATTTCTCGACCGCCGCGCGTATCGAAGATGTGCTGAACCGTGAATTCGGTCGGCGGATCGCCGCGATGCTGGACGCCGGCACCGTGGAGGTGAACATCGACGCGGCGGGCATGCGATCTCCTGCACATGTGATCGGGCGGATCGAGAACCTGACCATCACGCCTCAGGCGCGGGCCCGCGTCGTGGTGGATCAGCGCTCTGGCACCATCGTGATCGGCGAGGATGTGCGCATCAGCCGCGTGGCCGTTGCCCAGGGCAATCTGACCCTGCGGATCGAGGAGGCACCGATGGTGGTGCAACCCAACCCCTTTGCCGAGGGCGAGACCATGGTGGTGCCCCGCACCAACGCCAACATCGATCAGGACCCCGGCACAGGTCTGGCCGAAGTGTCGGGGGGCACGTCGCTTTCGGAACTTGTTGCAGGTCTGAACGCCCTTGGTGTTGCGCCCAATGACATGATCGACATTCTGAAAAGCATAAAGGCCGCCGGGGCGCTGCATGCAGAGTTCGTGGTGAATTGACGGCAACGCGGACGTCAGGTTAACCGCTGTGCCTCGCCCCAGGTCGGATGGAACAGCCCCGCGGGCGAGAGCGTGAAAATCTCGCATCCCGTGGCGGTGACGCCCACGGAATGTTCGAACTGCGCCGAAAGCGACTTGTCGCGGGTGACTGCGGTCCAGTCGTCGGCCAGAATCTTAGTCTCGGGCCGGCCAAGATTCACCATCGGCTCGATCGTGAAGAACATGCCTTCCTCCAGCACCGCGCCCGCGCCGGGCCGGCCGTAGTGCAGCACATTCGGCGGGGCATGGAACACGCGGCCCAACCCGTGGCCGCAAAAATCGCGCACGACCGACATCCGGTTGGCCTCGACATAGGACTGGATCGCATGACCAATGTCACCGAATGTATTGCCGGGCCGCACGGCTGCAATGCCGCGCATCAGGCCTTCATGCGTGACTTCGATCAGCCGCTCCGCCTTGCGGCCCAAGGTGCCCGCCACATACATGCGGCTGGTATCGCCGAACCAGCCATCGACAATCACCGTCACATCGATGTTCAGGATATCGCCGTCCGCCAGAACCTTTGCCCCCGGAATCCCGTGGCACACCACATGGTTGACCGAAATGCACGAGGCATGCTGATAGCCCTTGTAGCCGATGGTGGCCGAGGTGACGCCGCGCCGGATGATGTCCTGGCGGATGAAGTCATCCAGATCCGCCGTCGTGGCCCCCGGCCTGACCAAGGGCGCCACCGCATCAAGGATTTCTGCCGCAATGCGCCCCGCCGCGCGCATGCCGGCGAAATCCGCATCCTCATAGATCCGAATGCCATCCTTGGTGACGCGTCCGCGTGTATCGTCCATGGTTTCCACCCTTTGCCTTTTTCCTGAATAGGGAAATCGGCAAGGCTTGACCAGAGGGGCGCAAGGCCGCACAGCAGCGGATTGAAACACGCGCCACACGGCATATACCTGCACAGGACGCAGGAGAGGGAAAAGACGACATGGCAAATCCAACCGCTGCGATGCTGGTCATCGGGGATGAGATCCTGTCGGGCCGCACACGCGATTCGAACATGCATTTTCTGGCCGGGGAGCTGACGCGCCACGGCATCCGCCTGATGGAGGCGCGGGTGGTCGCCGATGATCAGGCGGCGATCGTCGCCGCCGTGAACGCCCTGCGTGGTGCCTATGACCATCTGTTCACCAGCGGCGGCATCGGGCCAACCCATGACGACATCACCGCCGATGCGATTGCCGCGGCCTTTGGCGTGCCGATCACCCACCGCGCCGATGCGATGGCCCTGCTTCAGGCGCATTACGACCGCGCGGGGCTCGAGTTCAACGATGCCCGCAAGCGGATGGCGCGCATCCCCGACGGGGCCCGCCTGATCGACAACCCGGTCAGCACCGCGCCGGGGTTCACGCTGGGCAATGTGCATGTGATGGCCGGTGTGCCGAAAATCTTCGAAGCGATGGTGGCCAGCGTGATGCCGACCCTGACCGGGGGCGACCCGTTGTTGAGCCAGAGCCTGCGAGTCAACCGGGGCGAGGGCGAGATTGCCGCGGCATTCGGGGAACTGGCCGCGGCCTATCCCGACCTCGGGATGGGGTCTTATCCCTTTGTCCAGAACGGGGCGCATGGCACCAATCTGGTGATCCGCGGCACCAATGCGGCGCGGATAGATGAGGCGATGACGCGCCTGGCTGCGCTGTTCGGATGACCCCGGACCAGCTTGCCGCCGCGATGGAGCAAAGCTGGCCCCCGGCCCGCCGTCTTCAGTCGGGGCCCTGGACCATTCGCGACGGTCAAGGCGGCGGCAAGCGGGTGTCGGCGGCCAGCGCCGGGCCAGACTGGGCGGATGAAGCGATCCCCGACGCCGAAGCCGCCATGCAGGCGCTGGGGCAAAGGCCGCTTTTCGTGATCCGCGCGGGCGACGATCTGCTGGACCAGGCGCTGCAATCCCGGGGCTACCGCGTCGTGGACCCTGTCGTGGCCTATGCCGCGCCCTGTGCCCAGCTGGCCGATCCGCCGCCCTCGGCCATGGCCGCCTTTGCCCATTGGCCGCCCCTGGCAATCTGCGCCGAGCTTTGGGCCGAAGGCGGCATCGGGCCAGAGCGTCTGGCGGTGATGGACCGGGTGTCTGGTGCGAAATGCGCCGTCCTCGCCCGCAACAACGATCGGCCGACGGGCGTGGCCTTTGTCGCAACCGCAGGCGGCATCGCGATGCTTCACGCGCTAGAGGTCCGGCCAAGTGCCCGTCGGCAGGGTTCCGCCCACAATATCTTGCGGGCCGCTGCGGTCTGGGCGCAACAAAACGGGGCTGACACGCTTTGCCTTGTGGTCACGGTCGCAAATCTGCCGGCGCGCAACCTCTATGCTTCCCTGAACATGCAAGTTGTGGGACACTATCACTATCGGCAGCGATAAGCCCAAAGAGGCGCACGGCAGGTGAAACGGACCACATCGACCCTTTCAGCAGCGCTTTTGCTGTGCCTTGCCGCCCCGACGGGTCTGGCGCAGGCCTTGTCGCTTGAGATGCCTGCCGCCGCTGTGACCAGCGCGGGCCAGACCTCTGACCTGACCTCTTATGCCGTTCCCACCGGCCCGTTTCGCGCGGGCACGTTGCCAAGCCGCCGGGTCGAAGGGCCGATGCGCCAGACCGTCTGGCGCGTCGATGCGCCCGGGGCAAGCACGCTTGAACTGCTCGCACCGCTGCGCGCGCAACTCGTCGAAGCAGGCTTTCGCCCGCTGTTCGAATGCGAAACCGCGGCCTGTGGCGGCTTTGATTTCCGCTATGGCACCTTGATCCTGCCAGAGCCGGACATGCATGTCGATCTGGGCGATTTCCGCTTTTTCGCGGCCGAGCGCGGGGCCGAGGTGGTAAGCCTTGTGGTCAGCCGTTCCTCGGTTGCGGGCTTTGTGCAGATGATCCATGTGGGGGGGGCGGCAAACGCGGCCCCACCGGCGCTTGTCGCTTCGACCAAGGCGCCGCCGGTTCCGGGGCAGCCGGTGGCGCTTATGCCGCCACAGACCGCTGCCACACTCGCAGGCGCGGACACTCTGGCAGACCGCTTGACCTCGGGCGGGTCGGTTCCGCTTGAAGATCTGGTCTTTGCCTCTGGCAGCGCGGCCCTTGCCGATGGGCAATATCCCTCGCTGATTGATCTTGCTGGCTGGCTTATCGACAATCCGGGGCTGACGGTGGCGCTTGTCGGGCATACCGATGCGTCGGGCGGGCTGGATGGCAACATCGCCTTGTCGCGCAAACGGGCCGAAGCGGTGCGCCAGCATCTGATCGAAGTGCATGGCATCCCGCCCACACAGGTCGAGGCGCAGGGCGTGGGCTATCTCTCGCCGCGCGCCAGCAACCTGACAGAGGACGGGCGCAAGCAAAACAGAAGGGTCGAAGTCATGGTGACTTCGACCCAGTTTACGCCTTGAGGAAGCGTCAGAAAAACCTCACCACTTGTCGGGGCCCTTGTCCGAATAGCGGCGCGCCAGAAAATCGATGAAGGCCCGCACCTTGGGCTGGGTGAACCGCCCCGGGGGATAAACCGCGTAAATGCCAAGCACCTCGGTCGGCAGGCCGGGCAGAGCCTCCTCGACCAGCCCTTCCTTCATCGCATCGGCATACAGAAAGCTGGGCAGATAGGCGATGCCAAGCCCGGAAATCGCCGCGTTCAGCAGCGATTGCCCGTCATTGACCGTCAGCCAGCCTGCCGTGCGCACCTGCCGCTTTTCGCCCGATGGCGCGGTGATCTTCCACACATTGCCATTGGCCTGGTTGGAATAATGAAGCAGCTTGTGGTCGTTCAGATCGTCGATCTTCATCGGACGGCCATAGCGCTGAAAATAACTGGGGGACGCGATCATCCGCTTGGTCGTATCGGTCAGCTTGCGAGCGCGCAGCGAACTGTCCTCCAACTCGCCCACCCGGATCGCCATGTCGAACCCTTCGGAGATCAATTCCACATAGCGGTTGTTCAGCACCATGTTCACGGTGATGTCGGGATATTCCAGCAGGAAATCCCCCAGAATGGGCGACAGCAGGTTCACGCCGAAATCAGTGGCAACGCTGATCCGCAGCAAACCCGAGGGCGCCGATTGCATCGAAGTGACAAGCGCATCCGCCTCGCCCGCGTCATTCAGAACACGGCGCGCGCGGTCATAATAGGCAAGCCCGATTTCGGTCGGGCTGACCCTGCGTGTCGTGCGGTTCAAAAGCCGGGCGCCAAGGCGGGCCTCAAGAGCGGACACATGCTTTGACACCGCCGATTTCGATATTCCCATCTTTTTGGCAGCATCGGTAAACCCGCCCTGGTCAACGACCGTGGCAAAGGCTTCCATTTCAGTCAGACGATCCATTTTTCCCCCAGCAGACACGATACGGGTTTGTCAGACCGTATTGATCCTGAAATCGGGCAAGATAGCGGCGGGGATGCGGTCTATCCGGGGAATTACCGCGGATCGTTGATGGCACAGAAACAGGCAACCCAGCCCCATCCTTTGCGCATTGCCCATCTTTTGCGCAAAGATTTGGGGGCTGGGCGTCTTTTGGGCAGCGGCGCGCGCCATGGCATGCAATAGAGGTCTTGACCCATACTCGACCATCGGCTGCTGTTACCAAGGTCCAGACCTTCACGAGAAAGTGCCCATGTCCATCAAGGCCGCGATCTACCACCTGACCCATTACAAATATGACCGGCCCGTGGTGCTTGGGCCGCAGGTGGTGCGCCTGCGCCCTGCCCCGCACAGCCGCACGCGGGTGATCTCGCACGCGCTCAAGGTCAGTCCCGGCGGGCATTTCGTGAACCATCAGCAAGACCCGTTCGGCAACTGGCTGGCGCGGTTCGTGTTTCCCGAACCCGTGCGCGAGTTGAAGATCGAGGTCGATCTGGTCGCCGACATGACGGTCTATAATCCGTTCGATTTCTTTGTCGAGGAATCGGCCAAGGACTGGCCCTTCGAATATCCGGCCGACTTGACCGACGATCTGGCGATCTATCGCCGCGCCGAACCTGCGGGGCCGCTGTTGCAGGCGTTTCTGGATGGCGTGCCGAAGGCGGCGATGGGCAGCGTCGATTTCGTGGTCGCGCTGAACACGCGGGTGGCCAACACCCTGCGCTATACCATCCGGATGGAACCCGGCGTGCAGACGCCCGAGGAAACGCTGGGCGTGCAAAGCGGGTCCTGCCGCGATTCAAGCTGGCTTCTGGTGCAGGCGCTGCGGCATTTGGGGTTCGCGGCGCGGTTTGTGTCGGGCTATCTGATCCAGCTTAAACCCGACCTCAAGGCGCTGGATGGCCCTTCTGGGACCGAGGTTGATTTCACCGATCTGCACGCCTGGTGCGAGGTCTATCTGCCCGGCGCGGGCTGGATCGGGCTCGATCCGACATCTGGCCTTTTGGCCGGCGAAAGCCATATCCCGCTGGCCGCGACCCCGCATTATCGCAACGCCGCCCCGATTTCCGGCATGGCCAGCTTTGCCGAGGTCGATTTCGCCTTTGACATGAAGGTCGCGCGCATCGCCGAGCATCCGCGCATCACCAAACCCTTCAGCGATGCTGCGTGGGAGGAGTTGAACGCGCTTGGCCACAAGGTCGATGCGGCGTTGGCCGCGGGTGACGTTCGCCTGACGATGGGGGGCGAGCCGACATTCGTGTCGATCGACGATTTCGAGGCCGATGAGTGGAACACGACCGCCGTCGGCCCCACCAAACGCGTGCTGGCCGACCGGCTGATCCGCCGTCTGCGCAACCGCTTTGCGCCGGGGGGCTTTCTGCATTACGGGCAGGGCAAGTGGTATCCGGGCGAGACGCTGCCGCGCTGGACGTTCTCGCTCTATTGGCGCACCGATGGCCAGCCGATCTGGTCCGACCCCGCGCTGATCGCCGAGGAAGGCGCGCAGACCGGCGTGACAAACGATGACGCGCAGCGCCTGCTGACCGAGATCGCGACAAATCTGGCGCTGGAAACCGACTGCATCCTGCCCGCCTATGAAGACCCGGCGCAATGGCTGGTCAAAGAGGCGAACCTGCCCGAAAACGTGACCCCCGCCAATTCGAAGCTGAAAGACCCCGAGGAGCGCCACCGCCTTGCCACCGTGTTCAACCGCGGGCTGACCAACCCGTCGGGCTTTGTGCTGCCGGTGCAAAGCTGGCAAAGCCGCGCCACGGGTCGGCGCTGGCGGACCGAGCGGTGGAAGCTGCGGCGCGGGCATATGTTCCTCGTGCCCGGCGACAGCCCGGTCGGCTATCGCCTGCCGCTGGAAAGCCTGCCCTGGCTGCCGCCGTCGCAATACCCCTATATCAACCCGGTCGATCCCACGGTGGAACGCCCGCCCCTGCCGATCCCGAACAGCCCCGAGGTGACAGAGACACGGCCGCAAGCCTCGGCCAGTTTCACCGCCAGCACGCCGCAGGGCGCGCAGGTGGCACAAGGGTCGGGTGAGGTGGAGCTGGACGGCTCGATCCGCACCGCCCTGTCGGTCGAGGCGCGCGATGGGCGGCTGTGCGTGTTCATGCCGCCGGTGGTGTCGGTCGAGGATTACCTCGATCTGGTCACGGCAGCGGAACTGGCGGCCAAGCGGCTGGGGTTGCAGGTGCATATCGAAGGTTACGCCCCGCCGCATGACCCGCGTCTGAACGTGATCCGCGTCGCCCCCGACCCCGGCGTGATCGAGGTGAACGTCCACCCCGCCCACAGCTGGCAGGATTGCGTCGACATCACCAGCGCCGTCTATGAGGAGGCGCGGTTGTGCCGCCTTGGCGCCGACAAGTTCATGATCGACGGCAAACATGCGGGCACCGGCGGCGGCAACCATGTGGTGGTCGGCGGGGCGACCCCGAACGACAGTCCCTTCCTGCGCCGGCCGGATCTGCTGCGCAGTCTGATCCTGCACTGGAACCGGCACCCGTCGCTGTCCTACCTGTTCTCGGGCCTGTTCATCGGGCCAACCTCGCAGGCCCCGCGCATCGACGAGGCGCGCCACGACGCGCTCTATGAGATGGAGATCGCGCTGGCGCAGATCCCCGATCCGGGCCAAGGCGCGGCCCCCATGCCGTGGTTGGTGGACCGTTTGCTGCGCAACATGCTGACCGATGTCACGGGCAACACCCACCGGGCCGAGATCTGCATTGACAAGCTCTATTCCCCCGATGGCCCGACCGGGCGGCTGGGCCTGGTGGAGTTTCGCGGCTTCGAGATGCCGCCAGACCCGCGCATGAGCCTTGCGCAGCAACTGCTGATCCGCGCGATGATCGCCCGCTTCTGGGCCAGCCCGGCCCAGGGGGAGCTGACCCGCTGGGGCACGGCGCTGCATGACCGTTTTATGCTGCCGCACCATGTCTGGCAGGATTTCCGCGATGTGCTGGCAGACCTTGCGCAGTACGGCTTTCCGCTGCGCGAAGATTGGTTCAAGGCGCAGGCCGAGTTCCGGTTCCCGTTCTGCGGCGAGGTTGCTTACGAAGGCGTGCATCTGGAACTGCGTCAGGCGCTGGAGCCGTGGCATGTGCTGGGGGAGACCGGGGCGATTGGCGGCACGGTGCGCTATACCGACAGCTCGACCGAGCGGTTGCAGGTGAAGCTGACTGCCGCCGACCCGTCGCGCTATCAGGTGTTGTGCAACGGGCGCGTCACGCCGCTGACCCCGGTGGGCGGCGGCGAGGCGGTGGCGGGCGTGCGCTACAAGGCGTGGCAGCCGTCCTCGGCGATGCACCCGGTGCTGCCGGTCGATGCGCCGCTGACGTTTGATATCTTCGACACCTGGTCCGGGCGGCCCTTGGGGGGCTGCGTCTATCACGTCGCCCATCCGGGCGGGCGCAATTACGACACCTTCCCCGTCAACGGCAACGAGGCCGAGGCGCGGCGTCTGGCGCGTTTCGAACCGATGGGCCACCGCCCGGGCCACGGGGTGCGGCCAATGGCGGAACGGGTGCACCGGGAATTCCCGCTGACGCTTGACCTGCGACGGCCCATCGGGCTCTAGTCCGGCATGGACAACACGGGAACGGCGCGGGTGAAGACGGGTAGGCAGGTCGGGCTGCGGGATCGGGGCCTGTCTGCCTATCGGCCATTTCCCGGCGTGCCGGATGAACTCATGCTGCCGGATGGCCGCACACGCCCGCTCTGGGCGCCGCTGATCGATCATCTCCAGCGCCAAAGCGATGAAGACCTGGCCCGCGCGACCGGGCGTGCCGATCAATATCTGCGCGATTCCGGGGTGTTCTACCGCCAATATGGCTCTGGCCAATCGATTGAAAGACCTTGGCCCCTCAGCCATCTGCCGGTCCTGATCGACGAAGCCGACTGGTCCGCCCTTGCGCCCGCCCTTATCCAGCGCGCCGATCTTCTTGAACGGGTGATGGCCGATCTTTATGGCGAAAACCGGCTGGTGGCGGGCGGGCATCTGCCGGCCTCTCTGGTGGCGGGCAATCCCGAATGGCTGCGCCCGATGGTAGGGGTGCGCCCGGCCTCGGGGCATTTCCTGCATTTCGTGGCGTTTGAAATCGGGCGCGGGCCGGATGGGCGATGGTGGGTGCTGGCCGACCGGACACAAGCCCCTTCGGGCGCAGGCTATGCGCTGGAAAACCGCGTTGCCACCTCGCGCACCTTTTCAGATGTCTTTGCCGGGCAGAACGTCCACCGTCTGGCTGGCTTCTTCCGCGACTTTCGTGATGCCCTGCTGGGCCTGCGTCAGGGCCGCGATGGCCGCGTGGCCATCCTCTCGCCCGGCCCGCTGAACGAAACCTATTTCGAACAGGCCTGGATCGCCCGTTATCTTGGCGTCTCGCTGGTTCAGGGCGAGGATCTGACGGTCGATCAGGGCCGTCTGATGGTGCGCACCGTGTCGGGGCTGCGGCCGGTCGATGTTCTGTGGCGCCGTCTGGACGCAAGCTATGCCGACCCGCTGGAACTTGACCCCGCCTCGCGCATCGGCACCCCCGGCATGGTGGCGGCGCTGCGTCAGGGCGGGTTGACCATGGTCAACTGTCTTGGCTCTGGCGTGCTTGAAACCCGTGCCTTGATGGCCTTTCTGCCCAAATTGTCGCTGCACCTGACGGGCGTGCCCTTGGCCATGCCGAATATCGCCACATGGTGGTGCGGGGGCGCGGCAGAACGGGCCGAGGTTCTGGCCAACCCCGGTCATCTGGTGCTGTCGCCCGCCTTCGGCACCGGCCTGCCCTTTGACCGACAGGGCGAAAGCACCCCGGCGGGCAGCCTTTTGCCCGATCATCTGGCGCGGCGCCTGCACCAGGAAGGCCCCGATCTGGTGGCGCAAGAGGCGGTGACACTCTCCACCACTCCGGCGCTGATCGACGGGCGCCTGACCCCCCGCCCGATGAGCCTGCGGGTGTTCCTTGCGCGGACGCCGGACGGATGGCAGGTCATGCAAGGCGGCTTTGCCCGCATTGGCGCCACAGCCGATCCGACCGCGCTGGCCATGCAACGCGGTGGCGGCGCTGCCGATGTCTGGATCGTCAGCAGGGAGGAAGTGCCCCCCCATAGCCTGGTCAGCGCCCCGACAGGGCCCTATCGGCGCAGCACACCGGGGGCCTTGCCGTCGCGCGCGGCGGACAATCTGTACTGGCTGGGCCGCTATGTCGAACGCACCGAGGGCATCGTGCGCCTGCTGCGGGCACGCCATATCCGCCTTGCCGAAAGCGGGCGCGCGGGCCTTGCGCTTCAGCAAGAGATGGATGCCGCCCTTGCCACCTATGGCGTGGACGGCACGGTTGGCATCGCCCATGGCCTGCTCGAGTCGCTGGGGGCCGCGGTTGGCGCAGCCGGTCAGGTGCGCGACCGCTTTTCCCCGGATGGCTGGTCGGCGCTGAATGATTTGAACAAAAGCGCCCGGCGCATGGCCGAACGGGTCGCTGCGGGCGATGACGCCGCGCGCGCGCTTTCGGCCTTGCTGCGAAAACTGGCCGGGTTTTCCGGGCTTGTGCATGAAAACATGTATCGCTTCTTTGGCTGGCGCTTTCTCTCAATCGGGCGGCAACTGGAACGCGCGCTTGGCATGACCGCCGTGCTGGAGCGTTTTGCCGATGGCGCGGCGCCACCGGGCGCGCTGGACCTGTGCATCGAACTGGGGGACAGCGTGCTGACCCATCGCCGCCGGTTCAGCGTTTCATCCTCGCGCGAGACGGTGATCGATCTTCTGGCGCTCGATCCGATGAACCCGCGCTCCTTGCGCCACCTGCTTGACGGGTTGTGGGATCAGGTGCAGGCGCTGCCGGGCGCGGCGCCGCTGGGTCAATTGTCCGACCTTGGCCGCGCCCTGCTGCGCGCTCAGGTAGAGGTCGCGACCGCAACACCCGAAAGCCTGACCACCGAAGCCCTGGCCGAGCTGCGTGCAACCCTCGCCCAGCTTTCCGACCTGTTGACCGAGGCCTATCTGACGTGACAGCCTATTCCCTCAAGCTGATCATCCGCTATGCCTTTGACCGCCCGACCGGCGCGGGCCGACAGCTGTTTCGTATCCTGCCCGCCGAGGTGGCGGGGATGCAATCCGTGCGGCACTCCAGCGTCACGCTGACCCCGGATGTTGGCCCGCAAAGCCGGTTTCACGACTTCTTCGGCACGCAGGTGATCGAGGCCAGCATCCCCTCTGGCCACACCGCGCTTGAATTGATACTGACCGCCGAGGTGGACCGGATGGCAGAGCCGCTTCTGGATATCTCGGTCCCCCTGTCCGATCTTGAACGCGAAATTGCGGCACATCACAGCGTAGGCCCACGGGCGCCGCATCACTTTACCTTGCCGTCGCGGCGCATCCCGGCCGATCCGGCCATCGCCGGCTTTGCCCGCGATTTTGCGGCAGGCTGCACCACCGTGCGCGATCTGGTGGAGCAAACGGGGCGCGCCCTGCACCGGCACATGACCTTTGACCCTGCCGCCACCACAGTGGACACCCCCCCGGCCGAGGCCTTTGCGGCGGCGCGGGGCGTCTGTCAGGATTTCGCCCATATCATGGTCGGGGCGCTGCGCACCCTGGGCGTCCCGGCGGCCTATGTTGCCGGTTATTTGCGCACCGACCCGCCTCCGGGCAAACCGCGGCTGACGGGGGCCGATGCCATGCATGCCTGGGTGCGGGCCTGGGGCGGCGAGGAAATGGGCTGGATCGACTATGATCCGACCAACGCCTGCTTTGCCGCTCGGGATCACATCGACATTGGCTTTGGCCGCGACTATGCCGATGTGGCACCTGTGACGGGCATGCTGCGGCTGGACGGCAATCAGACCGGCAGCCACAGCGTCGATATCGTGCCGCTTTAGCGCAGATCGGCAGGCAACAGCGCCTCGGGCATGTTCTGATAGCAGACCGGACGCAGCCAGCGCCGGATCGATAACGTGCCAACCGAGGTGGCGCCGAAATTGGTGCTGGCCGGATAGGGCCCGCCATGCACCATGCTGTCTGCCACCTCTACCCCGGTGGGGAAGCCATTGGCCAAAACGCGGCCTGCCTTGCGTTCCAGGATCGGCATCAGGCTTTGGCCAAGACCCGTGTCCCCCGCATCCAGATGGAGCGTGCAGGTCAGTTGCCCGTCGAGGGCTTGGGCGATGGCCAGCATTTCCGCGCTGTCTGCCACGCGGATGACCAGACCCAGCGGGCCGAACACCTCCTCGGCCAGCGCGTGGTTCGACAGCCAGTCCTGACCCGACACCTCGAACAGGTTGGGGGTTGCGCTGCGCCCGTCGCAAGACGTGGCCAAAAGCGACCGCACCCCCGGCGCCGCAGCCATCCGGTCGCGGCCCGTGCGATAGGCATCGGCCATGCCATCGGTCAGCATGGTCTGGGGCGCGACCGGCCCCAGCGCGGATTGCGCCGCCGCGACAAAGGCATCTGCCTGCGGCCCGTCGATCAGCACGGCAAGACCGGGGTTGGTGCAGAACTGCCCTGCCCCCATGGTCAGGCTGGCGGCCCAGCCCTTGGCAATCGCATCGCCCCGCGCGGCAAGGGCCTCGGGCAACAGGAACATCGGGTTGACGCTGCCCAATTCGCCAAAGAACGGGATGGGGTCGGGCCGCCGGGCGCACAGATCAAACAATGCGCGCCCGCCGCCCAAAGACCCGGTAAAGCCCACCGCACGGATCAGCGGATGCTGCACCAACGCCTCGCCCACATCACGCTTGCCCCCTTGCACAAGGCTGAACACGCCCGGATGCAGGCCGCAGGATTTGCGGGCGGCATCAATCGCTTGCGCCACGATCTCGCCTGTGCCGGGATGGGCGGAATGGCCCTTGACCACGACCGGACAGCCCGCGGCAAGCGCGCTGGCCGTGTCGCCCCCCGCCACGGAAAACGCCAGCGGAAAGTTCGACGCCCCAAACACCGCGACCGGCCCGATCGGGCGCTGGATCATGCGCAACTCGGGCCGGGGCAGCGGCTGACGGTCGGGCAAGGCCGCATCGTGACGCCGGTCCAGATAATCGTCGGCGCGGATATGCTGCGCAAAAAGCCGCAACTGCCCCGTGGTGCGCCCGCGCTCACCCTCCAGCCGCGCCGCGGGCAGGCCGGTTTCCTGCGTGCCGATTTCGGTGATTGCCGCCCCGCGCGCGTCGATTTCGGCGGCAATCGTCTCAAGAAACTGCGCGCGCTCCTCTCGCGGCAGCGCGGAGAACGAGGGGAAGGCCGCCTCGGCCCCGCGCACCGCCGCATCCACCAAGGCGGGTGTTCCCACCGCAAAGTCATGCGATGGGCCATGGGCCGGAGCCGAGCCGAAGGTGGTGGCCCCGGCGATCCAGTCGCCCGCGATAAGGTGCTTGCCTGTCAGCATATCAGTCTCCGGTGGTTGTCGGCGGACCCGGGGGCGTGACCCGGCCCCCGCGCGTGAACTTGAGTAACGGGGGATGGGTCAGAAATGAAAGGCATCCGTGGTGATGCGTTTGCCAAGGGTCATGGCATCGGCCACATGGATCATCGGGGACAGATCCACCTCTGATCTGCCCGCCGCGACCAGTTCTGCCATCCGGGCATAAAGCGCCGGGTATTCGTCCATGATGGTATTGGCCCCGAGCGACGGTTGGCCACCGATTTCAAGCAGGTTGCCACCCA
Source organism: Cypionkella sp. (assembly GCA_025458525.1). Classification (GTDB taxonomy): domain Bacteria; phylum Pseudomonadota; class Alphaproteobacteria; order Rhodobacterales; family Rhodobacteraceae; genus Pseudotabrizicola. The sequence continues at coordinate 6,272 of JALOSF010000024.1, read as the reverse complement.
TCCGCAGCGCCATTGGCCCTTCGGTCGTCTCGACCTCGATGTCCCAGGTTTGCGGTCCGGTCTGACGCCAGTCGAAATCCGCGGTCACATGCCCCGAAAAGGCCAACCGAGCGGCGATCGGCGTCTGGCGGTTTTCGGGAAACTCAAGCTCGGCAGAGCGCAGATGCACAGGCGCGGGCAGGATCTCGGTCAGGATCGACAGGGCGTTGATACCGGGATCGAACACACCCATTCCGCCCGGCTCGAACACCCAATCCTGACCGGGGTGCCATTTGCGCACATCCTCGCGCCAGGTGATATGGGCGCGGGTGATGGTCTTGTCCGCCAGCCAGGCCTTTGCCGGGGCGACCGCATGGGCTATCCGGCTGTGCCAGGTGGCATAAAGCGTGACACCCTGTCGGTCGGCCAGCGCCTGTAACGCGTGGATTTCCGCCAAGGTCGCCCCCGGCGGCTTTTCCAGCATCACATGCCGACCCGCGCGCAAGGCGGCCTCGGCATAGGCAAAACGTGGCACCGGCGGCAAGGCAAGCGAGACCATGCCGATGTCGGGGCGCGCGGCCAGCATCGTGGCGATGTCGGTGAATGCCTCGACCCCGTCCACAGTGCCAGACCGCGACACCGTTGCCGCCAGCGTCCAGTCGGGGCTGGCGGCAAGGGCGGGCACATGCTGATCGACGGCGATCTTGCCGATGCCGACGAGCGCGACCTTCATCGCAGCCATCAGTGCGAGTCCTTGCCGACGGGCGCGCCCCGGCACCCTTTGAGGAAGCCCAGATCCGCCCCGGTATCGGCGCCCATCACATGCTGCTGGTGCAACCAGCCATAGCCCGACTCGTAGGTCTGGTGCGTGGGCACCCATGCGGCCAGACGGGCCGCCAGTTCTTCGTCCGAAATATCAAGGTGCAAGCGGCGGTTTGGCACGTCGAGTTCGATGAAATCGCCGTTGCGCACCACGGCCAGCGGCCCGCCTGCCGCCGCCTCGGGCGACGTGTGCAGGCAGACGGTGCCATAGGCCGTGCCTGACATCCGCGCATCCGAAATGCGGACCATATCGGTGATGCCCTTTTTCAACACCTTGGGCGGCAGGCCCATGTTGCCGACCTCGGCCATGCCGGGATAGCCGCGCGGGCCACAATTTTTCAACACCATCACACAGGTTTCGTCGATGTCGAGATCCGGATCGTTGATCTTTGCCTTGTAGTCGTCGATGTCTTCAAACACCACGGCACGGCCACGATGCACCATCAAATGCGGGCTGGCGGCCGAGGGTTTGAGAACCGCGCCCTTTGGCGCAAGGTTGCCCTTGACCACCACCACGCCGCCCGATTTGGTCAAGGCCTTGTCGGTGGGCAGAATGACATCCTCATTGTGGTTTTTCACATCCTTGACCTGATCCCACATCGTCTCGCCCGAGACGGTCAGGGCGTCCTTGTGCAGCAGCCCCGCCTCGCCAAGGCGCTTGATCACGACCGGCAGACCGCCGGCATAGAAGAACTCCTCCATCAGGTATTTCCCCGATGGCATCAGGTTCACGATCGTGGGCACATCGCGGCCGCAGCGGTCCCAGTCATCAAGCGTCAGGTCGATGCCGACGCGGCCCGCGATGGCAAGGATGTGGATCACCGCATTGGTGGACCCGCCGATGGCGGCATTGGTGCGGATCGCGTTTTCGAACGCCTCTTTCTTGAGGATATCGGACGGTTTCAGATCGTCCTTGACCATCTGCACGATGCGCCGCCCGGTCAGTTGCGCCATCACGCGGCGCCGTGAGTCAACGGCCGGGATCGCGGCATTGCCCGACAGGGCCATCCCCAGCGCCTCGGCCATCGACGCCATCGTGCTGGCGGTGCCCATCGTGTTGCACGAACCGGGGCTGCGCGACATGCTGGCCTCGGCTTCGGCGAATTCTTCCTGCGTCATCTCGCCGGCCTTAACGGCCTCCGAGAATTTCCACAGGTGGGTGCCCGAGCCGACGCGTTCGTTGCGATAGTAGCCGTTCAGCATCGGCCCGCCCGTCACCACGATGGACGGCAGGTCGGTGGAAGCCGCCGCCATAAGCAGGCTGGGCGTGGTCTTGTCGCAGCCGACCAGCAGCACGCAGCCATCCATCGGCTGGCCGCGCATCGCCTCCTCGACCGCCATCGCGGCGAGGTTGCGGAACATCATCGCCGTGGGGCGAAAGGCGGATTCAGAGGCGGAAAACACCGGCACTTCGACCGGGAAGCCGCCCGCCTCGTAAATGCCATGCTTCACCCGCTGGGCAAGATCGTTGAGATGGGCGTTGCACGGCGTCAGTTCCGACCAGGTGTTCAGAATGCCGATCACCGGGCGCCCATCGAACAGGTCATGCGGCAGACCTTGGTTCTTCATCCAGCCGCGGTGATAGATCTGGTCGCGGCCATTGCCACCGAACCATTCCTGGCTGCGCAGATGACGGGGCCATTTGGCGGGTTTGAAAGTCATGTCGTCCTCACAAGCTATGAACGGTTGCCATGCCGACATCGGCCGCGATGGCAAGCGGGTTGGTCAAGGGAAGGCCAAACTCGGCCACTTCGATTTCGAACACGTCGCCGGGTTCCGCCCTGATCCCATCGGCAAAAGACAGGGTCGCGGTGCCAAACATGTGCACATGCAGATCGCCGGGCTGGCGGAACAGATCATATTTGAAATGGTGATGTTCCAGATTGGCAAAGCTGTGCGACATGTTTGCTTCGCCCGACAGGAACGGCTTTTCCCAGATCACCGCGCCGTTGCGCCGGATGCGGCTGGACCCGCGCACATCGGCGGGCAGATCGCCCACCAGGATTTCCGGGCCGATCGAGGCGTGGCGCAGCTTGGAATGCGCGAGGTAGAGATAATTGATGCGCTCCATCACATGGTCGGAAAATTCGTTCGCCAAGGCCCAGCCGATGCGGCAGGGCGTGCCGTCCGCCGCGATCAGGTAAATGCCCGCAAGCTCTGGCTCCTCGCCGCCGTCAAGGGCGAAACCGGGCGATGTCAATGCGGCGCCGGGCGCCACCAGATGCACGCCATTTCCCTTGTAGAACCATTCGGGCTGCACGCCGGGGCCGGTCGCGGGCTTGCCGCCCTCCAGACCCAGGCGGAACATCTTCATGCTGTCGGTCGCGTCCGCCGCGCTTGCCTTTGCATGCATCGCATCGCGTGTGGCGGCACTGCCAAGATGGGTCAGGCCGGTTCCGGTCAGATGCAGATGCGCCGGATCGGGGTGGGTGATCGGATGGGTCAGCCGCCCCTCGGCGGCAAGACGCAGCAGATCAACCGCCGGGCCCAGACCATGACCGGCGATCACCTGCGACAGGCTGCGGCCAGAATTCGCCGCCTCCAGCGCGAGCGCATAGGTGCTGGCCGCTCCCTGCACGATGGCGGCCTCTGACCCCTCGCGCGCGACAACCTTGATCCCGGTGTCGGTGATGATTTGCGAAAGTAGCATCGCGCACCTCATTTGTTCTTGTTGTAAACGTCGAAGATCACAGCAGCCAGCAGCACCAGCCCCTTGATCACCTGCTGATAGTCGATGCCGATGCCAAGGATCGACATGCCGTTGTTCATCACCCCCATGATCAGCGCGCCCACGACGACACCGACAATCTTGCCCGACCCGCCGGTCATCGACGCCCCGCCGATGAACACGGCGGCGATCACGTCAAGCTCGAACCCGGCCCCCGCCTTTGGGGTGGAGGAGTTGAGGCGCGCGGCCACGATCATGCCCGCGAGGGCCGCCAGAACACCCATGTTGACAAAGCAGAAGAACACCAGCCGTTCGGTCTTGATCCCCGACATCTTGGCGGCTTTCTCATTGCCGCCCAGCGCATAGATCCTCCGCCCGCTGGTCATGTTCTCAGTGAAAAACGCATAGACCACGGTCAGCACGGCAAGGATCATCACCACATTGGGCAGGCCGCGAAAGATCGCCAGCTTGTAGCCGACAAAGATCAGCGCACCGCAAACGATGGCGTTGCGCACCCAGAACACCGCCGCAGGTTCCGGCGTGATGCCAAAGGCCGCGTCTTGCGTGCGTTTGCGCAGGCCCAGCCAGACCACCACCAGCGCCGCCAGCACAACGATCAACAGCGCCGTGCCGTTCAGCCGCTCCATCCCCAACAGCGCCTGATCGGCCTCGCCGAACAGGTCGGGCAAAAACCCGGTCGAAAGCGACTGGAACGCGCGTGGAAACGGCCCGATGTTCTGCCCGTTCAGCAGCCAAAGCGTCAGCCCGCGGAACACCAGCATCCCCGCCAGCGTCACGATGAACGACGGGATCTTCCAATAGGCGACCCAATAGCCCTGCGCCGCCCCGATCAGCCCGCCCACGATCAGACAGGCCGGGATCACCGCCAGCACAGGCCAGCCCAGGTTGACGGTCAGCACCGCCGCCACCGCGCCGGTAAAGCCCACGACCGAGCCGACCGACAGATCGATATGCCCGGCGACGATGACCAGAAGCATCCCCAGCGCCATGATGATGACGTAAGAGTTCTGCAAGAACAGGTTGGTGATGTTCTGCGCCGACAGGAAATCGACATCGATGCTGGCGCGCACGATCACGGTAAAGAAGAACACGATGGCGACGAGCGCCATGATCATTCCATACTCGCGCAGGTGACTGCCCAGATAGCTCTTTTCCGACATTTAAGCCGCCTTCCCCACAGAATTCAGGATCATGGCCATGATGCGTTCCTGGCTGGCCTCGGCGCGGGACAGCTCGCCCACGATCCGGCCCTCATTCATCACATAGATGCGGTCGCACATGCCCAGAAGCTCGGGCATTTCCGAGCTGATCATCACGATGCCCCGGCCATCGGCGGCCAACTGGTTCATGATGCTGTAGATTTCAAACTTCGCGCCCACATCGATGCCGCGCGTCGGCTCGTCAAGGATCAGAACCTGCGGGTCGGTGAACAGCCATTTCGACAGCACCACCTTTTGCTGGTTGCCGCCCGACAGGTTGACCACCTTTTGCTGCACGTTCGGGGTGCGGATGTTCATCGCGCGGCGGTAATCCTCGGCCACCTGCGCCTCGCGCCCCTTGTTCAGCACGCCGCGCAGCGCGACGCCGGCAAGGTTGGCCAGGCTGATGTTGCGCAGGATCGGTTCCTCGAGGATCAGGCCAAGCGCCTTGCGGTCCTCGGTCACATAGGCAAGCCCCGCCTCCACCGCCTTTGTCACGGTCGAGGTATCGACCGGCTTGCCGTTCATCGTGACCGTGCCGGTGATGCCGCGCCCATAGCTGTGACCGAACAGGCTCATCGCCAGTTCGGTGCGCCCTGCCCCCATCAGCCCGGCGATGCCGACGATTTCGCCGCGCCGCACGCTGAAGGCGGCCTCGCGGATCATCTGGCGGTCCTTCTGGTCGGGGTGGAACACGTTCCAGCCCCTGACCTCCATCAGCATCTCGCCCGGGTTCGGGGTGCGTTCAGGGTAACGGTGCGACATGTCGCGGCCGACCATGTCGCGGATGATGCGGTCCTCGGCAATCTCGTCGCGGTTCAGGGTGGAAACCGTGGTGCCATCGCGAATGATGGTGATCCGGTCCGCGACACGGCCGATCTCGTTCAGCTTGTGGCTGATGATGATCTGCGTCACGCCTTGCGCCTTCAACTCCAGCATCAGGTCAAGCAGTTTCTGGCTGTCGTTTTCCTGCAAGGCGGCAGTGGGTTCATCGAGGATCAGAAGCCGCACATCCTTGGCCAGCGCCTTGGCGATCTCGATCAGCTGCTGCTTGCCGACGCCCAGCTTGCCGACGATCGTGCCGGGCGGTTCCTTGAGCCCGACCTTGCGCAGCAGTTCCGAGGTTTTCTGAAACGCCTTGGGCCAGTTGATGACACCACCCGTGGCCACCTCGTTGCCCAGAAACAGATTCTCGGCAATCGACAACAGTGGCACCAGCGCCAGTTCCTGATGGATGATGATGATGCCCTTCGCCTCGGAATCGGCGATGGATTTCATGGCCAGTGTCTTGCCGTCATAGACGATCTCGCCGTCATAGCTGCCATGCGGATAGACCCCCGACAGCACCTTCATCAGGGTGGATTTCCCGGCGCCATTCTCGCCGCAGATCGCGTGGATCTCACCCGCCTCGACCGTCAGGTTGACCCGGTCAAGCGCCTTGACCCCGGGAAACAGCTTGCTGATCCCGCGCATTTCCAGAAGCGTTGCCATCATCTCTCCCAAAGCAAACGGGCCTGCCTGCCGGAAAAAGGGGCAGGCAGGCCCGCGGATCGCGCCCGTTACTTCAGCTGATCGGCGGTGTA
>JALOSF010000181.1 GCA_025458525.1 Cypionkella sp. | reverse complement strand
AGCCGCGCGCCGCAGGCGCGTTCATAGAACACCATCAGCTTTTCGCGCTCTTCAAAGCCCCAAAGCGGCGGGGTCAGCGCGCCCACATCCATGGCCTGCGTGGTCACGTTCAGCAAATGGTTCAGCACGCGCCCGATTTCGCTGTAAAGCACCCGGATCAAGGACGCCCGGCGCGGCACTTGCACGCCTGTCAGCTTTTCGATCGCCAAGCACCAGGCATGTTCCTGGTTCATCGGCGCCACATAGTCGAGCCGGTCGAAATAGGGCAGGTTTTGCAGATAGGTGCGGCTTTCCATCAGCTTTTCAGTGCCGCGATGCAACAGCCCGATATGGGGGTCGCAACGCTCCACAATCTCGCCATCCAGTTCCAGCACCAGCCGCAAAACCCCATGCGCAGCAGGGTGTTGGGGGCCGAAATTGATGTTGAAATTGCGGATCTGCTGTTCCGCGGTCTTGGCGTCGCGGGCCTTGTCGCTGTAGTTGCGGATATCGCCGTCCATCTCAGACCTCCTGCAAGGTGGCCGCGCGCTTGGCGGCAAGCTTGTCTGCGAATTTATGCGTGTCGATGATTGCGCGCTGGTGGCGGCCCTCGCCGATCAGGTCCACCCCGTCATGGGCGCGGACAAAGAAGGACAGCTTGCGCCCGTCAATCGCGGTCAGTTCTGCGGTGACGGTCACAACCTGCCCCGGCAGGGTCGGCGCGACATGGCTGAAATCGACATGAACCCCGAGGCTGTCCTCGTGCGGTTCATAGAACGGTTTGACCAGTTCCACGCAGGCCCATTCCATCAGCCCAGTCATATAGGCTGTGGCAAAGACTGCGGGCATGGTCGGAAACGCCCCTTCTTCCGAGAACAGCGCGCGCACAGTATGCCGCTCTTCCACCCGGAAGGTATGCGTGGCCGTCATGCCGATGGTCAGGCCAGTTTTCACGCCTTGGCCCCCTTGTCGTCGCCCGGCAGCACATATTGCGCGCCTTCCCACGGCGACATGAAGTCGAATTGGCGGTATTCCTGCACCAGTTGCACAGGCTCATAGACGACGCGCTTGAGCGTTTCGTCATAGCGCACTTCGGTGTAGCCGGTGGTCGGGAAATCCTTGCGCAACGGGTGGCCGCGAAAGCCGTAATCCGTCAGGATGCGGCGCAGGTCCGGGTGCCCCGAGAACAGAATGCCAAACATATCGAACACTTCGCGCTCGAACCAATTCGCCGCCGGGAAAATCCCAGTGATGGACGGCACGATGTCCTGCTCGCCCACTTCGACCTTTAGCCGGATGCGGTGGTTTCGATACATTGACAGGAAGTGATAGACCAGATCAAAGCGCCGCTTGCGCCCCGGATGGTCAATCCCGGTCATGTCGACCAGCGTCGAAAACCGTAGATTTTCATCCTGTTGCAAATGGCGCACCAGTTTGAGCAAGCCCGATTGCGTCGTGACCACAGTCAATTCGCCGAAAGCAATGTCGTGGCGCACAACGACATCAGACATCCGCAGGTCAAGCTGGGCTGCAATTTCGTGAAGGGCTTCGGACATGAGTTCCCCTTACCTGACCAGCGTGCCAGTGCGGCGGATTTTGCGTTGCAGCTGCAAGATGCCGTAGAGCAGCGCCTCTGCGGTCGGGGGGCAGCCGGGGACATAGATATCCACAGGCACGATCCGGTCACAGCCGCGCACAACTGAATAGCTGTAATGGTAATAGCCCCCGCCATTCGCGCAGGACCCCATAGATATAACATAGCGCGGCTCTGGCATCTGGTCATAGACCTTGCGCAAAGCAGGCGCCATCTTGTTCGTGAGCGTGCCTGCCACGATCATCAGGTCCGACTGGCGCGGCGATGCGCGCGGGGCTGTGCCAAACCGCTCCAGATCATAGCGTGGCATGGCGACATGCATCATTTCCACCGCGCAGCAGGCCAGACCGAAGGTCATCCAGTGCAGCGACCCGTTGCGCGCCCAATTGATGATATCCTCGGTCGAGGTCAGCAGGAACCCCTTGTCCTGAAGCTCGCGGTTCAGCGCTTGGGTCGCGACTTCGCGATCCGCGCCCGCAGTATTGGCTCCGGTCATCACTCCCATTCGAGCGCCCCCTTCTTCCATTCATAGGCAAAGCCAACCGTCAGCACGCCCAAGAACACCATCATCGACCAGAAGGCCGTCATACTCATGTCGCTGAAGGCCACGGCCCACGGGAACAGAAACGCGATTTCCAGATCAAAGATGATGAACAGGATCGACACCAGATAAAAGCGCACATCGAATTTCATGCGCGCATCGTCGAAAGCGTTGAAGCCGCACTCATAGGCCGACAATTTCTCGGCGTCCGGGGCCTTGTAGGCGACGATGAAGGGCGCGATCAGCAAGGCGAGGCCGATCACGAGGGACAGGCCGATGAAGATGACGAGCGGCAAATAGTCAGCCAAAACGCCTGTCATAACGTCCATGTCCCCTGCGTGGCCGATGCGGCGCGAGAGCGGCCGTCGTGCGTTGTCGCGAAGCTTCTGACGAGCCCCTGCTGTTGCGATTTCAAAAGATTCAAAATCGCAATCCGATGCTGGGGATAGCTGACCCCCGCCCCCTTCGCAAGTGCGTCAAAGGACGCAATCCGGGGTGACGAAGCCCTGTGAGCCAACTATACCGGCGGCCCCAAAGGGCGCGACCCGCGTCATCAGAAGGTCTTTGCCGGTTGGTCAGCCCGCTTGTCATCCTGCACCCGTGGCGGGCGCGCCAGCGTCAGCGACGCGGTTTGATGTGGGCCTCGATTGCTTTTGCGGCCAGCCTCTGCGGCATGGCGCTGGCCGGGCTGGCGGTGGTCGCTCCCCTGCCCCCGCCGCGCCCCTTTGATCTCGCCCCGATCGGCGACACGGCTCCGGGCCCCACCACGGCGCCGCCTGCAGAGGAGGCCGCGCCGGCGTCAGCGCCGCAACCGGCGCAGAACGAGCCCGCCGCGAGGCCCGCGCCGAACGCGCCGCAGCCGCCGCAGCGACCGGCCGAGGCGCCGCGCTCCAATCCCGATGATGAGGACGAGGAGCCGACATGGCCCCGCCGCACGCCCGAACAGCGCTCGCTCGACTTTGAACCCCGCGAACCTTCGGGCGAGGCGATCGTCAACGGCATTTCCACCGACCCCGGGGTGTCGTTGCGCTGCCTGCCAGTTGATTTGCGGCGCGTGCTGGACGCCGTGGTGCAGCGCTACGGCGCGGTGCGCGTCACGTCCACCTATCGGCCGGCCTGGCGCGCCCGCCGCAATTCGCTGCACCGCAACTGCCGCGCGGTTGATTTCCGCGTGCCCGGCCAGCGCCCGCGCAGTGTCCTCGATTTCGTCAAGACGCTGCCCGAAACCGGCGGCCACAAGGTGTATTGGAACGGGCTCGTGCATGTCGACAATGGCGGATGGCGCACCTGGTAAGCCCATCCCCGCGAAATGCGCCCTCGGCGCACACGGCGCGCTTGACACCCGGAACACCCTCGCCTATCCCCGCCCGACCGTTGAGGGCATCGCCCGCACGGCCAAGCGCGGGCGTAGCTCAGTCGGTTAGAGTGCCGGCCTGTCACGCCGGAGGTCGCGGGTTCGAGCCCCGTCGCCCGCGCCATTTTTTCCTGACGTGTCGTTTGACCTGGCGAGTTCGCCGACCTCGTGCTCGCGGGGTCTGCGCAGAGCAAGCCCCCCGAGCCGGCGGGCGCTACAAGCTCCAGAAGCCATTGCCGAGATCGCGCAGGCCGTCGAGATAACCGGTGGCGCGCACATTCTCGGCGCTGCCGGCGAATTCGATCAGCACCGTTTCCCGCGAGGCCCCACGCGCCATGGTGGTCACCCAGAAATTCAGCCCAGCCTGATCCGGCGCGCGGTCCAGCACGTTGGCGTAGAGCCGCGACGCGAACTGCGCGTTCGACATCATGTCGTCATCGCCGAAGCGGCGGGTGAACTCGACGCTGTCGAGGAATGAGGCCGCGAGGCCGCGCATCGTTTGCCCCGCTTCGAAGCGGTCGATCCAGAAATTGAGCCCTTGCGTGTCGAAGCGCCGGTCAAACGCCGCCTCGTAGAGCCGCGCGATATCGACGACATAGCCCGGTCGCCCGCCGCCCATCAGGCTGTCATTGGCGCGCATGGCGTCTTCAAGCCAGTGGCGATGCCCCCCGACATCCACCGCGGCCGCCCCTGTGGAAACAAGCCCGACGACGTAAGGGCCTTTCGCCGTTGTGTAATAGATCGGCCCGCCGGAATTGCCGCTGTTGATCTCAAGGTCCGAGCGGAACAGGTAATTGTCATCGACGCCGCCTTTCCAGACAGTTCCGGTGTCGTGCATCAGGTTGCGGCCATACTTGCCGGGATATCCGAGCACGTTCACGGGCCCGCCATTGAAGCCCCAGTCGATCCCGAACGTTCCAAATGTGTCGCCCAGGGGCTGTCGCATCGAGATCAACGCAATGTCTTTTTCCGCGCCGGCCTGGCTGCCGCCTCGGCCATCCCCACTGAACACCTGCCTGTCACCATCAGGGTCGAAATCCGGGAAGTACTGAACGCGGCCATAGTCGTAGCCAACATTGTTGCGGTCATCCGGGTCGTAGGACGGGAAGACGCGGATGCTGTCCG